>NZ_CP116346.1:2710000-3010000 GCF_030254645.1 Paucibacter sediminis
CCGGAAGTGCTGTAATTGCATGGCCGTCATGCGGTTTTGAATAGCCAAGCCATGCCCACTCCCATCGATTGGTCGCTGCTGCAGTCCTTCCTGGTGCTTGCCGAGGTGGGCTCGCTGAGCCGCGCTGCGCCGCTGCTGGGCCTGAGCCAGCCCAGCCTGAGCCGGCAGCTCGCGGCGTTGGAGCTGCGGCTGGGCCAGAGCCTGTTCGAGCGCCACAGCCGCGGCCTGACCCTGACCCGCGCCGGGCGCGCCCTGCTGCCGGCGGCACGGCGCATGCGCGAGGGCGCGCAAGACCTGGCCCTCGCCCTGGCCGCGCAGGAGCAACAGCTGGCCGGCACGGTGCGCCTGACCGCCAGCGAGATCGTCAGCGCCTACTTCCTGCCCGAGCTGCTGCTGCAGCTGCGCCAACAGCACCCGGAGATCCAGATCGAGCTGGTGGCCAGCAACGAGGTGGAGAACCTGCTGGAGCGCAGCGCCGACATTGCGCTGCGCATGCTGCGGCCGGCGCAAAGCACCCTGGTGGCGCGCAAGCTGGCCGACTGGCCCCTGGGCCTGTATGCGCATCGCCGCTACCTCGAGCGCAAGGGCATGCCCACGCGCGCGACCATGGCCGAGCATGACTGGCTGGGCTTCGATCATGCCGATCAGCTCCTGCGCGGCTTCGCTGCCGCCGGCTTCCAGGTGGAACGCGAGTTCTTCTGCCTGCGCTGTGACCAGCAGATCGTGCTGTGGGAGGCGCTGCGTGCCGGCCTGGGCATCGGCGTGGGCATGCAGGCGCTGGCGGCGCGCGACCCCGATCTGCTGCGGGTGCTGCCCGAGGTGGAGATACCGCCGCTGCCGCTGTGGCTGACGGCGCACCGCGAGCTGCGCGACACGCCGCGCCTGCGCCTGGTCTTCGATGCCATTGCGAATGTCTGGGGTACGGCTTGACTCCTACAATCGCCCGATGATTTCGCGCGAACCCACCCTGGCCCGTCTGATCACGGCACGCTCCCAACTGCTGGAGCCCTTCGGTCTCACCGAGGCCAGCCTGGCGCAGGCGCTGCGGCTGATCACCGAGCACCGTGTCGACGATGCCGACCTCTATTTCCAGACCACCCGTGCCGAGGGCTGGAGCCTGGAGGAGGGCATCGTCAAGAGCGGCAGCTTCAGCATCGACCAGGGCGTGGGCGTGCGCGCGGTGGCCGGCGAGAAGACCGCCTTTGCCTATTCCGACGACATCTCCGAGGCAGCGCTGCTGGACGCTGCGCGCACCGTGCGCACGATCGCCGCGGCCGGGCAGAGCAAGCGCGTCAAGGTGCCCAGCACGTCGACCGTGGCCGGCAGCCGCTCGCTCTATGGCGAGGCCGACCCGATCGCCAGCCTGGACAGCACCGAGAAGGTGGCTCTGCTGGAGCGCGCCGAGCGCATGGCCCGCGCCAAGGACCCGCGCATCGCCCAGGTGATGGCCGGCCTGGCGGCCGAACACGAGGTGGTGCTGATTGCGCGTGCCGATGGCACGCTGGCGGCCGATGTGCGGCCGCTGGTGCGCCTGTCCATCACCGTGATCGCCGAGCAGAACGGCCGGCGCGAGGTGGGCAGCGGCGGCGGCGGTGGCCGCTTCGGCCTGGCCTATTTCAGCGACGAGATGATTGCCAGCTATGTGGAGCAGGCGGTCAGCGCCGCGCTCACCAATCTGGAATCGCGCCCGGCCCCGGCCGGCGAGATGACCGTGGTGCTGGGCCCCGGCTGGCCCGGCGTGCTGCTGCACGAGGCGGTGGGCCATGGCCTGGAGGGCGATTTCAATCGCAAGGGTTCCAGCACCTTTGCCGGCCGCATCGGCCAGCGCGTGGCGGCCAAGGGCGTCACGGTGCTGGACGACGGCACCCTGCCGGACCGCCGCGGCTCGCTCAATGTGGACGACGAGGGCTGCGCCTCGCAGCGCAATGTGCTGATCGAGGACGGCATTCTGAAGGGCTATATCCAGGATGCGATGAATGCCCGTCTGATGCGCGTGGCACCCACCGGCAATGGCCGGCGCGAGAGCTATGCCCATGTGCCGATGCCGCGCATGACCAACACCTATATGTTGGGCGGCGACAAGGACGCGCAGGAAATCATCGCCAGCATTGACAAGGGCTTGTACGCCACCAACTTCGGTGGCGGCCAGGTGGATATCACATCCGGCAAGTTCGTCTTCTCGGCCAGCGAAGCCTACTGGGTCGAGAAGGGCAAGATCCAGTACCCGGTGAAGGGCGCCACCATCATCGGCAACGGCCCCGATGCGCTCACCCGCGTGAGCATGATTGGCAATGACATGGCCCTG
This sequence comes from Paucibacter sediminis, assembly GCF_030254645.1. Lineage (NCBI taxonomy): Bacteria > Pseudomonadati > Pseudomonadota > Betaproteobacteria > Burkholderiales > Sphaerotilaceae > Roseateles > Paucibacter sediminis. The sequence goes on from NZ_CP116346.1 coordinate 2,712,306, forward strand.
GACACGGGCGTGGGCGTGTGCGGCAAGGAGGGCCAGAGCGTGCCGGTGGGCGTGGGCCAGCCGACCCTGCGCATCGATGGTCTGACCGTCGGCGGTACCGCCTGAGGGCAAGCGAGGCGCTGATGCCGCATTGCAACATTGCCTAAATGCCCGCTTGACCGCTCGGCGAGCGAGCTTCTACATTCAAGCCATGCTTTCGCAGAAGTCCTATTTTTTTGGCTTTTTTTGGTTCTCGCACCGCACCGGCGGAGGAGAGGCAAACGCGTAAGCGCCTTGACCGAATCCTGAAAACCGCCGGGTCCCCACCCGGCGGTTTTTTTTCGTCTCATCCAGTCCCACACCTCACCCAAGAGTCAGCCCATGAACGCCAAGACCGCCACGCCGACGAACCAGGCCGAACGCTGGTACTCGCCGCAGGACAAGACCAGCCAGACCGACGACGAACGCATCCGCGACATCACGCCGCTGCCGCCGCCGGAGCATCTGATCCGCTTCTTCCCGATCCGCGGCACGCCCATGGAGCAGCTAGTGGTGGGCACGCGCCACAACATCCGAAGAATCATGCAGCGCAAGGATGACCGCCTGCTGGTCATCATCGGCCCCTGCTCGATCCACGACCCCGCCGCGGCGCTGGAGTACGCGCGCCGCCTGCTGGTGCAGCGCGAGAAGTACGCCGACACGCTGGAGATCGTGATGCGCGTCTACTTCGAGAAGCCGCGCACCACGGTGGGCTGGAAGGGCCTGATCAACGACCCCTACCTGGATGAGAGCTACCGCATCGACGAGGGCCTGCGCATCGCGCGCCAGCTGCTGCTGGAGATCAACCGCGCCGGCATGCCGGCGGGCTCGGAGTTCCTGGACGTGATTTCGCCGCAGTACATCGGCGACCTGATCTCCTGGGGCGCGATCGGCGCGCGCACCACCGAGAGCCAGGTGCACCGCGAGCTGGCCTCGGGCCTGTCGGCGCCGATCGGCTTCAAGAACGGCACCGACGGCAATATCAAGATCGCCACCGACGCGATCCAGGCCGCGGCGCGCCCGCATCACTTCCTCTCGGTGCACAAGAACGGCCAGGTGGCCATCGTCGAGACCAAGGGCAACAAGGATTGCCATGTGATCCTGCGTGGCGGCAAGGCGCCCAACTACGACGCCGAGAGCGTGGCCGCCGCGGTGAAGGACCTGGCCGCCGCCAAGCTCGACACCACGCTGATGGTCGACTGCTCGCATGCCAACAGCAGCAAGCAGCACCAGCGCCAGCTGGAGGTGGCGCGCGATATCGCGGCCCAGCTCAAGGCCGGCAGCAAGAATATTTTCGGCGTGATGGTGGAGAGCCATCTGCACGACGGCGCGCAGAAGTTCACCCCGGGCAAGGACGATCCCAGCAAGCTGGAGTATGGCAAGAGCATCACCGACGCCTGCCTGGGCTGGGATGATTCGCTGGAAGTTCTCGAAGTCTTGAGCGAAGCGGTGAAGGCGGCGCGTGGCTGAGCCACAATGGCTTGAACCGTAGCAAGGAGTTGTTCATGCGCAGTGAGGTCAAGGTCGTGTTCGATGTCAACGAGCAGGTCGATCTGGTGGTCGACGCCAGCGAGGTGCTCTCTTACGATGCCGCGCGCCAGTGGCTGGACGAGCAATTCGTCAAGCATGGTTGCGAGCCGATGCGCGGCTCGGGCAAGGTCTTGATCGCCGACAAGATCCTGGCGGTGGCCAATGCCGTGGGGCCGCAGGCCCTGCGCGATCCGGCCTTTGGCCTGGACTATGCGCGCGCGGCCAGCGGCGCCCTGAGCAAGGCCCTGCTGAAGGTCGACATCCCCAAGCTCAGCGTTTCCTACTGAAATCCCGCTCTTGAAAGCGCCGCGGGCGTCCCCAATTGCGGGGCGCTGGCGGCGCTTCGCGCTTTCAAATCCTTAGGCACATCGACAAGCACAAGCTATGGAAAAGCAAACTCATTCCTTCCAGGCCGAGGTCAAGCAGATCCTGCACCTCGTCACCCATTCGCTCTACTCCAACAAGGAGATCTTCCTGCGCGAGCTGGTCTCCAACGCATCGGACGCCTGCGACAAGCTGCGTTTCGAGGCACTGGACCACGCCGAGCTGTTCGAGGAGCAGCCGAACCTGGAAGTGCGCGTGTCATTCGACGCCGAGCAGCGCACCGTCACCATCAGCGACAACGGTATCGGCATGAGCGCCGAGGAAGCGATTGCCCATCTGGGCACCATCGCCAAGAGCGGCACGCGCGAGTTCATGGCCAAGCTGGAGGGCGACCAGAAGAAGGATGCCAACCTGATCGGCCAGTTCGGCGTGGGCTTCTATTCCGGCTTCATCGTGGCCGACCGCATCACCGTGGAAACCCGCCGCGCCGGCCTGAAGGCCGAGGACGGTGTGCGCTGGAGCTCCGAGGGCACCGGCGACTACGAGGTTGAGACCATCAGCAAGCCCGGCCGCGGCACCGATGTGATCCTGCACCTGCGCGAGGGCGAGGAGGAATTCCTCAAAACCTGGCGCCTCAAGTCCATCATCAGCAAGTACTCCGACCATATCTCCCTGCCCATCCTGATGCGCAAGGAAAGCTGGGATCCGGAGAAGAGCGAGCAGCAGCTCACCGACGAGTGGGAGAGCGTCAACAAGGCCTCGGCCCTGTGGGCCCGCAGCAAGAGCGAGGTGACGCCCGAGCAGTACGAGGAGTTCTACAAGCAGATCAGCTACGACACCGAAGCGCCGCTGGCCTACACGCACAACCGCGTGGAGGGCCGCAGCGAGTACACCCAGCTGCTCTACATCCCGGCCAAGGCGCCCTTCGACCTGTGGAACCGCGACAAGCGCGGCGGCGTCAAGCTCTATGTGAAGCGCGTCTTCATCATGGACGATGCCGAGGCGCTGATGCCCGTGTATCTGCGCTTTGTGAAGGGCGTGATCGATTCGGCCGACCTGCCGCTCAATGTCTCGCGCGAGCTGCTGCAGGAGAGCCGCGACGTGAAGGCGATCCGCGAGGGCTCGACCAAGCGCGTGCTGTCGATGCTGGAGACACTGGCCGACAGCGAGGATGCGGCCGAACGCGCCAAGTACGCGGCCTTCTGGAAGGACTTCGGCGCCGTGCTCAAGGAAGGCATTGGCGAGGATCACCAGAACCAGGAGCGCCTGGCCAAGCTGTTCCGCTTCGCCTCCACCCAGGCCGACGAGGGCGTGAGCTTTGCCGACTATCTGTCGCGCATGAAGGAAGGCCAGGACGTCATCTACTACATCACCGCCGACAGCCTGGCGGCCGCCAAGAACAGCCCGCAGCTGGAGATCTTCCGCAAGAAGGGCATCGAGGTGCTGCTGCTGGTGGACCGCGTGGACGAGTGGATGCTTTCGCACCTCTACGAGTTCGAGGGCAAGAGCCTGCAATCGGTGGCCAAGGGCGCAGTGGATCTGGGCAAGCTGCAGGACGAGGCCGAGAAGAAGGCCGCCGAGGAAGCGGCCGAGCATTTCAAGCCGGTGCTGGACCGCCTCAAGGAAGCGCTGAAGGAGCGCGCCAAGGATGTGCGCGTGACCACCCGCCTGGTCGACTCACCCGCCTGCATCGTGGTGGAAGAGGGCGATATGAGCGCCCACCTGGCGCGCATGCTCAAGCAGGCCGGCCAGAACGCGCCGGCGTCCAAGCCGACGCTGGAGGTGAATGCCGAGCATGCGCTGGTGAAGAAGCTGGAGGGCAGCGCGCACTTCGATGAGCTGGCCCAGGTGCTGTTCGACCAGGCCCTGCTGGCCGAAGGCGGGCAGCTGGAAGATCCGGCCGCCTATGTGCGGCGCGTCAACGCGCTGCTGCTCGGCTGAGTCTGAGCGTTAGCGGAAGCCGGCGTCGAACTCGAAGTCATCGTCGTCGCCAGCTGCGTCCGGCGGCGGCAGTTCGTCCGCCGGCCGCATCGCCTCCAGCTGCTCACGCAGCTTGGCCACCTGGTCGTGCCAGTAGTTGGGCGTGCCGAACCAGGGGAAGGCGATCGGAAAGGCCGGATCGCCCCAGCGCTTGGCCAGCCAGGCGCTGTGGTGAATCATGCGCAGGGTGCGCAGCGGTTCGATCAGGCTGAGCTCGCGGCGATCGAACTCGGCCACCGTTTCGTAGCCCTCCAGCACGCAGGCCAGCTGCTGGCGCGCGGCCAGTGCGTCGCCCGAGAGCAGCATCCACAGGTCCTGCACCGCCGGGCCGGTGACGGCGTCGTCCAGGTCGACAAAGTGCGGGCCGCGGTCCGGCGTCCAGAGGATGTTGCCGGGATGGCAGTCGCCATGCAGGCGCAACAGGCGCAGGTCCGCAAGCGCGTCGAAGGCCTGCTGGATGCGCTCCAGGCAGGCATCCACCACGGCCTGCCAGGCCGGGGCGATCTCCAGTGGCACGGTCTGGTGCTGCAGCAGCCAGTCGCGCGCCAGCACGCCCGGCTCGGCACCCACCCAGCGCAGCCGGTGCGCGAACGGTTGCCGTCGCCCCACGCCATGCAGTCGCCCCAGCAGCCGGCCGATCCAGGTCAGCACCTCGGGATCTTCGAGTTCGGGTGCGCGCCCGCCCTGGCGCGGTGTGACGGCAAAGCGCTGGCCCTGGTAATGCGCCAGCGTGGACTGCCCGGCGAGCAGCCAGGGCGCCGCCACCGGCACCTCGGCATCCTCGAGTTCGCGCGCAAAGCCATGTTCCTCGAGGATTTGCGCATCGCTCCAGCGGCCCGGCCGGTAGAACTTGGCCACCGCGATGCGGCCATCCTCGAGATGCACTTGCAGCACCCGGTTCTCATAGGAGTTGAGCTGCAGCATGCGGCCGTCGGCGCGCAGGCCCACCGCCTCGAGGGCGTCGAGCATGAACTCCGGGGTCAGGGTGGCGAAGCTGGTGTCGGGTGTCATCGTGGCATGCAAAAACGGCGCCGACCTGGGGTCTGGCGCCGCTTGGAGGTTCGGTCTGGCGGATGCCTAGCGTCGGCCGTAGCGGGGCGAGTCTATGACAACACCGACGATGTCGTTGGGCGCTTCGTCGGGATATTGCGAATCGCCGGCCATCGTGTCGGGCAGGGCGGAGCGCTGTGAGCGGACCTCCTGCAGTGCGGCGAGTTCGCGGCGGCTGCGCTGCAGGCCGTCCTGGCCGGTGAGCGAGTCGTAGCGGCTGTCGGGTGCGAAGAAGGAGTCGTTGAAGACCGCCGAGTCCTGCCACAGGCCGTTGCGGCTGGAGCGCCGCGGTGTGCTGCTGCTGATGCCGGTGCTGCGGCCAGCGCTACGGCCACCATGCGGCGATTGCGAGGGCGTGGCCGGCGCAGGCTGCGGGCCGCGCGAGCTGTTGTTGCTGAAGGGCACCAGCAGCTGCAGTTCGGCGGCGCTGGGCAGGTTGTCGATCGGGCAACGCAGATAGCGCACCCGGCAGGCGGCCAGCACCGACTGCTTGATCTGCAGGCTGCGGCCCGAGCCATTGCGTTCGTTGTCCAGATCCACGGCGGCGAGCACGCGGCCGTTCGGACTGCAGATCGCAAAACTGACATGGGTGGCGCCCAGCAGGTCGTACCAGTAGCGCACTTCCTTGGCCTCGGTGGGCTGGCAAAAGCGCACAAGGGGCAGCTTGGACAGCACTACATGGTGCGGCAGGGCTTCCTTGAGCAGACGAAACACGCGGCGTTCATCGGCACTGAAGACCGGCCGGGCCGTGAGGGACCATTCCGTGGGCAGCGGTTTTGCAGATGCCTTCGGGCGGCGCAGCACCCAGAGCAATGCCATCGTCAGCATGCCCAGGCCTGAAACCAGCGCGATGATCCACGGAACGGTGGGTTGCATGTCCCTCGTGATCTCGTTGGGTAGATCAGGCGCTTGCAGTCAAGAGCCTGTTTACTGAATGTAACGGATCCGCGTGACACAGGGTTCCGGGCCTACCCCCGTAAGGAGGGGGAGGTTGAACCCGGATTTGTGCTTGTGTGGGCGCATTGCGCCCGCTTGCGGCTACTGCTTGGCGGCCTTGCCGGCGCTGTCGTAGTTGGACTTGACCTCGGCGACGCCGTCGATCAGATCCCCCAGCACGCGCGCATGGCGCTTGAACTGGAAGTCCAGCTCGGCCAGATGGCGCTCGATCGCCTCGCCCACATGGGACGAGACCGAGTCGGGCGGCAGGCGCAGCCAGGCTTCCGACTCGCTGCCGTCGCGCTCCACCGTGGCGCCGGCATTGCGGGCGATCTTGAGCATGGGCGCGTTCTCGCTCAGCGCGTGGATGAACATGGTCTCGATGCCGCGGTTGCGGGCATGCAGGGCGGCATGCTCGAACAGGCGGGCGCCGAAACCGCGACCGCGCGCGCTCGGCAGCACCGACACGCCGAACTCGGCCATCGCCGGCTTGCCCGCGCGCTGGGGTGCCGGCTCATAGGCCAGGTGGGCCATGGCCACCAGCTGAAGCCGGCGGTTGAAGATGCCGAAGACCTCGTCGCGCTCGAAATCCAGCGAGTTGGCATAGCGCGAGATCTGCTCGTCGGAGGCCGGATAGCCGAAGCGCAGGTAGCGATCGCGCTCGGTCAGGGCCAGCAGATGGTCATTGATGCGACGGCGATGCCGGCGCGCCAGCGAGCGTATCGGTACCCAGGAGGCAAAGCGCTGCAGGGCAGCAACCGGCCCCCATGCGGCGGGCGCGGCCTCGGGCTCGCTGACGGCGGGATCGGCAAGTGCTGAGGGTTCGCGCGAACTCATGGAGTTGCTCCGGGGCTACGTAAAAACCCGCATAGTACCGGAGGCCGCGCGGCCGGCCTCGAGCGTGAACTCTAGGGCGGGCTTGGCCTTGCCCTGATTCGCTGGTACACTCGCGGGCTTTCCCGTATTTGGCTGCGGGGAAGAAGTCTTTGCCGCTGGGGTGAGAGGCTGCATGTGCGGGTTGTACTGCACAAACAAGCAGCACCGAATCAGGCGCAGAGACTGAATCAGCCAATAGACCGCCGGCTTCAGTTTGTGGCCGGCAAATCGAAAGAAACTCATGAAGACCTTCAGCGCCAAGCCGGCCGAGGTGACGCACGAGTGGTTTGTGATTGACGCCACCGACAAGGTGCTCGGACGTGTTGCCAGCGAAGTGGCACTCCGTTTGCGCGGCAAGCACAAGGCCATTTACACGCCTCACGTGGATACCGGTGATTTCATCGTCATCATCAACGCAGACAAGCTGCGCGTGACCGGCAACAAGGCCACCGACAAGGTGTACTACCGTCACAGTGGCTTCCCTGGTGGCATCTACGCCACCAAGTTCAAGGACATGCAAGCCAAGCATCCGGGCCGTGCCCTGGAGAAGGCTGTCAAGGGCATGCTGCCCAAGGGTCCGTTGGGCTATGCCATGGTGAAGAAGCTGAAGGTGTATGCAGGTGGTTCCCACCCGCACGCCGCCCAGCAGCCCAAGGCTCTGGAAATCTAAGGAGCGGTGATGATCGGAAACTGGAACTATGGTACCGGCCGCCGCAAGTCGTCGGTCGCACGTGTCTTCATCAAGAAGGGCACGGGCCAAATCATCATCAATGGCAAGGCCATCGTTGATTATTTCGGCCGTCAAACGTCCATCATGATCGCCAAGCAGCCCCTGCTGCTGACGAACAATGGCGAAGCCTTCGACATCAAGGTGAACGTCCACGGTGGTGGCGAGTCGGGTCAAGCCGGTGCTGTGCGCCACGGCATCACCCGCGCGCTGATCGACTACGACGCAGCCCTGAAGCCCGAACTGAGCCGCGCCGGCTTCGTCACGCGTGATGCGCGTGAAGTCGAGCGTAAGAAGGTCGGTCTGCACGGTGCACGTCGCCGGAAGCAGTTCAGCAAGCGCTGATCGATCCCTCTGCCTGGCCCCTGGTGGCCAAGCACGCAACAAGGCCGCGCAAGCGGCCTTGTTTCATTTCCGCCGGCCGCAGCGCCATCAATACCCGTTGGCGCCCAAGGGCCTGCCGCCCGTCACGGAATACTTGAGTGCCGGGCTGGGCGATAATCCGGCCAACTTCTTTTCCGCAGGAACCACAGCATGAGCGCAGTTCTCGAATCCACGACGGCCGGCCCCAGCGATATCCCGGCGCCGCTGATCTTCACCGACAGCGCGGCCGAGAAGGTGCGTGATCTGGTGGCCGAGGAAGGCAATCCCGAGCTGAAGCTGCGCGTGTTCGTGCAGGGCGGCGGGTGCTCGGGCTTCCAGTACGGCTTCACCTTTGACGAGGCCGTGAACGAGGACGATACCGCGATGAACAAGAACGGCGTGACGCTCTTGATCGACGCCATGAGCCTGCAGTACCTGATGGGTGCCGAGATCGACTACAAGGAAGACCTGCAGGGCGCACAGTTCGTGATCAAGAACCCGAACGCGACCACCACCTGCGGTTGCGGCTCGAGTTTCTCGGCCTGAGCTCGGCCTGAGCTCGGCCCTCCGTCTGCAAGCCGCCTGCGGGCGGCTTTTGCGTTTCTAGGCCGGGTAGAGCGCGCCCAGCACGCGCGCGCCGCGCGCCCCGGTGACGCTGGCGAGATTGCCCGGCAGGCGCTGCATGAAGCGATGCGCCAGCCAGGCGAAGGCGGCAGCCTCCACCTGCATCGCCGGCAGGCCGCGCGCATCGGTGGCCAGCACCGCCCGGCCGGGCAGCAGGGCCTGCAGGCCGGCCATCAGGCGTGTGTTGAGCGCGCCGCCGCCACAGACCAGCAACTCGGCCGGCGCACCGCCGCCGTACTGCAGCAGGCTGCTCGCACAGCATTGCGCGGTCAGCTCCAGCAGGGTGGCTTGCACGTCGACGGCGGCCGCATCGGGCGCATGCTGCGCCAGCAGCACGTCCAGCCAGCGCGCGTTGAACAGATCGCGCCCGGTGCTGCGCGGCGGCGCCTGGTGGAAATAGGGTTCGGCCAGCATGGCGGCCAGCAAGGCGGGCAAGACCTGGCCCTGGGCGGCCCAGGCACCCGCGGCGTCATAGGCCAGGCCCCGATGGCGGTCGATCCACAGATCCATCAGGCAGTTGCCCGGCCCGCAATCGAAGCCGCCGACGCGGCCATCGCCATGCAGCAGGCTGATATTGCTGATGCCGCCGATGTTCAGCACCGCCACGTCCGCATCGCGGCGGCCGAACAAGGCCTGGTGGAAGGCCGGCACCAGCGGGGCGCCTTGCCCGCCGGCGGCCAGGTCGCGGCTGCGGAAATCGCACACCACGCCGATGCCGCTCAGCTCGGCCAGCAGGGCGCCGTTGAGCAATTGGCTGGTATAGCCGCAGCCATCGAACTCGCCGGGCCGGTGGCGCACCGTCTGCCCATGGGCACCCAGGGCGCTGATGTCGGCGGCGCGCTGGCCACTCTGGCCCAGCAGTTCCCCAACCAGGGCAGCGTAGCTGCGCGCCACGCCGTTGGCCGCCAGCGCGGCGCGATGCAGCTCATCGCCAACGGGGCTGTTGAGCGCCAGCAGTTCGCTGCGCAAGGTGTCGGGAAAGGGCTGGTGGCGATGCGCCAGCGTCTGCATGCTGCCATCGGCGGCAAAGCGGCTGAGTACCGCGTCCACCCCGTCCAGCGAGGTGCCGGACATCAGTCCGATATAGAGCACGGCGCGATGCTTGTTCAGTCGGCGCCGCTGACGCCTTCGCCCATCGATTCGGCCACCGCCAGCTGCGTCTTCACGCCCGCCACGGTCTGCATGAAGATGGCGCGTGCGGTGGCCGGCAGGGTGATGGCCTCGGAGGCGCGTGCAATCGCGCGCGGGTCCTGGTGCTGGCCACGCACGCGGAATTCAAAATGCAGATGCGGGCCGGTGGCCCAGCCGGTGGCGCCCACGGCACCGATCTTCTGGCCCTGCTCGACGCGCTGGCCCTTCTTCACATCGATGCGGCTCAGGTGCGCGTAGACCGTGGTCCGGTCGCCGCTGTGGCGCAGATGGATGACGTTGCCGAAGCCGTTCTGCCAGCCGGCAAAGTCCACCGTGCCGTCGCCGACGCTGCGCACCGCGGTGCCGCTGGGGGCGCCGTAATCGGTGCCCAGATGCTGGCGCCAGGTCTGCAGAATCGGGTGGAAGCGCATCGAGAACCCGGAGGTCACGCGCGAGAACTCCATCGGGCTGGCCAGGAAGGCGCGGCGCTTGCTCTGGCCGTCGAAGCCGTAATAGCTGGCCTTGCCGCTGGCCGGGTCCTTGAACCACAGGGCCGAGTAGGTCTTGCCGTTGTTGACGAACTCGCCGGCCACCACGCGGCCGGCCGCGCTGTCCCAGTTGATCGGCTCGCCATCGGCGGTGAGGGTCTCGTAGACGATGGAGAAACGATCGCCCTTGCGCAGTTCGCGGTGGAAATCGATGTCGCCCGAGAACATGTCGGCCATCTGCGAGGCCACGCCATCGGGGATGTTGGCTTCGTCGGTGGCGGCAAACAGCGAGCTGCGGATGGTGCCGCTGCCCAGCCGGGTCTGGGTTTCCAGCGCCGCGCTCTCCAGCTTGGCGGCAAAGCCGCCATCGGCCGCGCGGCCAATGCTCAGGCGGCTGAAATGGGTGGATTGCTGCTCGGCCTTCTCGGCCGGGAAGCGCGCCACCAGGCTTTCCACCACGCCGGCGGCGTTGGCGGTCAGCTGCACCATCTTGCCGGCGCGGCCCTGCAGCAGGCGCTTGGCGGTGGCGTCGCTGCGCAGGAACTGCGCAAACGCCGGGTCATAGGCGCCCAGGCGCTTGAGCAGGCTGTCGGCGGTGTCGCTGGCGCGGGTGAATTCGTTGCGGGTCAGGCCGATCTGGTGCGCGGCCAGCGCGGCCAGCTGCTCCTCAAGATCGGGCACCTGCACGGCCTGGCTGATCTGGTGCTGGGGCAGGTCCCGCGCATCGGGCGCCAGCGGAGCAATACCGAAGGCGGTGATGGCAAAGCCGCTCAGCAGCGTCACCACCGTGCCGGTGAGCGCACGCGGATGCCGAGCGGCAAAGGCTTCGGCTCGCGCCAGAGCCTGTTTCGTCTCGAATATCCAGTCGGTCACGCTCAAAAACCCAAGGTCTTGTTGTTGTACGGGCCCCTACAAACCGGCCCTCCAGATCGGACGCCCCGGGGCGTCCACTAGAATCTCGTAGCTTTTGCGGCGGTCCCTCACCGGCCCGTCCGCTCACAAAAGGAGCCGCGAGTATACCCAGGCGATCGCGGCGTCAACGCCTAGAAAACCCGACAAATCAAGGCTTTACCTCTGCCAAGAGGGGGCCAGAGCATGCCCTATGTCCGAATCCCGAACTACGCCGACCGCCACCCCCGCCGCCACTGCCCATGAGGCCAAGGCCGCGCCGCGCTACCCGGTGACGGACAAGGTCGAGGAGGCCCTGCGCATCTCCCTGCGCGGCTGCGAGGAACTTCTGCCCCAGGCGGACTGGCTGCAGAAGCTGGCCCGCTCGGAAGCCACCGGCCAGCCGCTGCGCATCAAGCTGGGCCTGGATCCGACGGCGCCCGACATCCACATCGGCCACACCGTGGTGCTCAACAAGATGCGCCAGCTGCAGGACCTGGGGCACCAGGTGATCTTCCTGATCGGCGACTTCACCTCCATGATCGGCGACCCCTCGGGTCGCAACAGCACGCGCCCGCCGCTCACCAAGGAGCAGATCAAGGCGAATGCCGAGACCTATTACGCCCAGGCCAAGCTGGTGCTGGACCCGGCCCGTACCGAGATCCGCTACAACAGCGAGTGGAGCGAGCCGCTGGGCGCCAGCGGCATGATCCAGCTGGCCGCCAAGTACACGGTGGCGCGCATGATGGAGCGCGACGACTTCGCCAAGCGCTTCGCCAGCCAGACCCCGATCTCGGTGCACGAGTTCCTCTACCCGCTGATGCAGGGCTATGACTCGGTGGCGCTGCGGAGCGATCTGGAGCTGGGTGGCACCGACCAGAAGTTCAATCTCCTGATGGGCCGCCATCTGCAGCAGGAGTATGGCCAGGAGCCGCAGTGCATCCTGACCATGCCGCTGCTGGAAGGCCTGGACGGCATCGAGAAGATGTCCAAGTCCAAGAACAACTACATCGGTATCACCGAGCCGGCCAACAGCATGTTTGCCAAGGTGCTCTCGATCAGCGATGTGCAGATGTGGAAGTGGTTCGACCTACTGTCGTTCCGCTCGATCGAGGAGATCGCCGGCCTGAAGGCCGAGGTGGCGGCCGGCCGCAACCCCAAGGATGCCAAGGTCCTGCTGGCCAAGGAGATCACCGTGCGCTTCCACAGCGCCGCGGCGGCCGAGGCCGCCGCGCAGGACTTCAACAACCGCGCCAAGGGCGGCATCCCGGACGACATCCCCGAGCTGGCGCTTGCCGGCGCGCCGCTGGGCATTGCCGCGGTGCTCAAGGCCGCGGGCCTGGTGGCCTCGGGCAGCGAGGCCGCGCGCATGGTGGAGCAGGGCGGCGTGCGCGTGGACGGCACGGTGATCAGCGACAAGGGGCTGAAGCTCGAGGCCGGCACGGTGGTGGTGCAGGTGGGCAAACGCAAGTTCGCGCGCGTGACCCTCAGCTAAGTTTCATTCTTGACCCCGCTCGCCACGTGCCCCGAGGGCACGTGGGCGCTGGCGCTGCGGATGTGGCCGGCCTGGTCGTCGAAGAAGAAGTCGGGCTCGAACTCGCGCAGGAATTCACCCTTGTCCAGGCCGCCGAGGAACATCGCCTCGTCGACCTCGATCTGCCAATCCATCAGGGTGCGGATGGCGCGTTCATGCGCCGGCGCGCTGCGCGCCGTCACCAGGGCGGTGCGCACCTTCATGCCGCCGCGGGGCTCGCGCTGCAGTCGGTGCAGGGCCTCCAGCACCGGCTTGAAGGGGCCGGCCGGCAGCGGGCGCAGCACATGCTCGCGCTCATGCTGCTGGAAGGCGTCCAGCCCCTCGCGCTGGAACACCTGCTCGGCCTCGTCGGAGAACAGCACCGCGTCGCCGTCGAAGGCGATGCGCAGCTCCTTGGGGTGGGCCTCCGAGGCATGGGCCGAATAGGGCACGACGCGCGCCGCCGCCACGCCCGCCGCCAGGGCTGAACGCACATCCTCCTCGTTGGCCGAGAGAAATAGCTGCGCGTTCAGCGGCCGCAGATAGCGCCAGGGGCTCTGGCCGCGCGTGAACACGCCGCGCTGGATGTCCAGCCCATGGGCCTTGGCCGAGCGGAACACGCGCATGCCGGAGATCGGGTCGTTGCGCGAGAGCACCACCACCTCCACGCGCTGCGCCGCTTCGCCTTCATTGAAGGCCATCAGCTTGTGCACCAGCGAAAAGGCCACGCCGGGCTTGGCGGGCAGGTCCAGGCGCAGCTGCTGCAGGGCCATATAGGCGCGGTCGTCGCCGTCCTCGAAGAGCTGGTTCTCCTCTTCGAAGTCGAACAGGGCGCGCGAGGAGATGGCGACGACGAGTTGTCCGGCAAGGCTCTTGGGCATGCCGGGATCATAGGGGCGGCGCGGCGCTGACTGGCCCTACTGCATGAAGCCTATCGCGCCGCGCTTCTTGCCCGGGTCGGGCAGGTCCTCGCACAGCAGGGTGCCGCGATGCGCCAGCTTGGCATTGCCGAAGGCGGTCATCCAGGCGCGCCGCATCTCGCGCGGCGCCAGCTCGGCCATGCGGTCCAGCACCGCGTCGCCGGGCTGCTCGTCGAAGCGCCGGCCCCAGTCATGCTGCTGGCGGATCGATTGGTACAGGGTCAGCGCGATATGGCGGGCGGCCTCGAAGTCCGGCGCCTCCACCTCGTACACATTCACGCGGTTCAGGATCGGCTCCGGAATGCCGCGCGCATCGTTGGCGGTGGCCACCCAGATGAGCTGGCTGGCGTCCACCGCCACCTCGGCGAATTCGTCCATGAAGCTGCCCGCGGTGTCGTGCTCCAAGAGGCTGTAGAGCGAGCCCAGCGGATCGTAGGCGGCCTCGCCGCCGGCCTTGTCGATCTCGTCCACCACCATCACCGGGTTGGCGTAGTCGCCGTCCACCAGGGCCTCGAAGACCTTGCCGGGGCGCGCGCCTTTCCATTGGCTGGAGGCGCCCGAGAGCACCCAGCCGGCGGTCAGCGAACTCATCGAGATGAAGCCCATGCCGGTGCCCAGCAGCTGCGCCAGCTGGCGCGCGAAATGCGTCTTGCCGATGCCGGGCGGGCCCAGCAGCAGCAGCGGGGTGATCTCCAGCGGGTCGCCGCTGTCCTCGCACAGCGCGATCTGGCGCCGCACATCGTCCAGCACGTTCTGGAAATTCGGCAGTTCCTCGTAGAGGTGCTGCATCGCCGGCAGGCCGGAGGGCTTGACCTGAAAGCGCTGCGGGCCCTTGTCCAGCATGCGCTGGTAGGTGGAGCGCAGCGGCTCATGCTCCTGCTTGGAGAGCTTGCCGAGCTTCTTCTCGACCTCCTGCACGCTGTAGACGCTGCGCATCTGCGCGATCGGGATGCGCGGACCCAGACAAGCGATGGCGTTTGTGCTCATGACCCAACTCCTGAGGCGTGGCATGCGTGTGCCCGCTTCCATTCAAGCAAACTGCGGGCCCGCGTGGTGTTGGAGTAAGCCCCAATTCGTCGATTTGTTCCGGAGCTCGGGCCGGCGTTGCGGCTGAAACAAATGAAACATGGCCGCCCGGCCCTGAAGTGCGGCTGAAACCCGCGCCCGCGACAGTCTCTCCAACCCGCCACGGTTCTGAGTGGCAGCAGCAGGAGAGCCCCATGACCGAATTGCCGACCTTCCGCAGCGAGGCCTTTGCCGAAGACCTCGAAGACCTGGGCGAGTGCTACGCCCCCGGTTCACCCGCCTACCGCAGCGACAGCCAGTGGCAGCGCGTGCTGGCCAGCCTGCCCTTGCTGGCGGTGGCGGCGCAGCTGGTGGCGCAGCTGGCGGACGCCTGGGTCGGCGCCTGAGTGATGGAATCCCTGTTCGCACCGGGCCCGGCCGCTGGCTATCATCCCAGCCGTTCTTCCCCTGGACTTGGAGCCCCGTGCATGAGCCTCAGCGCAAGCCTTGCCCCCGCCACCGTGCTGGTGGTGGATGACGAGCCGGAGCTGCGCGAGCTGCTGTCCGAGTACCTGGGGCGGCACGGCTTTGCGGTGCAGGCGGCGGCGGATGCCCAGGCTGCCCGCCAGCTGCTGGCCAGCCAGGCGCTGCCGGCGCTGGCCATCCTGGATGTGAACATGCCGGGCGAGAACGGCCTCTCGCTGGCGCGCTGGATGCGCGATGCCCACCCCGGCCTGCCGTTCCTGATGCTCACCACCGCGGGCGAGACGGTCGATCGCATCGTCGGCCTGGAGCTCGGTGCCGACGATTACCTGGCCAAGCCCTGCGAGCTGCGCGAGTTGCTGGCGCGCGTGCGCGCGGTGCTGCGGCGCACCCAGCTGGTGCCGGCTCCGGCCGCCGCCGCAGCCGCACCAGCCGCTGCGGCCCCCGAGGAGGGCCGGCGCGTGCGCTTTGGCGAGCGCCTGCTGGACCTGGATCAGCGCAAGCTCTTCGCCGCCGATGGCAGCGAGATCGAGATCACCGCGGCCGAATACGACCTGCTGCTCTTGTTCGCCCGCCACCCGAACCGGCCGCTGAACCGCGACCAGATCATGGAGCAGGCGCACAACCGCGGCTGGGATGTGTTTGACCGCTCCATCGACCTGCGCGTGATGCGCTTGCGGCGCAAGATCGAGCGCAACCCCGACAAGCCCGAGCTGATCAAGACGGTACGCAACGTGGGTTATGTGTTCGTGCCGCAATGACTGAGCGCGGCACCGAGCGCGACGGTGTGGAACTGGTGCTGCGTGCCACGCGGCGCCAGCTCTGGCTGTTGCTGGTGCCCATGCTGCTGTTGCTGGCGGTGCTGTCGGTGCTGGAGTTCCAGCAGCGCGTGCGCGATGCCGAGAGCCAGCTGCTGCGCCGCGCCCAGGAGCGCGCCCAGGAGCTGGAGGCGGTGGTGCGCCCTGCCATGGACCATGTGCTGGACCTGCGCCGCATGCTGGAGCTGCGCTGGAACGAGCCGCCCGACGGCGGGCCGCGCCTGGCGCGCGCGCTGCAGGCGCGCCAGCTGGACGGCGCGGCCGATGGCTGGTCGCTGGACCAGGCGGACGCGGCCAGCAAGGAGGACTTCGGCCAGTTCTGGTGGGCGCCCCTGGACGGCAGCGCCCCCGATCCCGCCTGGCTGCGGCGCGCCCAGGCCTTTCTTGAGCAGGCGCGCCTGGCGCATCTGCGCGCGCCCGGCTTCGAGGGCACCTGGTTCGCCGCCGCCGAGGTCAACAGCTCCTTCGGCTATCCCTGGGTGGCCACCGAGCGCATGCTCAAGTCCATGGGTGAGCGCAGCCTGCGCGCCATCGACAAGCCGCGCCGCGAGGCGGCCGAACGCACGCGCCGCGATCTGGCGCGCGACCCCAACGACATCAGTTTCTGGGGCGCACCCTATGTGAGCCAGCTGAACGGCCAGCTGGTGATGTCGCATGGCGGCGTGGCGGTGGTGGACGGCCGCTATGTCGGCGAGGTCAGCCTGGACTTCCGCCTGGACGAGCTGCAGCGCCGTGCCGAACGCTGGAGTGACGCGGCCGGCCGGGTCTGGATCGTCGACAGCAAACACAATGTGCTGGCCGACTCGGCCCAGGCCTTGCGCACCCCGGTGGGCGAGGGCCTGGCCGATCTGCCGGTGCGCGTGGCGCTCGAGTCGCGCCTGCCGGCGGGCCTGGCGCGCAGCGATCTGGATGCCTCGCTGTTCGGGCCCGACGGCGTCCACCATGGCCAGGGCTGGGTGCTGGTGGCGGCGGTGCGCATCGGCTCGCCCTGGCAGTATGTGTACGCGATGCCGCTCGCGGCGCTGTATGCGCAGATCCTGCCCAGCCTGCTGCCCAATGCCTTGCTGGGCCTGGGCCTGCTGCTGACCTTCGTGATCGGCCAATGGCTGCTGACGCGCAACTTCGTGCGTCCGGCGGTCAAGGCCCTGGGCTATCTGCGCACGCTCGCGCAGCAGCAGCAACAACAGCGGGAGGTGCCGGCGCCGCAGCTGGGCAAGCGCTGGCAGGGCTGGGTCGACGCGGTGACCGAGACCTTCCAGCGCCAGCGCGTGCTGCAGGCCAAGGAGCGCCAGACCGAGGCGCTCAAGGCCGCCATCATCGACCACGCCATCAACGGCATCGTCTCCACCGACGAGGCCGGCCACATCGTCGAATTCAACCCGGCCGCGCAGCTCATGTTCGGCCATGCGCGCGAGGCGGTGCTGGGCCGGCCGGTGGGCGAGGTGATCGTGCCCGAGCGCCTGCGCGCCATGCACGACGCCGGCATGGCGCGCGTCTCGGGCGGAGGCGAGCAGCGCGTGATGGGGCGCCGCGTGCAGCTGCCGGCGCTGCGCGCCGACGGCAGCGAGATCCAGGTGGAGATGGTGCTGTTCCGCACCGAGCTGGACGGCCTGGTGCACTACACCGCCTCGCTCAGCGACGTCACCGAGCGCCAGCAGGCGGCCGAGCAGATCGAGCGCCAGCGCGATGCGCTGCGCCAGAGCGAGAAGCTCACCGCCATGGGCAGTCTGCTGGCCGGCGTGGCGCATGAGCTGAACAATCCGCTGGCGATCGTGATGGGCCGCGCCAGCCTGCTGGAGGAAAAGACCGAGGGCCTGGACCTGCAGCAGGATGCGCAGCGCATCCGCGAGGCCGCTGAGCGCTGCGGCCGCATCGTGCGCACCTTCCTCAATATGGCGCGCCAACGCCCCGCCACGCGCGCGCCGGTGCAGGTCAATGACCTGGCACGCGCCGCCGCCGAGATGCTGGGCTACACCTTGCGCAGCCATGGCGTGGCGGTGCAGCTGCAGCTGGGCGCCGACATGCCCGAGGTCAGCGCCGACGGCGACCTGCTGGGTCAGGTGGTGCTGAACCTGATCGTGAACGCCCAGCATGCGCTGGCCGGCGTGAACGGCGCGACCATACGCATCGCCAGCGGCCTGGAGCCACGCCGCGAGGGCCGCGAGCCGCGCGTCTGGCTGCGCGTGGCCGACAACGGCCCCGGCGTGCCGGCGGCGCTGCGGCAGAAGATCTTCGACCCCTTCTTCACCACCAAGGCCGAGGGCCTGGGCACGGGCCTGGGCCTGTCGGTCTCGCGCGCCATCGTGCGCGAGCATGGCGGCGATCTGGCGCTGGAGTCCGGCGAGCAGGGGGGCGCCAGCTTCCGGCTCAGCCTGCCGGTCAGCGGCGAGGCCGCCGCGCCCAGCTCCGCCATGCCCCTGGACGCGCTGGACGGCCTGGCCAAGGCACGCGTGCTGGTGGTGGACGATGAGGTCGAGATCGGCGAGCTGCTGCGCGCGATGCTGGAGTCGGCCGGTTACGAGGTGGCGAATGCCGACTCCGGCCTGGTGGCGCTGGAACTGCTGGCCGAGGCGCGCTTCGATGCCATCGTCAGCGATCTGCGCATGCCGGGCATGGATGGCGCGGCGCTGTGGCGCGAGGTGCGCGAGCGCCACCCGGCGCTGGCGCGCCGCATGCTGTTCGTCACCGGCGACACGCTCTCGGCCGGCGCCAGCCAGTTCCTCGACCAGACCGGCTGCGCAAGGCTGGAGAAACCCTTCGCCAAGGCCGAGCTGCTGGCGGCCCTGGAAGCGGTGCTGAGCTGATCAGGCCGCCGCCGGCTCGACTTGGCGCGCGGCGCTGATCATGGTGCTGGCCACCAGGCCATACATGCTGATCCAGGCCTCGCGCACCGGCGCGCTGAACAAGGGCCCGAGGCCTTCATCCAGGGTCTGCAGCAGGGCCGCACCCACCATGTCGTAATGCGTGGCATGCACGCCATAGCCGTAGTGGCGCTGGCCCAGCTTCTGCAGCACGGGCATGAGGTGCTCGGGCTGGTCCAGCAGGGCCACGGCCGCGCCAATCATCTGCATCAGCTTGTTGCCCTGGGCCTGCATGTCGCCGCGGAACATGGTGCGCAGCTCGGGGTTGCGCTCGAACAGGCGTTGGTAGAAGAGGGCGGCGACGCGGTCGGCGATCGGTGCCAGATGGGCGAAGCTGCTGCGGACGAGCTGGACTTGCTGGGTGTTCATGCGGGACTCCTGGTTGAGGCAGGAGGCCAGTTTCGAAAGCCCAGGTTGCAAACAGACTTCAGCCGCGATGCGGCTGCGTTGCGTTTGTTTCAGCGCCCTATTTGACCCAGGTGTTCAGCTGGATGATGGGCTGCAGCACCGCCAGCACGATGGTCATCACCACCCCGCCCATGGCCACGATCAGCAGCGGTTCCAGCAGCGAGGCGGCGGCCATGGCGCGGCGCTTCACCTCGGTGCCCAGCTGGCGCGCGGCGCGCTCCAGCATCGCCGGCAGCTGACCGGTCTGTTCGCCCAGGCGCGCAAACATCGCGAGGATGCCGGGGAAGCGCTTCTTGCCCGCCAGCGCCGAAGCCAGCGGCGCACCCTCGCGCACCTGCACCAGCGCATCCAGCGCGTCGGCGCGCATGGCGCGGTTGGAGAGCGTCTCGGCCGCCGCCTGCAAGGCCTTCAGGATCGGCACGCCGGCGCCCGCCAGCATCGCCAGCGTGCCGGCAAAGCGTGCCGCGTTGTAGCCGCGCGCGAGCCGCCCGATCACCGGCAGGCCCAGCGTGGCGGCGTCGAAGCGTTCGCGGAAGGCCTCGCGTCGCAGCGTCAGCTTGAGCGCCACGCCGGCGCCGACCAGCCCGGCCAGCATGGCCCAGCCCCAGTTGCGCACGAACTCGGAGATCGCCAGCATCGCCACCGTCAGAAAGGGCAGGCTGCGCTTGGAGCTGGTGAACACGCTGGCCACCTGCGGCACCACATAGGTGACCAGGAAGATCACGATGATGACGGCCACCAGCGAGACGATGGCCGGGTAGGCCATCGCGCCGATCAGCTCGCCGCGCAGCGCCTGGCGCTCCTCCAGATCGTCGGCCAGCCGTTCCAGCACCGGACCCAGGGCGCCGCTCTGCTCGCCCGCCGCAACCACGGCGCGGTAGACATCGTCGAACTCGCGCGGTGCGCTGGCCAGCGCGCGCGCAAACGGCGAACCGGCATTCACCTCGGACTTCAGCTGCGCCAGCAACTCCCTCTGGCGCTGGTCTTCGCTCTCGTCGGCCAGGGCCGTGAGGGCGCGCTCCAGCGGCAGGCCGGCGGCCACCAGGCCGGCCAGCTGGCGCGTCCAGACCGCCAGCGCGGTGGCGCCGAAGACGCGGCTGCTGAAGCGGTTGCTGCCCCCCTCGGCGCCGTGCTGCTGCACCTGCTGCACGCTCAGCGGCGTGAGCGCCATGCCGCGCAGCTGCGCACGCGCGCTGCGCGGGTTGTCGGCCTCGATGATGCCCTGGGTGCTGCGGCCCGCGGCGTTGAGCGCTTCGTACTTGTAGGCGGCCATGGCTGGGGCTTACTCGCGAGTCACCCGCAGTACCTCTTCGGCCGAGGTGATGCCGGCGGCCACCAGGCGCTCGCCGTCCTCGCGCATCGAGCGCAGGCCGGCCGCCTGGGCGGCCTGGAACAGCTCGCGTTCCTCGGCGCGGCTGTGCACCAGATGGCGCACCTCGTCATTGGCCACCATCAGCTCGTAGACGCCGGTGCGGCCCTTGTAGCCGCTGTTGCTGCAGGCCTCGCAGCCGACCGGGTGGTAGCGCCCCGCGTCGTCGCGGCGCTTGCACACCGGGCAGAGCTTGCGCACCAGGCGCTGGGCCAGCACGCCCAGCAGGCTGGAGCTGAGCAGGAAGGGTTCCACGCCCATGTCGATCAGGCGCGTGACGGCGCTGGGCGCGTCATTGGTGTGCAAGGTGGCCAGCACCAGGTGGCCGGTCAGCGAGGCCTGGATGGCGATCTGCGCGGTCTCGAAATCGCGGATCTCGCCGATCATGATGACGTCCGGGTCCTGGCGCAGGATGGCGCGCAGGGCCTTCGCAAAGGTGAGGTCGATCTTGGCGTTGACCTGGGTCTGGCCGATGCCCGGCAGCTCGTACTCGATCGGGTCTTCCACCGTCAGCACATTG
Organism: Paucibacter sediminis; assembly: GCF_030254645.1. Classification (NCBI taxonomy): domain Bacteria; kingdom Pseudomonadati; phylum Pseudomonadota; class Betaproteobacteria; order Burkholderiales; family Sphaerotilaceae; genus Roseateles; species Paucibacter sediminis. The sequence continues at coordinate 2,733,138 of NZ_CP116346.1, forward strand.
GTGGTGCTGGTGTCGACGGTCTGCAGCGAGGCGTACAGCGTGGTGGTCTTGCCCGAGCCGGTGGGGCCGGTCACCAGCACGATGCCATGCGGCTGTTGCACCTGGCGCTTGAAGGCATTCAGCACATCGCCGTCCATGCCCAGGCCTTCCAGCGTGAACTTGGATTCGGTCTTGTCGAGCAGGCGCAGCACGGCGCGCTCGCCATGCGCCGAGGGCAGGGTGGAGACGCGCACATCGATGGCGCGGCCGCCGATGCGCAGCGAGATGCGGCCGTCCTGCGGCAGGCGCTTCTCGGCGATGTCCAGCTCGGCCATGATCTTCAGGCGCGAGATCAGCGCGGCATGCAGGCCGCGGTTGGGCTGCACCACCTCGCGCAGCGTGCCGTCGACGCGAAAGCGCACCGAGCTGGCGCGCTCGTAGGGCTCGATGTGGATGTCGCTGGCACCATCCTTGGCGGCCTGGGTCAGCAGCGCGTTGAGCATGCGGATGATGGGCGCGTCGTTGGCGGCCTCCAGCAGGTCTTCCACCGCGGGCAGGTCCTGCATCATGCGCGAGAGGTCCACCGCGCTCTCCACCTCGCCCACCACCATGGCGGCGCTGGACTCGCTGCCGGCATAGGCGGCGTTGATACGTTCGGTGAGCGCCGCGGCGGCCATGCCTTCAAAGCGGTCCACCGCATAGACGCGCTGCACCTCGGAGAGCGTGGCCAGGCTCACCTCGGGCGTGGCCCACAGCACGAGCTGGTTGCCGTCATCCTCCAGCAGCACATTGGCGGCCTTGGCGTAGGCGTAGGGCAGGGGGTGGCGGGTGGCCATGCTGGTTCTCGCCCGCACTCAGGGTTGCTCGGGGGCGCCGCGGCGCACCGGCGTGGTGATCACGCTGGTCTTGGGCGACTCGGGCAGCACCGGCGCGCCGGTATTGGGCAGCAGCATGCTCTCCTTGGGCTGGGCCTGCTGCTGGGTGGCGCGGATGGCCTCGTAGCGGTCCAGCGTGAGCCGGTCGGCCGCGTCCTGCGAGCGCATCACGATGGGCCGCAGGAACACCATCAGGTTGGTCTTCACGCGCTTGCGGTTCTCGCTCTTGAACAGATTGCCGATGATGGGGATGCTGCCAAGGCCGGGCACCTTGTCCTCGCCATCGGTGTATTCGTCCTTCAGCAGGCCGCCCAGCACCATGATGGAGCCGTCGTCCACCACCACGGTGGTCTCGATCGAGCTCTTGTCGGTGGTGGGGCCGGAGGAGGTGGTGGAGCTGGGCACCACCGAGGAATTTTCCTGGTAGACCGTCATGCGCACCGCGCCGCCCTCGCCGATCTGGCTGCGTATGCGCAGCGTCAGGCCGACGTCCTTGCGATCGATGGTCTGGAAGGGGTTGACCGTGCCGCCGGTGCCGGCGCCGGTGTTGGTGAAGGAGCCGGTCACGAAGGGCACGTTCTGGCCGATCACGATCTTGGCTTCCTCGTTGTCCAGCGCCACCAGATTCGGTGTCGAGAGGATGTTGGCGCCGGTCTGCTGCTCCAGGAAGTTGGCGATCGCGCCGAGCGTGTAGAAGTCGCCGATCTTCTTCAGCACGCCGACGTTCAGGCCGGTCGGAATGCCGCCCGCCGAGATCGCCGTGCCGGCGGTGGTGCGGCCACCCGCGGTGGCGGCGCTGAGGTTGAGGATGTTGGAATTGCCGCTACCGAAATTGGTGCCCAGGCCGGAGATCGTGCTGTCGCCCTTGTTGCCGAACAGGTTCTGCCACTGCACGCCGAAGTCGGCCACCTTGCTGGCGTCGACCTTGACGATCATCGATTCCACATAGACCTGGGCGCGACGGCCGTCGAGCTGGTCGACGACGGCGCGGATCTGGCGGTACAGCGGCTCGGCCGCGGTGATGATGAGCGAGTTGGTCGAGGGGTCGGCCTGGATGAAGCCGCCGGTGGAGGGCGTGGGCGAGGCCCCCACCGGGGTGGTGGCCGCGGCGCTGACGCCGGTGGTGGCGCCCGCGCCGGTGTTGGTGGCGGTATTGCTCTGCTGTTGCGAGCCGGTGAGCGGGCTGCTGCCGAGCCCCGAGCCGCTGCTGCTGCCGCCGCCGGTGGCGCCGCCGGCGCCGCTGCTAAAGGCGGCGCGCAGCACGGTGGCGAGCTTCACCGCATCGGCGTTCTTCAGATAGACCACGCGGATATTGCCGGCCGCGTTGCCGACCGCGCTGGGCTGGTCCAGCTTGTCGATGATGGCGCGCACGCCGGCCAGGCGTGCCGGGTTGGGCGCGCGCAGGATCAGCGCATTGCTGCGCGGATCGGCCAGCACCGTCAGCCCGCCCGTGCTCTGGCCGGGCACCACGGCCGAGCCGACACCGCCGCCGTCGGCGAGCTTCTGCACCAGGGCGGCGATGTCCGAGGCCACCGCATGCTTGAGCGTGACGATCTCGATATCGGTGCTGGCCGAGGTGTCCATGGCGCCGATGATCTTGCCCAGGCGCTGCAGGTTTTCCGCGTAGTCGGTGATCACCAGGCTGTTGTTGCCCGGGTTGGCATTGATGGTGTTGTTGGGGCTGATCAGGGGTCGCAGCACCGCCACCAGGTTGTTGGCGTTCTCATGCTGCAGCATGAAGATCTGCGTGATGATCTGGTCGCCGCGCTGGTTGCCCTCGCCCACCGTGACGGTGCCGGACTGCAGCTTGGCATCGGCCTCGGGCACCACCTTCAGCAGGCCGGTGTTCTCCACCACCGTGAAGCCCAGGCCGCGCAGCGCGGCCAGGTAGTTCAGATAGGCCTCGCGCACCGACAGGGCCTGCTCGCTGTAGAGCGTGATCGTGCCCTTGACGCGCGGGTCGACGATGATCTGCTTGTCCAGCATCACCGCGATGGCGCGCGTCACCGCCTCGATGTCGGCGTTGACGAAGTTCAGCGTCACCGGCGTGCTGGCCTTGAGCGCCGGGCTTTGTGGGCGGGCCTGGGCCTGCAGGCCGACGGCCGGCGTGCCCAGCAGCACGGCGGTGGCCAGCGTCAGCGCCATGGGTCTTGCGTGCGTGCGTTTGCGCTGCTGCTTGTTCATGCTCATCCGATCGAGATGACCGAGCGCGCACCATTGCGCCGCCCGATGATGTTCAGTAGGTTGTTGAGTGCCGCCTCGCGTCCCGGCGCGGCACTGGCCTCGCCGAGAAAGCGCGCCTTGGCGGCACCGCCCAGCGTGCCCGAGCCGTTCAGCAGCAGCGCGCCTTCCATGGTGCTGAGCTGCAGCTGGGAGGCGCCGCTGGCTGGATCGCCACTGATGTTGAGGCGGTAGCTGCCCAGCGGCGCGAGCGTGGCGACGCGCGAGGCGAGGTTGATGAAATCGAGCTGGATGGCACCGCTCTGGCGCCAACGCCCCTGCACCCAGTCCAGGCGCAGCTCGCGCGTGGTGAGGCGCACGGAGCCGCTCAGCTGCAAGGTGTTCCAGGGCGTGCCCAGGCCGCTCAGCCAGGCGGCCGGCCAGCGCGCCTGCCAGTCGCCCTGTGCCGGCACGCTGATGGCCAGGTGTCCGAAGCCGGGCTGCAGCAGCAGCTGCATTTCGCCGTTCAGGCAGCAGGCCTGGCGCAGCCGCAGGATCAGACCCAGCTGCTGCAGACCCAGCGACCATTCGAGCCGCCCGGGCAGGGCGCTGAAGTCGCGGCTGCCGGCGCCGCCCGAGAGCACCAGCACGCCGCTGCCCTGCCAGACGGTGCCGCGCGTGTCGGTCAGCAGCAGCTGCTCCTGCGTGACGCTGGCCAGGCCGCGCGCCAGCCAACTGGCGGGGGCGAAGGCGATCAGCGCCACCAGCGTGCCGATGAGGGCGCCGATCAGCGGCCAGCGCAGGCCGATGCCGTAGCGCGCACGCGCACCGGGCTCGGCGGGCGGCCTGGCGGCGCGCAGGCTGAGCGCCTTCATGTCGGACCTCCCAGGCTCAGCACGATGCTGCCGCTGAAACCATTCGGGCCGCGCTGCAGCTGCGCCTCCACCGGGCGCGCGCGCGCAGCGCTGCGCACCTCGGTGAGCCAGGCCTGCAGGGCCTCGCTGCTGACGCCCTTGAGCGTCAGCACGGCGCGATCGGCGGTGATGTTGAGCGAGGCGGATGCACCCAGATAGTCGCTCGCGGCCTTGAGCGCCTCGGTGGCCTGGCTCAGCGGCACGGCCGGCAGCTCGCGCAGCTCGCGGGTTTCCTGCGCCAGGCGTTGCATGTCCTGCAGCTGGGCTTCCACCGCATCGAGCTGGGCCGGTGCGCTGCGCAGGGTACGCAGCGCCGGTGCCACCGCGATGAGCCAGAACAGCAGCAGCGCCAGCGTCAGCCCGGCGGCCTGGGCGCCCAGGCGCTCGCGCGGCCCGAGCCCCTGCCAGGCGCTGACCAGCGGCGCCAGCTGTTGGCGCAACTGGGCCAGCGGCCCGTCGCTGGAACGGCTGCGGTGCAAACCTGGCGTCATGATGGGCGGCCTCCCTGGCTGGCGCGACTCAGGCTCATGCGGCCGTCGTTGAGCTCGAGCTGCCAGCCCTCGCTCTGCAGTTGTTTCTTGAAGGTCTGGATCTGCGCCTCGCTCCAGCCATTGGCCGAAATCATCAGCCGGCCGGTCTCGAAGGAGAGCGCTTCCAGCGGCCCGCGGTCGCCCGGCCAGGCGGTGGCGGCGGCGGCCAGCAGGGTTTCCAGATCCTGGTCGCCCGGGCGGCCGGCGCTGGCGCGCAGCAGATCGGTCTCGCGCTGCATCTGGATCGGCGCGTCCAGCACCGCGCGTACCTGCGGGTGGCTGCGTGTGAGGATGTGGCCGAGTTCGGCGCGCCGCGCCTCCAGCAGGCCGCGCTGTTGCCAGGCCCACAGGTTCAGGCCCAGCAGATGCACCAGCAGCAGGCCCGCCAGGGCCCAGCGTACCGGGCGCCACTGGCGATGCAGAAAGGCGCGCACCAGCTGGCGCACCGCGCGCAGGCCGCGCGTGCGCGGTGCCAGCTCGAACTGGCGCAGATTCCAGGGGCATTGCAGGGCGGCGAGGGCACGCTGGGCCGCGGTCTGCGGGCTCACGGTGGTGCCCAGCCAGCGTTCGGCGGCGGCGGCCAGTTCGGGCTCGGCGCTCCAGCGCGCCGCCTGCACCACGCCGGGCGCAAACAGGTTGCGGGCAAAGCTGCCCTCCAGCCGCAGGGTGCTGACGCCATCGGCGGCGCTCCAGCGCAGCGCGAGCGCCTCGCTGTCGGGCGCATCGGCGATGCCAAAGAAGTGGCCCTGCGCGCTGGCATCGGGCCAGGACAGGGGCAGCACACGGTCCACCGCGACATGGGCCTGGTCCAGCGCGGCCAGGTGCTCGCTCAACCAGGCGCGCGCCAGCACCGCCACCCAGGCATGGTCGCCGCCCATGGCCTCGGGTTCGATGGCGAAGTGCAGGCCCTCGGGGTCGTCCAGCAGCAGGTCCTCCATCTGCCCGGCCAGTGCGGCGCGCAGGCGTTTGCCCTTGGCCCTGGGCAGCTGCAGCTGGTGCCAGCTGAGTTCGGCGTCGCCGACCAGGGCCACCACGTTGTCGGCCTTGGGCAGTTGGCCGGCGGGGCGCCGGCCCTCCGAGGCCAGGCTCAGGCCGTCGTCGCTGTAGAGGTAGTCGTATTCCGGGCCCTGCTCGCCGCGCGGCTGCCCCTCGCCCGGGCCGGGCGGGCGCGCCTGTGTGCGCAAGCGGCTGCGCGTGGGCAAATAGATGAGGAGGGTGCTCATTGACGATGGTCTCGGTGCGGCATTCTAGGAGGCTATCCCGGGTGGCTGGCTCATCGCGAACCCTCCAGCACCAGATTGACACGTTCGCGGCTCAAGACCTGGATCTCGCGGCCGACGCGCCGCACCAGCGAGCGCTCCTCCAGCACGCGCTCGTCCAGGCGCAGGCGGCCCATCACGATGAAGTAGTCGGTCTTCACCGCGGCGCGCTCGTTGCTCAGCGGCACATTGGGCGGCAGGTAGGCGCGCAACTCTTCGATGCTGCGCAGCGGCGCGGCCTTGCGCGCCTGCACGACGCGCTCGGCGGTGGCGAGGTCGGTGTTGAAGACCGCCGCGATCACCTCGCGCGGCGCCGTGTTCACGTTCACCGGGGTGGCGGTGGGCAGCAGGGTGACCCAGGGGCGCAGGCGTTCCACGCTCTCGGGCTGCAGGCCCAGCCAGCTCAGCTGGGCGAGGCTCTTCGGCTGCAGCAGGCCGTCGCTGTTGTCCTCGTTCTTGGCAAAGGCCAGGCGCAGCTTCTGCGCCAGCAGCGCGGCCACGTCGTTGCTGAGGCCGGCGCTCTCGCACAGCCGCACCAAGGTGGCCAGCTCCTGGGCCGCGCCGGGCGAGCTCGGGTCGCTGACGACCAGGTTGCGCAGGTTGTACTGGGCCTGGGCGTCGTGGATGCTGCCGGACAGAAAGGCCTCCGGGCCGTCGTCGGCATTGCCCTTGTCGGCCGCCAGAAAGGTGCTCAAGCGGGCCTCGGCCAGGGGCACGGCCCAGGGCTCGCCCAGATGGTCGGTTTCGGGCTCGTTGCCGACGCGGCGCGCATCCTCGGCCAGGATCAGGCGCGCCCAGTCGAGCGCGCCGCGCAGGATCCAGCTGGCCTGGGCACGCGCGCGCTCGGCCGCCTCGATCTGCACCGCGCGGTACTGGCGCCACACCATGCCGGCCGCCAGGCTGCTCACCATCGCCACGATCAGCATCGCGGTGAGCAGGGCCGCCCCGGCTTGCCGGCCCATCCGTTGCAGGGGCCTCATGTGCCGGGCTCCAGCAGTACCTGGCGCGTCAGCGGTCCGCCGAAGCCGCTGCCGGGCGCGAATTGCAGGATCACGCGCACGCCGCTGGGCAGGGGCTGGCTGCCGCTGGCGCCCGATGCAGCCGGGCCGGGCGCCTGCACATCGCCGCTGGATTGCGCATTGGTCCAGGCATTGACGCGGTAGTAGTAGAGCTGCCAGCCGGCCAGGCCCTCCAGCGCGCGCAGCTGGCCGGCGTCCTGGGCCCAGGCCTGCAGGCTGCGCTGGTAGCTCTCGTTGAGCGCCGATTGCGTGGCGGCGGGCGCGCCGGCCCAGCGGTAGAGCTGGCCGTTGCGCAGGCTCCAGGCCACCACCTGCAGGCCCTGGGCATGGGTGCGGGTGATGCGCAGGGTGGAGCCGTCGAAGGCCAGGGGCGGGACGCGGCCGCTGTCCTGCACCGCGTGCAGGTCCTGCTCCCATTGCGCCAGCACGGTCTGCAGGCGCGCGCTGCGCTCCAGGCTGGCCTGGCTGACCTCGCGCGTGCGCATGATGGCGTCGATGCCGCGCCAGGACATCACCGCCATGGTGGCCATGATGAGCAGGGCCACCAGCACTTCGATGAGGGTGAAGCCGCGATCCTGCCGCATCAGTAGCGCGCCATGATGGTGGAGATGCTCAGCAAGACCTGACCCTCGGCGTCGCGCATCACCGCCTCGACGCGCCGGAAGCTGGGGTTGGGCGTGGGCCGCACGACCAGGCGGCCGAGGTAATGCAGGCCCAGCTGCTCGCAGGCGAATTCGCTGTCGCCCACGCCAGGGAACTGCTTGCCCAGGCGCATCTCGGTGAGCTGGTTCTCGGCGCACCACTGGGCCGAGCCGATCTTGGCCAGGCGCTCGGCATTGCCGGTCAGGGCGCCCGCCGCCTTGATGCCGGCGCCCAGGGTGATGGCCACGATGGTGAGCGAGACCAGCACCTCGATGAGGGTGAAGCCGCGCGCGGCCTGGCGCGCGCTCATGGCGCAGCGCCGCCGTCATGGCGCACCTCGAAGGGGCCCATGCCGTCGGTGGTCACCCAGATGCGCTCCTGGCCCAGGCGCAGCAGCACGCTCTGCGCGCCAATCAGCGGCTCGGGGCCCAGCACCAGCGCCGTGGCGCGCTGGATGTCCACCCCGACCGGCGCGCCCAGCCAGCGGCTGGGCAGGGCGATGCGGGCCGGCAGGCCCTGGAAGCGGAAATCGTCGCCCGAGGCGTCGCGCACCGGCCGCCAGCTCACGCTCAGGCCGGCCGCGCGCGCCTCGGCACGTGCGGTCTCGAGCAGGGCGGCGAGGCGCTCGGCCTCGCGCTGCAGCTGTGCCTCGGCGGGGTCGCGCATCGCCATGGTGACGGTGGCGGCGGCGATCGCGATCAGCGCGACCACCACCAGCAACTCGATCAGGCTGAAGCCGCGCGCGCTGCCTGGCCGGGGCTTATTGCCAGGAGCCAATGTCCGCGTCGTTGCCTTCGCCGCCGGCACGTCCGTCAGCGCCGAAGCTGTAGACATCGATTTCACCCTTCACGCCCGGGTTGGCGTACTGGTAGGGACGACCCCAGGGATCATTGGGGAGCTTTTCCACATAGGGTTTCCAGTTCGGCGGCGTGGGCCCGCTGGTGGGCTTGCGCACCAGCGACTCCAGGCCCTGCTCGGCGGTGGGGTAGCGCTGGTTGTCGAGCTTGTAGAGCTTGAGCGCCTGCATCAGGTTGTTGACGTCGGTGCGCGCGGCTGTGACGCGGGCGTCGTCGGCGCGGTTCAGCACATTGGGCACGATCAGCGCGGCCAGCACTCCGATGATGACCAGCACCACCAGCAGTTCAATCAAGGTGAAGCCGCGCTGGCGCAGGCCGAGAGGTTGAGGGCTATGCATGGTGATAGGCCGTAAGCCTTGAAGTGGGGTCAGGTGTTGACCGGCATGATGCCAGTGGCCGGTACCGGATGTCGCTTGAATCATAATCGGCTCATGCTTGCGCGAACGATGGCTTTACTCATGTGGGGGCTGCTGGCCTGCAGCGGCGGCTACTGGCTGCTCAAACTCGGCCCGAGTGCCATGCCGACACCGGCCGGCGCGCTCAGCGCCGGCGACCGCGGCGTGGTGCAGGCCGACCTGAGCCGCTTGTTCGGCGCCAGCGCCAGCGAGCCGGCCGAAACGCCGGCCCAGCCGGCGGCCGAGAGCCGCTTCAAACTGCTGGGCGTGGTGGCGCCCAAGCGCGCGGGCGCCTGGAATGCCGGCGAGGGCGTGGCCCTGCTGACGGTGGACGGCGGCCCGCCGCGCACGGTGCGGGTGGGGGCGATGCTGGACGGTGAATACAGCCTGCTGGCGGTGGAGGCGCGCAGCGTGACCCTGGGCCGCGCCGGCGTGCCGGCGTTCTCGCTGCAACTCGCGCCGCCCACCGAAGCGGCCGCGGGCACGCTGCCGGTGGCGGCGCCATCGCCCGTGATCCTGGGAGGGAATGCGGGCAACGGGCCGCCGATCGGCAATGGCGGGCCGCCGCCGCTGGCGGTGGGCAATATGCCGCTGCCGCCCATGCAGTCCGTGCCGCTGCCGAATGCGCCGGAGCCGAACTCGGTGCCGCTGCGCCAGCCCTTGCAGCAAGGCCTAGAAACGCGATGAGGCGACGGCCAGCTGGTTGGGGCGGGTGGTGGGCGGGCCCTCGCCGAAGTCCCTCACCTCGGTGAGCAGGGCCGCGGCGCTGCGTATCAGCGGCCAGGCCAGCGCCGAGCCGGTGCCGTCGACCGCCTCCATGCCCAGCTCCAGCAGGGCCGAGGCGTGGAAGAGGGCGAAGGCCTCGTCGAGGCCGCGATGCGTCTTGCTGCGGCAGAACACCGCGTAGTCCGTCACCGGCGGCGCGATCATGGCCGCGACCTTGAGCGCGGCACAGGCGGCGATGCCGTCCACCAGGATCAGATGACGCTTGCTGGCGCCCACCAACATGGCGCCCACCATCACGGCGGTCTCGAAACCACCGAAGGCGGCCAGCACTTCCATCGGATCGCTGACGTCGCGGTGCCGGCCCTGGGCGCTGTGCAGGACCACCAGCAGATGGGCCAGATCGTCCTGGCGCATATCGGGCCCTGACACCACCAGCTCGCGCACCGGCATGTCCACCAGCCGCGAGAGGATCAGGGCACCGGCCTCGTCGGCGCCCTGGCCGAGGGCCGCGCAGGCCAGCACATTGCCGCTCAAATTGTCGGAGATCTCCATGCCCACGCGCACGCCGGCATGCGCCTGTTCCATGCTCATCGCCTGTCCCACGCGCGAGTTGCGCGTGCCATGCGCGATCTTGCGCGCCAGCAGGCGCGGGTGGGGTGGCAGCGATTCGGCAATGCCGCAGTCCACCACGCTCAGCTGCATGCCCTGCAGGCGCGCGAACACCGCGCAGGGCAGGCGATTCTGCAGCGCCAGCAAGGCGTGCTCGCGCGTGGTGCGGCCCTGCAGCTTGCCGATGCCGTCCACGGCCAGGCCATGGTCGGCGGCGAACAGCGCCAGGGTGGGGTCGCGGAAGCGCGGCGTGAGGGTGTTCTGGATCAGGCCCAGCCGCACGGCCAAGGGCTCCAGCTCGCCCAGCCCTCCGCTCAACGCGGCCGAGCGCTCGATGCGCTCGCGCAGCGAACGCTCGAGGTCGGGATTGGCGGTGGGTGAAATCAGCGATTGGTGGATGGACATGGGAGGCCGGTGCGGCAGCTTGCGCTCGCCAGGCTGCCTATTCTGTGCGATCTCTCACACAAACATATCGGCAAATGCCCTTCTCGGGCAGCGCTTCAGCGCAGGAAGAGGCGGTACACCGGGTTGTTGGTCTCGTCCACGAAGGGGTAGTTGAGCGTCTCCAGGAATTCGCGCAGCGCCGCGTTGTCGCCGCGCGGCACCTGGATGCCCACCAGGATGCGGCCGTAGTCGGCGCCCTGGTTGCGGTAGTGGAACAGGCTGATGTTCCAGTTCGGATGCATGCTGGAGAGGAAGCGCATCAGCGCGCCCGGGCGCTCGGGGAAGATGAAGCGGTAGAGGCGCTCGTTGCGTGCCAGCTCGGTTCGGCCACCCACCATATGGCGGATGTGCAGCTTGGCGAGCTCGTTGTCGGTGAGGTTTTCGGTGGCGAAACCCTGTTTCTCCAGCGTGCGCGCCAGCTTGTCGGCCTCGTCGCGCTTGTGCACCGCCAGGCCCACGAAGACATGGGCGCGCTCGGCGTCCGAGATGCGGTAGTTGAACTCGGTCACGCTGCGCGGCCCGATCAGTTCGCAGAAGCGCTTGAAGCTGCCGCGCTCCTCCGGGATGGTGACGGCGAACAGCGCCTCGCGCTGCTCACCCACCTCGGCGCGCTCGGCCACGAAGCGCAGGCGGTCGAAGTTCATATTGGCGCCGCAGGTGATGGCGATGAAGGTCTGGCCCTTGCAGCCCTTGTCCTTCACGTACTGCTTCACCGCGGCCACGCCCAGGGCGCCGGCCGGTTCCAGGATGCTGCGGGTGTCTTCGAACACATCCTTGATGGCGGCGCAGACGGCATCGGTGTCGACGAGCACAAAGTCGTCCACCAGGGCGCGCGTGATGCGGAAGGTCTCCTCGCCCACCAGCTTGACGGCCGTGCCATCCGAGAACAGACCCACATCGGCCAGTTGCACGCGCTTGCCGGCCTTCACCGAGCGTGCCATCGCGTCCGAGTCCTTGGTCTGCACGCCGATCACCTTGATCTCCGGCCGTACCGCCTTGATGTAGGCGGCGACGCCCGAGATCAGGCCGCCGCCGCCGATGGCGACGAAGATGGCGTCGATCGGCCCCTGGTGCTGGCGCAGCAGTTCCACCGCGACGGTGCCCTGGCCGGCGATCACATCGGGGTCGTCAAAGGGGTGGACGAAGGTGAGGCCCTGGGCCTTCTCAAGCTCGAGGGCATGACCGTAGGCGTCGCTATAGGAGTCGCCGAACAGCACCGCCTCACCGCCGTGGCTTTGCACGGCGTCGATCTTGACCTTGGGTGTGGTCACCGGCATCACGATGACGGCGCGGCAACCCAGCTTCTTGGCCGACAGCGCCACACCCTGGGCATGGTTGCCGGCGGAGGCGCAGATCACGCCCTTGTCGAGCTGTTGGCGGCTCAGATGCACCATCTTGTTGTAGGCACCGCGCAGCTTGAAGGAGAACACGGGCTGCTGGTCCTCGCGCTTCAGCAGCACCTTGTTGCCCAGGCGCTTGGAGAGGTTCTTGGCCGGATCCAGCGAGGTCTCGATCGCGACGTCGTACACCTTGGCATTCAGAATGCGCTGCAGATAGCTGTTGTCCGCTGGAATCAGCGCGGGCATGGGCGGCTGCTTGGGGGTGCGCGACTTGGCGGGGCCTGGCATGAATGCTCTCCAATGCATGAAGCTGTTGCAGTGCACCATCATAAGTCAGGGGTCTGGCCCGGCCTTTTCGCCGCGTCGGGGCGAAAAAAAGCCCGGGGCCGTGAGGCCTCGGGCTGAATCCACCATGGAGGCGGTGGAGGAGACAAAAGGTGCCAGTCAACACACAGTCCGCATACGTTTGCGCTTGTATTGGCTCGCTTGCTTAGAATTCTACGACCAGGCCATGTTGCATCGCAATAAATTTGCATGCTGGCATTGGAGGAAGTTCTCTAGATAGACGATCCCGACCGGAGCGCAGGATGGAATGCACGATCAATTGGATGGGCGAGCAAGGCATGGCTTTCGTGGCCGAGACCGGCAGCGGTCACTTGCTGACCATGGACGGCGCGCCTGACGGCGGCGGACACAATCTGGCCCCTCGCCCGATGGAGACGGTGTTGGCCGGCACCGGCGGCTGCACCGCCTATGACGTGGTGCTGATTCTCAAACGCGGTCGGCACGACGTGCGCGGCTGCCAGGTCAAGCTCAGCGCCGAGCGTGCGGCCATCGAGCCCAAGGTCTTCACCAAGATACATATGCACTTCGTGGTGCAGGGCCGCGGTCTCAATCAGGCGGTGGTGGAGCGTGCGGTGGCGCTGTCGCACGAGAAATACTGCTCGGCCAGCATCATGCTGGGCAAGACGGCCGAGATCACGACCTCGGTGGAACTCGTCGAGGTCTAGATATGGTGAGCGGTGCGCGTCATGACGCGTGCCGCCAGACGCATCAGGCCGCGGACCGGCGCAGGCAATTCGCGCGCGCCGGCCTGCATGGCCTCTTCGGCATGGGCGGCTTCTTCCTGCTGCATCTTGGCCACAATCGCTCGGGAGGGCCGGTCGGCGGCGGGCAGGCGATCCAGATGGCTGGCGAGGTGGGCCTCCACCTGCCGCTCCGTCTCGACCACAAAGCCCAGGCTCAGCCGGTCGCCCAGCAGGCCGGCCGCCACGCCGATGCCGAAGGCGCCGGCATACCAAAGCGGGGTCAGGTAACTGCTGTGGGTGTTCAGCTCGACCAGGCGCTGACGTGTCCACACCAGATGGTCTACTTCTTCCTCGGCGGCGCGCTCGAAGTGGTGGCGCAGGGTCGCATCGCTGGTCACGAGTGCTTGCGAACGGTAGAGCGCCTGTGCACAGACCTCGCCGACATGATTGACGCGCATCAGCGCGCCAGCGAGCTGGCCATCTTCGTCCGACAGCTCGGCTTTGAGCCCCGCCGCAGGCGAGGGCCGGCGGCCGGCATGCGCGCCGGTCATGGTGCGCAATGCGTGGTCGGCCGACGAGATCAGGCGGTCGGCGAAATTGAGGTGGGGAGCGGGGTTCATGCTGAGGCGGGGCATGGTGTCGAGCATGGGCTCATGGCAGGCAGTGTACGAGCCCGGTAGCCGCCACAACCCCTGTTGAGGGTTTTCCTTTGCGGGATTTGCCTGAGTTTTGTGACAGGTTTTTTATGCTTGCGAGACGTTGCCCTCCGGCAACGGAAGGCCCCAATTTGCATGCCGTTTATGGCCAGGGCCGCCGGGCTCTGGTGCAATAGGCGCAACTTCCGCTGCGGAGGTTGGCTCGGTCGGCCGGATGTTTGGCTTTGCAGGCCGAGACCTCTTGTTCAATTTTGGAGAACCCAATGAAGAAATCCCTGATCGCTCTGGCTGTGCTGGGCTCGCTGGTCGGCACCGCCTCGGCGCAATCGTCGGTGACCCTGTTCGGCCTCGTTGACGTTGGCGTGCGCCAAGTCAAGGGCGCTGCCGGCACCGTCAACACGCTGTCGTCGGACGGCCGCTCGAGCAGCCGTCTGGGCGTGCGTGGCGTGGAAGACCTGGGTGGCGGCCTGAAGGCCAGCTTCTGGCTGGAAGGCGCGCTGTCGCCGGACGCCGGCTCGGTGGATGCATCGCGTTTCTGGGGCCGCCGCGCCACGGTGAGCCTGTCGGGTGCCTTCGGTGAAGTGCGCCTGGGCCGTCACAAGATCGCGGCTCGCCTGACGATCGACGATTTCGACCCCTATTCGACCACCGGTACCGGTGCCGTGACCGCCATCTTCTCGGGCCTGGGCTCGAAGGCTGGCGTGCCTAACCGTGCTGACAACCAGGTTGGCTACGTGCTGCCTGGCGATCTGGGTGGTGTGTACGGCGGTGCCGACGTGGCGGCCGGCGAAGGTGCAGCGACCGATGGCAACAAGACCATGTCCGGCCGCCTCGGCTACAAGGCCGGCCCCGTCCATGTGGCCGCTGCTTACAGCGTCGGCGGTGTCGACAGCAACAAGTACAAGCTCGGCGTCGTTGCCGGTTCGTATGACTTCGGCGTGGCCAAGGCCTCGGTGATGCTGGGCCAGAACAAGTTCGCGTCGCTGAAGCAGTCGTGGTGGCAAGTCGGCGCCGTGGTGCCGGTGGGCTCGGGCGAGCTGCTGTTCTCCTACGCCGATGCCAACGCCAACAACGCTGCCGAACTGGGCAAGGTTGCCGGCGATGCCAAGCTGTTCGCGCTGGGCTACAACCACATCCTGTCGAAGCGCACGACCATTTACGCCACCCTGTCGCAGATCAAGAACGAAGGCGTTGCCAAGTTCGTGGTCGCGGGCGGCAATGCGGTCAATGCCGGCGGCACCTCGCGTGGCGCCGACGTGGGCATTCGCCACAGCTTCTGATCAACAGATTGGGCGCTTCGGCGCCTTGCTGCAAGGCCACCGCAAGGTGGCCTTTTTCGTTTGCGATGGCGCAACTGTCGCCGCCGAGACAGGGTTATTTCCCGTTGGATCGGTGCAACAGGGCGGGGCCGAATCCCTAGGGCCACACCACAATAGCGATAGGTATTTTTCTAACCAGGAGACATAGAGATGAAGAAGGCAACCTTGGTTTTGGGACTCCTCGCCAGCAGCGTGGGTGCCGCCTATGCGCAGTCGAGCGTGACCCTGTACGGCATCATTGATGCAGGTGCTCGCTACACCACGAACGCCGGCCCGAATGCCGCCAGCAAGGGCTCTTCGTTGTCTACCCTGGCTCCCGGCGGCATGTCGCAAAGCCGTCTGGGCATCAACATTACCGAAGACATGGGTGGTGGCCTGAAGGGCATCGCCAATTTGGAGCATCGTCTGCTGTCCGATACCGGCGCGGTGGCTGCTGCCGATTTCTGGCGCCAGTCCTGGGTGGGCATTCAGTCCAGCAGCTTCGGTCGCATCACCCTGGGTCGCCAGTACAACGTACTGTTTGATGCGGTGACCGCCACCTACGCCTCGTTCAAGTACTCGCCCTATGCCGAGATCTACAAGCCTGAGATCGGCTTCTCGCTCGGCGCGCGCAACGACAACATGGTCAAGTACCTGATCGAAGTCGGCGGCTTCCGCGCCGAGGCGCAGGCCAGCGCAGGTGAGGGCGGTGCCGGCAAGTCCATGGGTGGACTGCTCCGCTATGCCGTGGGTGAGTTCGCCGTCGCAGGCGCTTATCTGGACCTGAAGGATGCGGCCGGCAAGAGCGTCAAGGCCACCACCATCGGTGGTGCCTGGACCAGCGGCCCCTGGTACCTGAATGCCGGCTGGGCGCGCAACAAGTTCGAAGCCGGCTTCAGCGCCGTGACCAACGCGACCCTGGCAGGCTCCATCGTCGGCGCACTGAACGCCGCCGCCGCGCTGGGCGAGCATCGCGATATGTGGAGCGTTGGTGGCACCTACCAGCTGACGCCTCAGCTGAACCTGGGCGCGCAATACTGGAACGCGAAGCAGACCGGCTATGTGGCCGCCGGCAATGGCAAGGGTGACTTCTTCGCCTTCGTCGCCGACTACGCCTTCTCCAAGCGTACCGATGCCTACCTGGAACTGGATCACACCAAGATCAGCGGCAATCTGACCCTGGCCAACGGCGCTACCAAGCGCGATGGCTACACGGTGGGTCTGCGTCACCGTTTCTGAGTTTGAAGGGTTGGGCGTGATGCCCGTCACGTTGCAGGCCGCCTTGTGCGGCCTGTTTTTCTTGGCCGCTGCAAGCCGTGACCAAATTGGCGGCGGGTTTCTGCGCGTGGCCTAGGGTTGACAGGTTGCGTCCGAACCGGAGTTGTACGTCCATGGCTAGATCCCTACTCGCGGTGGCTGCTGCCCTGTGTCTGGCGGCTTGCTCGCATGTGCAGCCGGCGCAGCAGGGCGCGCGGCCGCTCGCGGGCTTGCAGGACTGGTCGGCGCGCGAGCTACCGGGCAAGCGCGCCACGCAGTATTCGCTGGGGCAGCGGGCAGGTCAGGCTTGTGTGCTGGCGCAGGCGCAAGAGTCAGCCAGCTTGTGGCGTCGGCAACTGACGCTGCTGCCGCAGCAGGTGGAGCGGCTTGAGTTCGAGTGGTGGATTGCCGGCAAGCAGGCGATGGCGGCCGATACCGATCCCGACCTGGACGACGCGCCGGCGCGCCTGGTGCTGGCATTCGAGGGTGACGAAGCACGGCTTTCGGGGCGCAATCGCATGCTGTTCGAGCTGGCGCGCGTGCTGACCGGCGAATCGCCGCCCTATGCGACCCTGATGTATGTGTGGGACCCGCGGCGCACGCCCGAGACGGTGGTGGTCAATGCCCGCACGGACCGCATTCGCAAGATCGTGGTTGGCAATGATGCGGCGGGCCAATGGCAGAGCTTTCGCCGCGATATCGCCGCCGACTTCAAGAAAGCCTTTGGCGAGGAACCGGGCCGCATGGTCGGCGCCGCGCTCATGACCGACGCCGACAACAGCCCGGGGCGCGCCGAGGCTTGCTACGGCAGCATCCGCTTTGTCGATCAACAGGCCAATCTGTTGCCGGGCAGCCTGATTTTCTGAGGCGGCGCGACACCGAAGTCGTGCTGCGCACCGATCAGGGCTTTCCCGTTTGCCAGGCGCTCATCCGTCCTTGATGATGGCGCCTCCGTTGGGTGGCAGCGCTGCGCCGCAGCGTGGCTCGATGGCTGATCAAGCGCCAGCGCGGGCCGCCCTGAATTCCCTCAGACATGCTAGTTTTCATACTCAGGCGTTTGGTGCAGGCCATCGTCGTGATGCTGACGGTGGCTTTCATCGCCTTCATGCTGTTCCAGTATGTGGGCGATCCGGTGACCAATTTGCTGGGGCAGGACGCCACCCCGGAACAGCGCGAGCAACTGCGCCACGACCTGGGCCTGGATGCCTCGTTCCCGGTGCAATTTGCGCGCTTCGTGGGCAATGCCGTTCAGGGTGAGTTCGGCCTCAGCCTGAGGCAGGGGCGCAAGGTCTCCACGCTCATCGTCGAGCGCTTTCCTGCCACGCTCGAACTCTCGATGGCGGCGGCGGTGATTGCGCTGGGCCTGGGAATTCCGTTGGGCGTGATCGCGGCATTGCGGCGCGGGCGGGCCTCGTCGCAGCTGCTGATGACGCTGTCGCTGCTGGGCGTGTCGCTGCCCACCTTCCTGATCGGCATCCTGCTGATCCTGATCTTCGCCGTGAACCTGAAGTGGCTGCCCAGCTTTGGCCGCGGCGAGGTGCTGGCCTTCGGCAGTTGGACCACGGGGTTGCTGAGCCTGGATGGCCTCAAGCACCTGCTGCTGCCCGCGGTCACGCTGTCGGTGTTCCAGCTCACGCTCATCATGCGCCTGGTGCGTGCGGAGATGCTGGAGGTGCTGCGCACCGACTACATCAAGTTCGCGCGCGCACGCGGCTTGAGCAACCGCGCGGTCTACTTTGGCCACGCGCTGCGCAACACCTTGGTGCCGGTGATCACCATCACCGGCCTGCAGCTCGGCTCGCTGATCGCCTTCGCCATCATCACCGAGACCGTGTTTCAGTGGCCGGGCATGGGCCTGCTGTTCATCCAGGCCGTGCAGTTCGCCGACATCCCCGTGATGGCGGCTTATCTGTGCCTGATCTCCTTCATCTTCGTCAGCATCAACCTGCTGGTGGACTTGCTGTACTTCGCCGTCGACCCGCGCCTGCGCGTCGAGGGCAAGGCCGGCGGACATTGACATGAGCCGCAACCCGAATCCGCAACCCCAAGCCGCGGCGCCGAGCGCCTGGCGGCGCTTCTTCGACGGCGACCTCTGGCATTCCTACCGCAGCTCGCCGATGGCGATCTTGGCCAGCGTGATCGCGCTGGCCTGTGTGGTGTGCGCCGTGTTTGCCGAGTTCGTGGCGCCCCACAACCCCTTTGATCTTTCCACGTTGGAGCTGATGGATTCGCGCCTGCCGCCGGCCTGGATCGAGGGTGGCTCGGGCAAATATCTGCTCGGTACCGACGACCAGGGGCGTGACATTCTCTCGGCCCTGATGTATGGCGCACGCATCTCGCTGCTGGTGGGGCTGGCGTCGGTGCTGCTGTCGATGCTGATCGGCGTTGGCCTGGGTTTGCTGGCCGGCTTTGCGGGTGGGCGCGTGGACGGCTTCATCATGCGCGTCTGCGACGTGATGCTGTCCTTCCCGTCCATCCTGGTGGCCTTGCTGATCGATGGCGTCGGGCGGGCTTTGTTCCCGCATGCGCATGAGACGCTGGCCTTCCTGGTGCTGATCTTCGCCATCGCGCTCACCGGCTGGGTGCAGTACGCGCGCACGGTGCGCGGCTCCACCATGGTGGAGCGCAACAAGGAATATGTGCAGGCGGCGCGTGTCATCGGCGTGGGCCCCCTGCGCATCATGTTCAAGCATGTGCTGCCTAACGTGCTGGGTCCGGTGCTGGTGCTGGCCACCATCCAGGTGGCCTCGGCCATCATCACCGAAGCCACCCTGTCGTTTCTGGGCGTGGGGGTGCCGCCCACCAGCCCGTCGCTGGGTACGCTGATCAGGGTGGGCAACGACTTTCTGTTCTCGGGCGAATGGTGGATCACGATCTGGCCGGGCGCGATGCTGGTGCTGATCGCCCTGAGCGTGAACCTGCTGGGCGACTGGTTGCGCGATGCGCTCAACCCGCGCCTGCGTTGAGACCGAGGATGCATGCCGGCATGAGCCCCACCGCTTCTTTGCTTGAAGTCCGCGAGCTGCGCGTCGAGTTCCCGTCGCGCCGTGCCAACTTGCTGGCGCTGGACGACATTTCCTTCGACATTGCCGCCGGCGAGATTCTTGGCGTGGTGGGCGAATCGGGGGCCGGCAAGTCGCTCACCGGCGCCTCCATCATCGGCCTGCTGGATCCGCCCGGCCGAATCGCCGGTGGCGAGATCCGTCTGGAGGGCCAGCGCATCGACAACCTGCCCTACGAGCAGATGCGGCGCATCCGCGGGCGTCGCATCGGTGCGATCTTCCAGGACCCGCTCACCTCGCTGAATCCGCTCTACACGGTGGGCCAGCAGCTCATCGAGACCATCACCGCGCATCTCGGGCTGAGCCACCAGCAGGCGCGCCGGCGTGCCATCGAACTGCTGCAGCAGACCGGCATCCCCGCGCCCGAGGCACGCATAGACCAGTATCCGCATCAATTCTCGGGCGGCATGCGGCAGCGCGTGGTGATTGCGCTGGCGCTGGCGGGCGAGCCCAAGCTGATCGTGGCTGACGAGCCGACCACAGCGCTGGACGTGTCGATACAGGCGCAGATCATTGCCCTGCTCAGGCGCGTGTGCAAGGAGCAGGGCGCCGCCGTGATGCTGGTGACGCACGATATGGGCGTGATCGCCGAGACCTGCGATCGCGTGGCGGTGATGTATGCCGGACGCATCGTCGAGATCGGACCGGTCCGCGATGTCATCCACCAACCCGCCCATCCCTATACCGTCGGCCTGATGGGCTCGATCCCGGCGATGGACGAGGATAGAGAGCGCCTGCTGCAGATCGACGGGGCGATGCCGCGCCTGAATGCGATTCCGGCCGGCTGCGCATTCAATCCGCGCTGCCCGCGCGTCGTTGAGCGTTGCTTGCGCGCGCGACCCGAACTGATGCCTGCCGGTGGCACGCGCGCGGCCTGCTGGCTGCATGCGGCGGATGAGGGGCGGGCCGCATGAGCACCAAGCCGCTGCTGGAGGTGAAGGACCTCGCCAAGACCTTCGATGTTTCTGCGCCCTGGCTGAATCGCGTTGTCGAGCGCAAGGGGCGGCAGTTCGTGCACGCGGTGGACGGGCTCAGCTTCAGTATCGCCAAGGGCAAGACGCTGGCCCTGGTGGGCGAATCCGGCTGCGGCAAGAGCACCGTGGCGCGCCTGCTGGTGGGGCTTTACGAGCCCACGCGCGGCAGCGTCAGCTTCGACGGCGTGGATACGGCCGCCAAGATGGATGCGGCCCAGCGCCTGGCCCTGCGCAGGCGCATGCAGATGATTTTCCAGGATCCCTATGCGAGCCTGAATCCGCGCTGGAAGGTGCAGGACATCGTGGCCGAGCCCTTGCGCGAGCATGGCCTGGTGCGCGATGTCTCGGAACTGCGCGAGCGCGTCGCCGAACTGCTGCGCTCGGTGGGCCTGGCCGCGGTGGACAGCGAGAAATTCCCGCACCAGTTCTCGGGCGGGCAGCGCCAGCGCATCTCGATCGCGCGCGCGCTGGCCACCCAGCCGGAGTTCCTGGTCTGCGACGAGCCGACCTCGGCCCTCGACGTGTCGGTGCAGGCCCAGGTTCTCAACATCATGAAGGACCTGCAGCGCCAGCGCGGGCTGACCTACCTCTTCATCTCACACAACCTGGCGGTGGTGCGGCATGTGAGCGACCAAGTGGGGGTGATGTACCTGGGGCGTCTGGTCGAGCTGGCGGACAAGGTTGAGCTGTTTGCACGGCCGCGCCATCCCTACACGCGCATGCTGCTGGATGCGATCCCCGACATCCACATGTCGGGGAGGGCACGCACGCCGGTGCGCGGCGAGGTGCCGAACCCGCTCAATCCGCCCAGCGGCTGCAGCTTCCATCCACGCTGCCCCCTGGCCAATGAGCGCTGCCGGCAGGAGCGACCGGCACTGACCCTGTTCCAGGGCGTGCAGGTGGCCTGCCATGCGGTGCAGGAAGGCCGCGCCTAGCGTGCGCTGCCGGCGGCGCTGGCTGGCTTGGCGGGTGGCGGTGGCAGGCTCAGCGGGCCCTTTTGACCACAGGCGCTCAGCCCCATCGCGACACATGCAGCGGCAAGTGCCAGCAACAGCGCGGCGGCGCCGCGCCGCGGCGAACTGCGGCGCTGAAACCCTGAGGCCGGGGCGGCCTTGCCGGAGCGGCCTACACTGTGGCTTTGATCGATCAACATTCGGGAAGTTTAGCCGCCATGACAGCCAGCCCCCTCAGCGATGCCGACTACCAGGCGAAGACGCGTGCGGTGCTTGATCACATCGAGGTCCAGGTTGATGCCTGGCTGGACGGCGACCTGATCGACATCGACAGTCATCGCACCGGCGGGCTGCTGGAACTCAGCTTTCCCAATGGCAGCAAGATCGTCATCAACACCCAGCCCCCGTTGCAAGAGCTGTGGCTGGCGACGCGGGCCGGTGGCTACCACTTCAAGTATGTGGCCGGGCAATGGCTGGATACCCGCGAGTCGCAGGAGTTCCATGCGCTCTTGTCCGCGCAGGCCAGCGCGCAGGCCGGCAAGACCTTGCGGTTCGCGCCGCCGGTCTGAACGGGGTGTTCAGCGCTTGAAGAGGTCGAGGACGCTCTTCTTCTCTTCCTCGCTGGCGTTGCCGGGCAGCTTGGCCTCGTCATTGCTGAGTGCGCGCACGCCCGACTGGCCCTGGTATTCATCGTAGAACCACTCGCCATTCACCTGCATCACGCCTTCCGGCGCCGCGGGCTCCGAGACCGTCACACCCTTCAGCGCCTGGCTCATGTATTCGATCCAGACCGGCAGAGACAGCCCTCCGCCGGTTTCGCGATCTCCCAGCTTGCGCGGCTGGTCGTAGCCGATCCAGACCACCGCCACCACCTGCTGCTGGTAACCGGCGAACCAGGCGTCCATCGAATCGTTGGTGGTGCCGGTCTTGCCATAGATGTCCGGCCGCTTGAGCTGAGCCTGGGCCTTGGCGGCGGTGCCGCTGCGGGTGACCTCCTGCAACAGGCTGGTCATCAGAAAGGCATTGCGCGCATCGATGACGCGGTGGCTCTCGTCCATTTGGCTCGGCAAGCCAGCCTCGTACAGCAGCTTGCCCTTGTGGTCGGTGAGCCTGGCGACGAGTTGTGGGCTGACGCGATAGCCGCCATTGGCAAACACGGCATAGCCCTGGGCCATCTGCATCGGCGTGACCGAGCCGGCGCCCAGCGCCATGGTCAGGTAGGCGGGATGTTTCTCGGCCTCGAAGCCGAAGCGGGTGATCCAGTCCTGCGCGTAGTGGACGCCAATCGACTGCAGCACCCGGATCGACACCATGTTCTTGGACTTGGCGAGGGCGCGGCGCAGCGGCAGGGGGCCATCGAAGGTGCCGTCGTAATTCTTCGGTTCCCAGGGCTGGCTGCCCGTGGTGCTGGCGTCGAAGAACAGCGGCGCGTCGTTCACCACCGTGGCGGGCGTGAAGCCTTTCTCCAAGGCAGCCGAGTAGATGAAGGGCTTGAAGCTCGAGCCGGGCTGGCGCCAGGCCTGGGTGGCGTGGTTGAACTTGTTCTTGGCGTAGTCGAAGCCGCCCACCATGGCCCGTACCCTGCCGTCGCGTGGGTCCAGGGAAATGAAGGCGCCTTCAACCTCGGGCAACTGGGTGATGGTCCAGTCGTTCTTGCTGCCCTTGACGACGCGGATGACCGCGCCGCGGCGGATGCGCGTCTTGGGGTTGCCGCGTTCGGACAGTCCCGAGGTGGCGGGCTTCAGCCCCTCGCCGACGATGTTGATGGTCTCGCCACTCTGCAGTGCCGCCACCACCTTCTTCGGATCGGCTTCCAGCACCACGGCGGCCAGCAATTCGTCGTTGGCCGGATGCTCGGACAGGGCCTCGGCGACGCGGACGTCGACATCCTTGGGGTTGGTCGGCAGGTCGATATAGGCCTCTGGGCCGCGGTAGACCTGCCGCCGTTCGAAGTCCATGATGCCGCGCCGCAGTGCCCGATAGGCGGCGTTCTGCTCGTCGGCATTCAGGGTCAGGTAGACGTTCAGCCCACGCGTGTAGGCCTCATCGCCGTACTGGGTGTAGATCAACTGTCGGGCCACCTCGGCCACGTACTCCGCATGCGAGGAGGCTTCGGCCACCTGGCGATAGCGCAGGGTCTGCGCCTTCGCCTCCTTGTGCTGCTCCTCGGTGATGTAACCGTTGTCCAGCATGCGGTCGATGATGTATTGCTGGCGCTGATTGGCCCGGCGCGGGTTGTTGATGGGGTTGTAGGCGGACGGTGCCTTGGGCAGACCCGCCAGCATGGCGGCCTCGGCGATCGAGATGTCCTTGAGCGGCTTGCCGAAGTAGACCTCGCTGGCGGCGGCGAAGCCATAGGCCCGGTGTCCCAGGAAGATCTGGTTCATGTAGATCTCGAGGATCTGCTCCTTGCTGAGCGCGTTCTCGATCTTCAAAGCCAGCAAGATCTCGTAGATCTTGCGCGTCATGGTCTTCTCGGTGGAGAGATAGAAATTGCGCGCCACCTGCATCGTGATCGTCGATGCTCCCTGGCTGCGCGATTCGCCCACATTGGCCAGGCCGGCGCGGATCACGCCGAGGTAATCCACCCCGCCATGCTGGTAAAAGCGTGCATCCTCGATCGCGAGGATGGCATCCTGCATGACCTTGGGAATGCTCTTGATTGGCAGATAGTTGCGGCGCTCTTCGCCGAACTCGCCCAGCACGACGCCATCACTGGAGAGCACCCGCATGGGCAGCTTGGGGCGGTAGTCGGTGAGGCCGCTGATATCCGGCAGATTGGGGTAGGCCATCGCCAAGGCCATGGCCAGCAGCAGCAAGACACCACCGGCGCCCGCCGCCAGGAGCGCCAAGGCCCAACCGCCCGCGCGCAACAGCATGGATCCAAGGCTTTGTGCCTGCGGCCTGTCGGCCGTGCTCGGTGGGGACTTCTTCTTGGCTTCGCTCATGGGGCTCCGTCGCGGTCGGGGGATTATAGAAACGCCCCGCCCACGCGCGCCTTGTCACCTCTGCTTACCAATAGGTGTGGGGCCAATGCCGAAATAGCGGTGTTATTCCGGCCTTAGGGTGCCGCGGCAGTCGTGTATGTTTCGCAACGTGGTGTTACTTGCATGAGGCAGAAAGCCTTGGGGCGTCATAGGCTTTGCTGCTAGCATTCAAGTAACTTATTAATAGTCCGGCGCACTCGCGGCGCGTTGGGGGATAAGCGTCATGGGAATACTTGACGTACTGCTGGGTCGCAAGCATCCGCCCATGATTGGCTTGGATATCAGCTCGTCCAGTGTGAAACTGGTCGAATTGGGTCAGAGTGCAAATGGCGAGATGGTCTTGGAGCGCTTTGCGACCGAGCCGTTCGAAAAAGGTTGGATCACCGATGGCCAAATCGAGAAATTCGATGAGGTGGCGGATGCCGTGCGCCGTGTGGTGGCGCGAAGTGGCAGCAAGACGCGCGACGCCGTGCTGGCGATGCCGCAGTCGGCCGTGATCACCAAGAAGATCATGCTGCCCGCGGGCTTGCGCGACGAAGAGCTTGAGATCCAGGTCGAGGCGGAGGCGAATCAGTACATTCCGTTCTCCCTGGACGAGGTTAGCCTGGACTTCTGCGTAATCGGCCCCAGCCCCACGTCCGTCGGCGATGTCGAGGTGCTGATCGCCGCCTCGCGCAAGGATCGCGTGCAGGACAGGCAGGGCTTGGCCGAGGCAGCGGGTTTGCGCCCGGTCATTCTGGACATCGAGTCGCATGCATCCCGCATGGCGATGGGGCGGCTGATCGCGAATTTGCCCAGCGAAGGCAAGGATGCCTTGGTGGCGCTGTTCGAGATCGGTGCTGACACCACCAGTCTGAAGGTTCTGCGGGACGATGAGATGCTGTATGACCGCGACCAAGCCTTCGGCGGGTCGGCGCTGACGCAGCTCATTTCGCGCCAGTACGGCTTCTCGTTTGAGGAGGCGGAGCTCAAGAAGCTCGCCAACGAGCTGCCGGAGGACTACGAAACCGCGGTGCTGAACCCGTTCGTGGACAGCCTCTCGCAAGAAATCGGGCGCGCCTTGCAGTACTTCTTCACCAGCACGCCGCATCACAAGGTGCATTACGTGATGTTGGCCGGAGGAACGGCCACCTTGCCCGGGCTCAAGGAGCGCGTCACGGAGTTGACGGGCTTTGCCTGCATGGTGGTGAACCCGTTCGAGAATATGGCGCTGGGCTCGTCGGTGCGCGAGGCCAAGTTGCGCCGTGAGGCGCCGGCCTATCTGACCGCCTGTGGCTTGGCGATGCGGAGGTTCTTTCAGTGATTCTGATCAACCTGCTGCCCTATCGGGAAGAGAAGCGCAAGCGCCGTAAGACGGCATTTTTTGTCGGCTTGGGTGTTTCGGCCGTGTTGGGGGCCGTGGTGGTGGGCGCCGGCATGCTGCTGCTGCAGCAAATGACCGCCGCACAAGCCTCTCGCAACCAATTTTTGACGACCGAGATCGACAAGCTCGACAGCCAGATCAAGGATATTGCCAACCTCAAGGCTGAAATTGAATCGCTGAAGTCTCGCCAGCGGGCGGTGGAGGATTTGCAGGCGGACCGCAATACGCCGGTGCATCTGCTGAACGAACTGGCCCGGCATACGCCCGAGGGCGTGTATCTGACGACGATTCGTCAGACTGACAAAGTGGTCTCGATCAACGGTATCGCGCAAACGAACGAGCGCGTTTCGGAGTTGCTGCGCAACACGGCGCGCAACTCCGAGTGGCTGGAAAAGCCCGAGTTGGTGGAGATCAAGATCGCCAACCTCAGCGCCAATTCGCGCGATCAGAAACGGTTGTTTGAGTTCTCGATGAAGGTGTCGATCAAGGCGCCGGTGAACGAATCGCCTGCGACACCAAGCGCTGGTGTGCCGGCCAAGAAGTCTTGAGGGCGCTCATGCTGAAAAAGACGAAAACGGGCAATCTGAACCTCAATGCCTGGTTTGCGGGGGTCGCGGAGCAATTCCGCGGTCTCAATCCCAACGAGCCTGGGCAATGGCCCTTGGCGCCCAAGCTGGCATCGTTTCTGGCAGTGGGCGTGTTGGTCATGGTGATCGGCTGGGTGTTTGTGCTTGCAGATGTGCAAGCGGGTCTGAATGCCGAGCGCGAGCGCGAACCTAAGCTGAAGGGTGACTACACCGCCAAATTGGCGCAAGCCGTCAATCTGCCTGAGTTGCGAAAGCAGAAAAGTCAGGTGGAGGAATATGTGACGCAGCTGGAAAAGCAACTGCCGGGCAAGGCGGAAATGGATGCGCTGCTGTCGGATATCAACCAGGCAGGGCTGGGGCGTGGGCTGCAGTTTGAGTTGTTCCGTCCAGGGCAGATGGTCATCAAGGACTATTACGCTGAACTGCCGATTGCCTTGCGTGTGACTGGCCGTTATCACGATGTGGGCGCGTTCACTGCCGATGTGTCCAACCTCTCTCGCATCGTGACGCTGCACAACCTGAATGTGGTGACTCTGACGGGCAAGGATGCGTCCGGCAGCCTGGCGATGGAAGCCACGGCGCGCACCTATCGTTACCTTGACGCCAATGAGGTGAGCGAGCAGAAGCGCAGTGCTGCGAAGTCGGCGGGGGCCAAAAAATGACGGGGTATCAGACAGCTGTAAGGTGCGTCGTTGCGCTGGCGGTGTTGCTGGCGGTGGCGGCCTGCTCGTCGGATGTGGATGAGCTGCAGCAATGGATGGAAGAGCAGCGCCGCGCGACACGTCCGACGGTGCGGCAACTTGTTCCACCGAAACAATTTCTCCCCCAGGCTTATGAGGCTCAAGGCGGGGTCGACCCGTTCAGTACGCAAAAGCTGAGCGTTGCCATTAAGCAGGAGTCCGCGCAACCCAACTCGCTGCTGGCCGCCGAAATGAATCGACGTCGAGAGCCGCTGGAGTCCTTCCCCTTGGACAGCATGTCGATGGTGGGTAGCTTGACGCGTAGCAGCGAGCGCCTTGCGATGTTGAAGGTGGACAACCTCTATTACTTGGTCAAGGGCGGCGATTACCTGGGGCTTAACTTCGGGCGCGTTACCAAGATCACCGAAACCGATATCACCTTGCGAGAAGTCGTCCAGGACGCTGCGGGCGAATGGGTTGAACGCACCAGTACCCTCCAGCTACAGGAGAAGGGACGATGAGCATACTTCCGGAGACTCTTCGAATGAGCCAGTGGCGAGCTTTGGCATGTGCAGTGGCGGTGGGCTGTCTAGCGCCTCTGCCAGCGTGGGCACAAAACGCAATTCGCTCCATCAACAGCATGCAGCAGGCGGGCGCCGAGGTGGTGCGCATCGAGTTGACGCAACCGTTATCGGAAGTTCCACGTGGCTTCACGATACAGACGCCACCCCGTATTGCCATCGACTTGCCGGGCGTGTCCAACGAATTGGGGCGCTCCGCGGTCGAGATCAACCAGGGCAATCTGCGCTCGGCCAACGTGGCCCAGGCTGGTGAGCGCACGCGTGTGGTCTTGAACCTGCGCCAGGCCGCGACCTACCGTGCGCAGTTGCAGGAAAACGCGCTGCTGATATTCCTCGAGCAAGCTTCTGTAGCAAGCAATGCTGGGCAGGCGACTTCTGGGCCGGTTCACTTTGCAGCCAGCCAGAATGCAGCACCACAAGCCCTACGTGACATCGACTTTCGCCGTGGCCAGGATGGTGCTGGCCGTGTGATCGTCAATTTGCCCAGCACGCAGGTGGGTGTCGACATCCAACAGCAAGGTCAGAATCTGGTGGTGGAATTTCTTAGATCCAGCCTGCCGGAAAACCTGCGGCGACGCTTGGATGTATCGGATTTCGGAAGCCCGGTGCAAGTGGTGTCGACTTCTCAGGTGGGCGATCGGGTACGTATGGTGGTCGAGCCTAAGGGGGCTTGGGAACACAGTGCTTACCAGAGCGACAACCAATTTGTGCTGGAAGTTCGACCGCAGAAAACTGATCCCAACAAGCTGACGCAGGGACCGGGTTATGCGGGTGACAAGCTGTCGCTGAACTTCCAGAACATCGAGGTTCGCGCCTTGCTGCAGGTGATCGCGGACTTCACCAATTTCAATGTGGTGACTAGTGATACCGTGACCGGCAATGTGACCCTGCGCCTCAAGGACGTTCCGTGGGACCAGGCGCTGGACATCATCATGCAGGCCAAGGGTTTGGGCCTGCGCAAATCCGGCAATGTGCTGTGGATCGCGCCCAAAGACGAACTGGCCACCAAGGAAAAGATGGATCTCGAGGCCAAGGCGCAGATATCGCAGCTTGAGCCTCTGCGTACGCAGGCCATCCAGTTGAATTACACCAAGGCCGAAGAGGTGGCCAAAGGCCTGACGGGCACGGGCCAAGGTTCCGGTCAAGGCGGTGGCACTACAACTCGGTTGCTGTCGGCGCGCGGTAGCGCCATGTTTGAAAGCCGCACCAACCAATTGTTCGTGACCGACATCCCCTCCAAGCTGGAGGAGGTGCTGGCGATGATCGCCAAGATCGATATCCCGGTCCGGCAGGTGCTGATTGAGGCGCGCATCGTCGAGGCCGATGACAAGTTCGGACGCTCTCTCGGCGTGAAACTGGGCGCATCCGATATGCGCGGTCTGCAGGGTGGGGTACCTGGGTATAACGTCGGTGGAAACAACTATGTCACCGTCGGCGGGAATTACAACGCCGTGGGTGGGCAGACCTTGCAGATGGCGAAGGATGATTTCAAGTACAACGATACGCAGTTCATCAATATGCCTGCGCCCAAAATCGGTGACCTTGCCCCTGCCAATTTCGCGCTATCGCTGTTCAGTGCTACCGCCAACCGTTTCCTGAATCTGGAGTTGTCGGCGCTCGAGGCGGATGGTCGCGGCAAGATTGTCTCCAGCCCGCGCGTGGTTACGGCCGATCAGGTCAAGGCCTTGATCGAGCAAGGCGAAGAACTGCCGTATCAGGTGGCGACATCGAGCGGCGCGACGTCCATCGCCTTCCGCAAGGCCAATCTCAAGCTCGAGGTCACGCCGCAGATCACGCCCGAGGGCAATGTGATTCTGGACGTGGACGTCAACAAGGACAGTGTGGGCCGGCAGACCTCGGCAGGGTTCGCGATCGACACCAAGCATGTGAAAACACAGGTGCTGGTCGAAAACGGTGGCACCGTCGTGATCGGCGGTATCTTCACCCAGGTGGAGCGCGAGGACGTGACCAAAGTGCCTTTCCTGGGCGATGTGCCCATCATGGGCAATCTCTTCAAGAATAAGGCCCGCACTTCGAACAAGACCGAGTTGCTTGTGTTTATCACGCCGAAGGTCGTCAACGATCGTGTGACAGTGCGCTAAAAGGGAGCTGCTCTGCTGCGGCTGCAGCACGGGCGAAAAGGAGTCTGAGTGATGAACGGAAAAAATTGGCTGGGTAAAGGCAAGCTGAGTGCTTGGCTGGGCCTGGGCATGGCGCTGCTGCTGACTGCATGCGGCGGCGGTGGCGGGGGCGCGGGTGATCCGGTGCTCGGCGGGGGGAACACCGGTACAGGTAGCGGCACCTCTACGGATACAGCGGTGCTGAGCGTGTTGCTTTCGTCGACAACCGTCAGTGCAGGTGCTCCTGCAACGCTATCGGTCCAAGTCAAGAACAAGGCGGGCTCGCCGCTGGTGGGGCAAGTGGTCAAGTTCAGCACCGACGCGGGCCTGGGTGCTTTCAGTGCGCCGTCCGCCCTGACCGACGCCAATGGGCAGGCGACGGTGATCCTGTCGCCGGCGCAGTCGGCTTCAACAGGCGCCGATATGGTCAAGGCTACGGTCAATTACTTGGCCAAGGATTACAGCGCGTCGACGGGTTTTCAGCTGACAGCGACCAACGTGGCCATTGCGTCGTTCACGTCGGATGTGAGCAGCCTGTCGGCATATGGCCAAGCTGGCCTCACGGTGACGCTGACTGGCACATCCTCCAGTAGCCCAGTCAGCCTTGCGCTGACTTCGTCGTGTACGGCGTCTGGCAAAGGCACCATTACGCCTAGCAGTCAGACCACGTCTACCGGGCGTGCCACATTTACCTTCCGGGACGGTGGTTGCGGCGCGGTGGCGTCGACAGAGAACTTGCAGATTTCGGTGACAGGCACAGCGCTGACGCAGTCGCTCAGCATCCCCGTTAATTCTCCGGCGGTTGCAAGCATTGGCTTTGTCTCAGCGACACCGTCCAATATCTATCTGCGTGGCTCCGGCTTGGTTGAGAACGCGAACGTGACGTTCCAGGTCAAAGATGCCAACAACAATGGTCTGCCTGAGCAAATCGTGGTTCTTGAGCCTAGCGTGCTGGTTGGTGGACTGACCTTGGATGGCGGCAGTACGGCGGTGACCAAGAAGACTGACAAGGATGGCAACGTCATTGTTCGTGTCAATTCGGGCACGGTGCCAACGCCTGTGCGCATCAAGGCAACGTTGCAGGGCAGCAATATCTCCACGGTGTCCAGTGTCCTGGCCATTGCGGTGGGCCTGCCGTCGCAACTGAATTTCTCGATGGCTCAGGGCACGATCAATATCGAGGGCTACAACCTCCAGGGCACGCCCAACACCTATACGGTGATCGCATCGGACCGTCTGGGCAACCCGGTACCGGATGGCACGGCGATCAACTTCGTGACCGAGGGCGGCCAGATCGAGGCAATCAAGCAGACCGCCCTGAGCGGTAAAGGTATTGCCACGGCGACCGCCAATTTTGTGACGGCCTCACCCGTGCCGGTGGATGGGCGCGTGACGGTGGTGACCTATGCGCTGGGCGAGAAGTCCTTCCTCGACGTCAATGGCAACAACGTCTACGACGCCGGTGAGGACTTCCAGAATCTGGGTGATATTTTCCTGGATCGCAAGTTCGATAACTACTATCAGTCCAGCGACGATCAGTTCGTTTCGGTGTCCACTGGCGAAACCCAGGCATGCGTCGCGGCGAACTCGGCCCTGTTGGCTGCGGATGTGAGCATTCCCTCGCGTCCGAACACCTGCAGCAAGGACTGGGGCCGCGCCTATGTGCGGCGAGCCGTGCAGACCATCTTCTCCACCTCTTCCGCGCGCCCGTTGTGGGGCCTGAGTCGCCCCGACAATGCGCGGGCGCCGAATGGCACCTGTGTGGCGCCCGTCTCTCTGATCACCCACTATGTGGACGACGTGGCGAAGAGTTCGAACTTCATGCTGTTTGGTGCCGACGGTCTGTACAGCGTGCCTGGTGCTGGCGTTTTGGCGCTGACTGCAGCGGATGCGAACCCTGTGGCCTACAACCCTGTTTCTGCGGGTACGGTGATTGCCGCGAAGGCCACTGACGGCTTGACGGTTGCGGTATTGGGCGGGACGCCGGTCCCTAGCACCTCGACTCCGACCGGTGTTGGCATCAGCTACAAGTTTGATGAGAAGACCTCGGCGGGCACGGTAGCCGTTTCGTTCACTTCTCCGAGCGGTCTCGTGTATTCGGTTTCACAGTACCTCTCCATCAACGCTGCACCCGCAGGTTACGCGAGTTGCACCAACTGACGATTGCTCTCGTTGGCATGCCCGGCGGTGGCAAGTCCACCGTCGGCAAGCAACTGGCGCGGCAGTTGCAAGTCCCGTTCGTTGACTCGGACGCTGAGATCGAGCGGCAGATCGGCATGCCGATCAAGGCATTCTTTGAGCGTGAAGGCGAAGCGAGCTTCCGGGACATTGAGGCGCGTGTGATTGCCGAACTGCTCGCCCGCGGGACCGAGTTGGTCCTGGCGACGGGCGGTGGTGCGGTGCTTCGGGAGGAGAACCGCGCGGCGCTGCACCAGTGCGCCACCGTGATCTATCTGCGCTCCTCGCCGGAGGAGTTGTTCAGGCGGCTGCGTCACGACACGCAGCGGCCGTTGTTGCAGGTCCGCGATCCGCTGCAGAAGCTGCGCGAGCTGTACCACGTGCGCGACCCGCTCTATCGGCGCGTGGCGCACTATGTGATGGAGACGGGGCGCCCGTCGGTGCATGCCCTGTCCAACATGATCCTGATGCAGCTCGAGCTGGCCGGTGTGGTCAGCCCCGAGCGCGTGGCGGCCACGGTGGGCGCCGAACGCGGCTGAGAGGCTGGTGCCACGGCGGCGGCCCGTACACTTCAGCGCATGAGCACGCCCGATTCTTCTCTGCAGACCGTCCGCATCTCCCTCGCCGAACGCAGCTACGACATCCGCATCGGCTCCGGCCAACTGAGCGATCCGCTCGCCTGGCAGGGCTTGCCCAAGGCCTCGGCCGCCCTGATCGTGAGCAACGAGACCGTTGCGCCGCTGTATCTCGAGCGCTGCCGTCAGCAACTGCTGGGGCACTATGCCCGTGTCGACGCCGTGCTGCTGCGCGATGGCGAACAGTACAAGGATTGGGACTCGCTCAACCAGATCTTCGATACCCTGCTGCGCACGGCTTCCGATCGCAAGACCGTGCTGGTGGCCCTGGGTGGCGGTGTGATTGGCGACATGACGGGTTTTGCCGCCGCGGTCTATATGCGTGGCGTGCCCTTCGTGCAGGTGCCCACCACGCTGCTGTCGCAGGTCGACTCCTCGGTGGGTGGCAAGACCGCCATCAATCACCCGCTGGGCAAGAACATGCTGGGCGCCTTCTACCAGCCCGAGCGCGTGATTGCCGATCTGGACACGCTCGATACCTTGCCGGAGCGTGAGCTCTCGGCCGGCCTGGCCGAGGTCATCAAATACGGCCCGATCGCCGATGCAGAGTTCCTGGCCTGGATCGAGGCCCACATCGATGCGCTGCGCGCGCGCGACAAGGGTGCGCTGGCCTACGCCGTCAAGCGCAGCTGCGAGATCAAGGCCTGGGTGGTTGGGCAGGACGAGCGCGAGCAGGGCCTGCGTGCCATCCTCAACTTCGGCCATACCTTTGGCCACGCCATCGAGACCGGGCTGGGTTACGGCAACTGGCTGCACGGCGAGGCGGTGGGTTGCGGCATGGTATTGGCCAGTGACCTCTCGGTGCGCAAGGGGCTGATGCCGGCCGATTTCCTGCCACGCATGCGGCGCGTGATCGAGCGTGCGGGCTTGCCCGTGACCGCGCCCAAGTTGGGGCTGCAGCGTTATCTCGAGCTGATGCGCGTCGACAAAAAGGCCGAGGGTGGCGAGATCCGCTTCGTGCTGATCGAGGCACTGGGCAAGGCCGGCATGCATGGCGCCGACGGGGCGCTGGTGGATGCCGTGCTGCAGGCGCATTGCGCATAAAGAGAGGCGCAGCCGGCCATGATGCGCGCCCGCTACGCAGCTGACCCGGCGCGCAGCCGCGGCCGCCGTTTTCACGAGCCTCCGGCCCCGACGCGCAGCGAGTTCCAGCGCGACCGTGACCGCATCGTCCACAGCACCGCATTCCGGCGCCTGGTCTACAAGACCCAGGTGTTCCTGAATCACGAGGGCGATCTGTTCCGGACGCGCCTGACGCATTCGCTGGAGGTGGCGCAGCTGGGACGATCGATCGGCCGCAGCCTCCAGCTGGACGAGGATCTGATCGAAACCATCGCGCTGGCGCACGACCTCGGCCACACGCCCTTCGGCCACGCCGGCCAGGATGTGCTGGACGACTGCATGCAGGCGCATGGCGGTTTCGAGCACAACCTGCAGTCGCTGCGTGTGGTGGACAGGCTGGAGCAGCGCTACCCCAGCTTCGACGGGCTGAATCTGACGTTCGAAAGCCGCGAAGGCATCCTCAAGCATTGCTCCAGGCGGAACGCGAATCTGCTGGAGGCGCAGGAGCCCGACGGTGTGGCGGCGCGCTTTCTGCGCGGCGGCCAACCCAGCCTGGAGGCGCAACTCTGCAATCTGGCCGACGAGGTGGCCTACAACGCCCATGATGTGGACGATGGCGTGCGCTCGGGCCTGGTGAGCCTGGAGCAGCTGGAGCAGGTGCCCCTGGTGGCCGAGCATTTGCGCAGCAGCCTGCATGCGCATCCGGGCTTGAACGGCAAGCGCCTGTTGGCCGAAACCATACGCCGCATGTTGTCGGAGCAGGTTTACGACATCATCCGTGCGACCGGGCAGAGCCTGGCCGAGCTGGATCCGGTCAGCATCGCAGCGGTGCGCGGCGCCGCACCCCTGGTGCGCTTCAGCGCCGCGATGCGTGCGGCCAGCAGCGAGCTCAAGCGGTTTCTGTTCGCCAATCTCTATCGCCATGAGCAGGTGCAGGCGACGCGCGGCCGGGCGGAGCGGGTGCTGCGTGATCTGTTTCAGACCTACTTCGCTGATGCGGCCCAGTTGCCGGCCGACTTTGCCGACAGCGAGGACCATGCCCGCGCATGCGCCGACTACATCGCCGGCATGACCGACCGCTTTGCCCTCAGAGAGCACGAACGCCTGACCGGCCAGCGCCTGTTCGGCTGATTCTCGCCGCGTCCGATAATGGGGTCAGACTCAATGCTGAACCCATGGCAAGACTTGCTCGACTGCCGCTCGCCGGCCATACCTATCACCTGATCCAGCGCGGCAACAACCGTCAGGCCATCGTGCACGACGATGAGGATCGCCGGCACTACCTGGCGGCCCTGCATGAATGCGCCGCCACCCAGAAGGTGGCCATCCATGCCTATGCCTTGATGGACAACCACGTGCATCTGCTGCTGACCCCCAGCACCGCGGAGGGCATGAGCCGCATGATGCAGTCGCTGGGGCGCCGCTATGTGGCCTGGTTCAACCAGAAGCATGGCCGCATCGGAACGCTCTGGGAGGGGCGCTACCGAGCCGCGGTGCTGGAGCCCGCCGCCTACCTGCTGCCGGCGATGCGTAGCATCGAGCTCAATCCGGTGCGCGCGGGCCTGGCGCTGAACCCCGAAGACTATCCCTGGTCGAGCTGCCAGCATCACCTCGGCATGCGGCGCGACCCGCTGGTGACCGACCATGCCCAGTTCTGGGCCTTGGGCAACACGCCTTTTGAGCGCGACATGCTTTATCGGGCCTTGCTGCAGGAGGGCGGCAGTGAGGCCGAACGCCAGCTGCTGGTGGATTCGGCACTGAAGGGCTGGCCGCTGGGCTCGGCCCAATTCCTGCAAAAACTGAGCGAGCAGACGCAGCGACCGGTAACGCCCAGGCCGCGTGGCCGGCCCGCAAAGGCCAAGGCTTTTTGACTGTGTCCCTATTTATTGCCAAGTCTTCGCTTGACATTTACTTAAATCGACTCTGACCCCGTTTAATCAAACTTGTTGATTTTGCTGCAGCGCATTAATCTTGCGGCCATTCCCGATTTGTCGAATGTGGAGGCCAGCCATGGCAGCAGTAAACGGTGAGCAACTGAGCGCAGGCGCGCAGGAAATCCAGGCCCTGGCCGAGCAGGGGCTATATCGCCCTGCCAACGAGAAGGACGCCTGCGGCCTTGGCTTCGTGGCCCATATCAAGGGTTTGAAGGCGCACATGATCGTGCAGCAGGGCCTGAAGATCCTGGAGAACCTGGATCACCGCGGTGCCGTGGGCGCCGACAAGCTGATGGGCGACGGCGCTGGCATCCTGATCCAGATCCCCGACGAGCTTTACCGCGAGGAGTTGGCCAAGCAGGGCGTCACCCTGCCTCCGCCCGGGGAGTACGGCGTGGGCATGATCTTCCTGCCCAAGGAACATGCCTCGCGCCTGGCCTGCGAGCAGGAGCTGGCGCGCGCCATCAAGGCCGAGGGTCAGGTCTTGCTGGGCTGGCGCGATGTGCCGGTGGATGCCGAGCTGCCGATGTCGCCGACGGTGCGCGAGAAGGAGCCCATCATCCGCCAGGTCTTCATCGGCCGTGGCCCGGACATCATCGTCCCCGATGCGCTGGAACGTAAGCTCTATGTGATCCGCAAGACCGCCTCCAGCGCCATCCAGGCCCTGAAGCTGACGCACAGCCGCGAGTACTACGTGCCCAGCATGAGCTGCCGCACCGTGATCTACAAGGGCCTGCTGCTGGCCGACCAGGTGGGCAAGTACTACAAGGATTTGGCCGACCCCCGCACGGTGTCGGCCATCGCCCTGGTGCACCAGCGCTTCTCCACCAACACCTTCCCCGAATGGCCGCTGGCCCACCCCTATCGCATGGTGGCGCACAACGGCGAGATCAACACCGTCAAGGGCAACTTCAACTGGATGCGCGCGCGCGAGGGCGTGATGAAGTCGCCGGTGCTGGGCGATGACCTGAAGAAGCTCTATCCGATCAGCTTCGAGCACCAGAGCGATACCGCCACCTTCGACAACGCCATCGAGCTGCTGACGATGTCGGGCTACCCGCTGGCCCATGCCGCCATGATGATGATCCCGGAGGCCTGGGAGCAGCATGAGCTGATGGACGAGCGCCGCCGCGCCTTCTACGAGTACCACGCCGCCATGATGGAGCCCTGGGATGGCCCGGCCGCCATGGTGTTCACCGATGGCCGCCAGGTCTGCGCCGCGCTGGACCGCAACGGCCTGCGTCCGGCGCGCTACTGCGTCACCGATGACGATCTGGTGGTGCTGGCCTCCGAGTCCGGCGTCTTGCCCATCCCCGAGAGCAAGATCGTCAAGAAGTGGCGCCTGCAGCCCGGCAAGATGTTCCTGATCGATCTGGAGCAGGGCCGCATCGTCGACGACGAGGAGCTGAAGAACCAGTTCGCCAATGCGCGCCCCTATCGCCAGTGGATCGAGAACGTGCGCGTGCGCCTCGACGACATCGAGCTCGACGAGGTCAAGCCGGCCAGCTTCGAGACCTCGCTGCTGGACCGCCAGCAGGCCTTTGGCTACACCCAGGAGGACATCAAGTTCCTGATGGCGCCGATGGCCACGAATGGCGAAGAGGGCACCGGCTCGATGGGCAATGACTCGCCCCTGGCTGTGCTCTCCAGCAAGGACAAGCCGCTCTACAACTACTTCAAGCAGCTGTTCGCCCAGGTGACGAACCCGCCGATCGACCCGATCCGCGAAAACATCGTGATGTCGCTGAACAGCTTTGTGGGCCCCAAGCCCAATCTGCTGGACATCAATGCGGTGAACCCGCCGATGCGCCTGGAGGTCTCGCAGCCCATCCTGGACTTCAAGGACATGGCGCGCCTGCGCGGCATCGAAGCGCGTACCAATGGCAAGTTCAAGCCCTATGAGCTGGACATCACCTACCCCTTGGCCTGGGGCCACGAGGGCGTGGAAGCACAGCTCGCGTCGCTGTGCGCGTCAGCCCTGGACGCCATCAAGACCGGCCACAACATTCTCATCATCACCGACCGCCATCTGAGCGCCGGCCGCGTCGCCATCCCGGCGCTGCTGGCACTCTCCGCCGTGCACCACCATCTGGTGCGCGAGGGCCTGCGCACCACCGCCGGCTTGGTGGTGGAGACCGGCAATGCGCGCGAGGTGCATCACTTTGCGGTGCTGGCGGGCTTCGGCGCCGAGGCCGTGCACCCCTATCTGGCGCTGGAAACCCTGGTGGCCATGCATGCCGAACTGCCGGGCAATCTCTCGGCCGAGAAGGCCATCTACAACTACATCAAGGCGCTGGGCAAGGGTCTCTCCAAGATCATGTCCAAGATGGGCATCTCGACCTATATGTCCTACTGCGGCGCGCAGATCTTCGAGGCCATCGGCCTGAAGGCGGACTTCGTCGAGAAGTACTTCCGCGGCACGCCCACCCAGGTGGGTGGCATCGGCGTGTTCGAGGTGGCGGAAGAAGCCATCCGCCTGCACCGCGCCGCCTTTGGCGACGACCCGGTGCTGGAGAACATGCTGGAAGCCGGCGGCGAGTACGCCTGGCGTGCCCGTGGCGAAGAGCATATGTGGACGCCGGACGTGATCGCCAAGCTGCAGCACAGCACGCGCTCGGGCAAGTTCGAGACCTACAAGGAATACGCCCAGCTGGTGAACGACCAGAGCAAGCGCCACATGACGCTGCGCGGCCTGTTCGAGTTCAAGATCGACCCCAGCAAGGCGATTCCGCTGGAAGAGGTGGAACCGGCGGCCGAGATCGTCAAGCGCTTCGCCACCGGCGCGATGTCGCTGGGCTCGATCAGCACCGAGGCCCATGCCACGCTGGCCGTGGCGATGAACCGCATCGGCGGCAAGAGCAACACCGGCGAGGGTGGCGAGGACCCGGCGCGTTATCGCAATGAGCTGAAGGGAATCCCGATCAACGCCGGTACCAAGATCAGCGATGTGGTCGGTTCCAAGGTGATCGCGGTCGACTACGAGCTCAAGCAGGGCGACTCGCTGCGCTCCAAGATCAAGCAGGTGGCCTCGGGCCGCTTTGGTGTGACCACCGAGTATCTGGTGTCGGCCGACCAGATCCAGATCAAGATGGCGCAGGGTGCCAAGCCCGGCGAGGGCGGCCAGTTGCCGGGCGGCAAGGTGTCCGACTACATCGGCTTCCTGCGCTACTCGGTGCCGGGCGTGGGCCTGATCTCGCCGCCGCCGCACCACGACATCTATTCGATCGAGGATCTGGCCCAGCTGATCCACGATCTGAAGAACGTGAACCCGCGCGCCGATGTGTCGGTCAAGCTGGTCTCCGAAGTGGGCGTGGGCACCATCGCCGCTGGCGTGGCCAAGGCCAAGGCCGATCACCTGGTGATCGCCGGTCACGACGGCGGCACTGGTGCCTCGCCCTGGTCTTCCATCAAGCACGCCGGCACGCCCTGGGAACTGGGCCTGGCCGAGGCCCAGCAGACCCTGGTGCTGAACCGCCTGCGCGGCCGCGTGCGCGTGCAGGCCGACGGCCAGATGAAGACCGGCCGCGACGTCGTGATCGGCGCCCTGCTGGGCGCGGATGAATTCGGCTTCGCCACCGCGCCGCTGGTGGTGGAGGGCTGCATCATGATGCGCAAGTGCCACCTCAACACCTGCCCGGTGGGGGTGGCCACGCAAGACCCGCTTCTCCGCGCCAAGTTCTCGGGCAAGCCGGAGCATGTGGTGAACTACTTCTTCTTCGTCGCCGAGGAAGCGCGCCAGATCATGGCCCAGCTGGGCATGCGCAAGTTCGAGGAACTGGTGGGCCGCAGCGATCTGCTGGACACCAAGAAGGGCATCAGCCATTGGAAGGCCAAGGGCCTGGACTTCAGCCGCGTGTTCCATCGTCCGGCGGTGCCGGCCGAGGTGGCGCGCACCCATGTGGACGTGCAGGACCATGGCCTGGACCGCGCGCTGGACGTCAAGCTGATCGAGAAGTGCCTGCCCGCCTTCGAGCGTGGCGAGAAGGTGCAGTTCATGCAGCAGGTCAGCAATGTGCGCCGCACCGTGGGCGCCATGCTGTCGGGCGAGCTGATCCGCCGCCTGCCCGAGGGCCTGCCCGACCAGACCGTGTTCATCCAGATGGAGGGCACCGGCGGCCAGAGCTTCGGTGCCTTCCTGGCCCAGGGCATCACGCTCTACCTGATCGGTGATGCCAACGACTACACCGGCAAGGGCCTCTCCGGCGGCCGCGTCGTGGTGCGCCCCTCGATCGATTTCCGCGGCGACGCCACCAAGAACATCATCGTCGGCAACACCGTGCTGTACGGCGCGACGCGCGGCGAGGCCTTCTTCCGTGGTGTGGCGGGCGAGCGCTTTGCGGTGCGTCTGTCCGGCGCCTCGGCGGTGGTGGAGGGTACCGGCGACCATGGCTGCGAATACATGACCGGCGGCACCGTGGTGGTGCTGGGCAAGACCGGCCGCAACTTCGCCGCCGGCATGAGCGGCGGCATCGCCTATGTGTATGACGAGGACGGCCAGTTCGCCAAGCGCTGCAACACCAGCATGGTGGCGCTGGACAAGCTGCTGCCGGCCGACGAGCAGGAGCGCAGCGTGGATTCGGCGCTGTGGCACCACCTGGCGGGCGCCGCGGCACAGACCGACGAGGCCATTCTGAAGAAGATGATCGAGGACCACCATCGCTGGACCGGCAGCCAGCGCGCGCGCGACATCCTCGACCACTGGGCCGATTCGCGCAGCAAGTTCGTCAAGGTCTTCCCGCATGAGTACAAGCGCGCGCTGGGCGAGCAGAACGCCGCCAAGGAAGCCGCCGACACCATCGCCCAGGCCAAGGCGCCTGCGCCCGCGGCCAAGCCCGTCAAGGCTTAATCGGAAGTACGGAAGTAGGAATCATCATGGGAAAAGTCACCGGCTTCATGGAGTACGAGCGCCTGGAAGAGGGCTACGAGCCCGTCGCCACGCGCCTGAAGAACTACAAGGAATTCGTCATCGGCCTGAATGCCGATCAGGCCAAGGTGCAGAGCGCGCGCTGCATGGACTGCGGCACGCCGTTCTGCAACAACGGCTGCCCGGTCAACAACATCATTCCGGACTTCAACGACCTGGTGTACCGGGGTGACTGGAAGAATGCGATTGCCGTGCTGCACTCGACCAACAACTTCCCCGAGTTCACCGGCCGCATCTGCCCCGCGCCCTGCGAGGCGGCCTGCACCTTGAACGTGAATGACGACGCAGTGGGCATCAAGTCCATCGAGCACGCCATCATCGACCGCGCCTGGGCCGAGGGTTGGGTCAAGCCCCAGCTGCCCAAGCGCAAGACCGGCAAGACCATCGCCGTGGTGGGCGCCGGCCCGGCCGGCCTGGCGGCGGCGCAGCAGCTGGCACGCGCCGGCCACAGCGTCACCGTGTTCGAGAAGAACGATCGCGTCGGCGGCCTGCTGCGCTACGGCATTCCCGACTTCAAGATGGAGAAGTCTCACATCGATCGCCGCGTCGAGCAGATGCAGGCCGAGGGCGTGGTGTTCCGCACCGGCGTGATCGTCGCGGCCCTGCCCGAGGACAGCAAGGTCACCAACTGGGCCAAGGAAAGCATTTCGCCCGACGAGCTCAAGGCCCAGTTCGATGCCGTGCTGCTGACCG
The DNA here is from genome assembly GCF_030254645.1 of Paucibacter sediminis. Lineage (NCBI taxonomy): Bacteria > Pseudomonadati > Pseudomonadota > Betaproteobacteria > Burkholderiales > Sphaerotilaceae > Roseateles > Paucibacter sediminis. The sequence continues at coordinate 2,773,859 of NZ_CP116346.1, forward strand.
GCGGTGCCGAGCAGTCGCGCGACCTGCCGGTGCCCGGCCGCGAGCTGGTCGGCATCCATTTCGCGATGGAATTCCTGCCGCAGCAGAACAAGGTCAACGCGGGCGACAAGCTCAAGGGCCAGCTGCGCGCCGATGGCAAGCATGTGATCGTGATCGGCGGCGGCGACACCGGCAGCGATTGCGTGGGCACCAGCAACCGCCATGGCGCCAAGAGCGTGACCCAGTTCGAGCTCATGCCGCAGCCCCCCGAGGTCGAGGACCGGCCGCTGACCTGGCCCTACTGGCCGATCAAGCAGCGCACCTCCAGCAGCCATGAGGAGGGCTGCGAGCGCGAGTTCGCCATCGCCACCAAGGAGTTCCTGGGCGAGAAGGGCAAGGTCACCGGCGTGAAGACGGTGCGTGTCGAATGGCAGGGCGGCAAGATGGTCGAGGTGCCCGGCTCCGAGCAGGTGCTGAAGGCCGACCTCGTGCTGCTGGCGATGGGCTTCGTGAGCCCGGTGGCGACGGTGCTGGATGGCTTCGGCGTCAGCAAGGACGCACGCGGCAATGCCAAGGCCACGGTCGACTTCACCGGCGGCTACCAGACCAATGTGGCCAAGGTGTTTGCCGCCGGCGACATGCGCCGCGGCCAATCGCTGGTGGTCTGGGCCATCCGGGAAGGCCGCCAGGCGGCGCGCGCGGTGGACGAATTCCTGATGGGCAGCAGCGATTTGCCGCGCTGAGCACCCGCATCCCATCCCCTCAAAAGGCCACCTCCGGGTGGCCTTTTTCTTTGCCTTCGGGGATGGCCTCGCCATCCTCGACCGATGTCTGGCTGTGCGCGCACGCAGACAGTTACACCGAAAGACCGTTGATCGCGGGCACGACCCCGCTTGTCGTGTCCGCCTGGTCCGGCGTGAACTTCCGCACGACCTTGAACAGGCTTGCTGCTCAGAATCCGGCCGAACAGTAGTAGAGGCGATGTCGCGGCGCGGCGTCACCATGCAGCCTAAATCGGAAATGGGTGGGCCATGATCAGAACCAGTGCACGCAAGCCAATAGGCCGGTATCGCGAGACGGTCAGCGGCTTCACTTTGATTGAAATGATGATCACGGTCGGGCTGATCGGTGTGCTCGGGGCGCTTGCGCTGCCCAGCTATCGCGACTACGTGCGGCGAGGCCAAGTGCCCGAGTCCATGACCGCGCTGTCGGACTACCGCATCAAGATGGAGCAGTTCTATCTGGACAATCGCTCCTACGGTACCGGCGCCTGCGCAAGCGGGGCGGTCTCACCACCGTGGAATAACTTCAGGCCGGGCGGAGCCAAGTACTTTGAATTCAGCTGCGAGCTGACCGACTCAGGTCAAGGTTATGTCTTGACGGCAAAAGGGGTTTCGGGGCAGGCCGTCGGCCATATCTACACGCTGACACAGGACAACGCTCGAGCGACGACCTTGTTCAAGGGCGATTCAATGAACAAGGCATGCTGGCTTATGCGCGGCGATGAGTGTTGATATGCGCCTTGGCATCAGGCCCCGCCGGCAGTACCACAGCGTTGCCCCGTTTGGGCAAGCGTCGTGCCGTCCGCAATTGGGCGTTGGCTTGGTCGAGGTGATCGTGGCCATGGGAATTTTTGGCCTTGTGGTGTTCGCAGTCTTGCCCGACGTAAGCCTGTGGATCCGCGGCCTCGCTATTCGCAATACTGGTGACGCGATCAAGGCAGGCCTGGAACGCGCGCGCATGGAAGCGCTGCGGCGCAACGCGTCGGTTAGCTTCTGGCTGGTAACGCAGCCAGGCGGCGGGGCTCTCAACGATTCCTGCGCGGTCAGTGCCAATGGGGCCTCCTGGGTCATCAGTATCCAGAGTCCTGATGGCAAGTGCTCGGCCATGCCGTCGGTGACCGCCGACCCTTTGCTGGTGGACAAGTGGGCCGCCTCCGAAGGCGGGCGTTCGGTCGTCGTGACTGCCACCGACAGCAATGGCGCACCGGCCCCACAGGTGATCTTCAACAGTCTTGGTCAGGTCGCCAGCACGGTGACGCCGATCGCGACGGTGGAGATCAGCCACGCCGATGGCGGGGCGCGCAATTTGCGCATCTTGGTGGATGTGGGGGGCGCGGTGCGCATGTGTGACCCCAACGCCGGGGCGGGTGATCCGCGTCGATGCCTTTGACGGAGCAGATCGTGAACATGCATCGAGCCTTGAAAAGCAGGCCTGGCCGGCGAGCCGAAAGTGGCGTTGCCCTGCTCGAGGCCATGGTGGGCATCTTGATCTTCGCTTTTGGCGTGCTGGGCGTGGTCGGGCTGCAGGCTTCGATGTCCAAGGCCCAGGGCAATGCCAAGTACCGCACCGAGGCTGCGAATCTGGGCAACGAGCTGTTGGGCAAGATGTGGGCCGATACCGCGGCCAATCTGCCCAGCTACGGCACCGACGCCTGCAAGGCGCATGCACCCTGTGCGGACTGGTTGAGCAAGCTCGAGCGCGCCCTGCCGCTGGGCAAGGCCGAGCTGAGCTGGGACGCCGCCAACCAGGAGGTCCATATCGAGATCTTCTGGACCAGGCCTGGCGAGGGCAGCAGTCGCTTTGACATGCGCGCCGTCATTTCCTAGCTCTGCGCGGAACCAGCCATGTCCAAGCAATCGTGCCACCTTTCCACCCAGCGCGGCTTCACCCTGGTGGAGATGATGATCGGCCTGCTGATCGGGCTGCTCTGCACCCTGGTGATCGCTGCCGTGCTGAGTGCCGCGGAAGGGCAGCGGCGCGGCACGACGCAAGGCACCGACGCGCTGATTGCCGGCTCGCTGGCACTTTTTCAGGTGCAGCGCGAAGTGGCGATGGGGGGCTATGGTTTCGCGAGCGAGCCCGCTGCGGTCGGTTGCCAGTTGGACGCGCGTTTCAACGGCGCTGTGGCGCCGGCGCTGCCGCCGGTGCTGGCCCCGGTGATCATCACGGCAGGAGGGAACGATGCCAGCGACCAGGTGCGGGTGCTCTCCAGCTCGAAGGCCATCCTATCGAATGCGGGGGTGCCCAATCAGGTGGGCTACACCATCCCGATGCGCACCACGCCGCCGCAATATGCCGCAGGCGGCACGCTTTACACCGTCTACTCGGCCATTGGCGCGTCCGTCGGCGATTTGATGGTGGCCGTTGTCAATGCCGGCTTGCCGTGTGAAATGTTCCAGGTCACCGGTGTGCAGGTACGCGGCATCCAGCGTGCGACCCAGGGAGCATGGAACGCCGCTGGTTTCCCTGCTCAAGCGACGCAGGAGCCCTGCTCGGATGCCTGCCTACCGCTGAATCCTTCGGGTAGCTTCCTCGTCAACATGGGGCAGTTCAACGACTGGATCTATACCGTGGATAAGCAACAGCGCCTGACGATGAGCCGCCTGAACACGGCAAACATGTCAAGGCAGGTGACCGAACTGCAGAGCGGTGTGGTGATGTTGAAAGCCATGTACGGGCACGACGGCGACGGTGACGGTGCTGTCGATACCTACGACAACCAGACCCCGGCCGACCAGAACGGCTGGCTCGGCATGCTTTCGGTGCGGCTTGCTGTAGTGGCGCGCAGCACGCAGTACGAAAAGGAAGAGGTGACGCAGAGCAATCCTCTGTGGGATGTGGGCAGCGCCGCGACGGTCGCGGGAGCCAAGCCCTGCGGTGCCAGCATGTGCGTGGAACTCAAGGTTGATGGTCTGGCGGACTGGAAGCACTACCGCTATCAGGTCTTCGACACCATCGTGCCGCTGCGCAACCAGCGCTGGAAGTCCAAACTGCCCGTGGCAGCACCGCCGGCCGGCCCGTGAGGGAGTTGACATGAATCTTTGCAGGAAGGAAAGCCGGCAACGGGGTGTGACGCTGGTGTTTGCCCTGCTGGCCCTGGTAGCGCTGACACTGGGCTCGGTGGCACTGATCCGTGCTGTCGACACTGGCGTGCTTGCGCTGGGCAATCTGGCCTTCAAGCAGTCCGGCTTGATGGCTGGCGGACGCGCCGCAGAGCAGGCCCTGACCTGGCTGGCCGGCGAAGTCAATGGCAGCAATCTCTACAAAGACATCGGTGGAGATACGGGCTATTACGCCACCAGCATCGACACGCTCGATGCCACGGGTGCCACGGTAGGGACCGCCAACGTGCAAGCGCAGGTGGACTGGGACTCGAATGGGTGCAAGGTCTACGGCGTCCCGGTCGGGGTGGTGTGTATCCAGCCCTCCAGGGTGATTGAGGTGGGCGCAGACAAGGTCCGCTACGTCATCACCCGCATGTGCAGCGCGGAAGGGCCGATCGTGATGGGCGACGGCCAATGTGCCCGCCCGCCGATCCCGGATGTGGTCGCCGGCAACAGCAAGGGGCTGAGCAACCAGGCTTATGAGCCCGACGTGCCGACCGACGAAGCACCTGCCACGATGTATCGGGTCATCACGCGCACCCTGGGGCCCAAGGGTACGGTGACTTTCACCGAAACCATGGCGCACTTCTAAGCCTTACAGCAAGCAACGGAGGCCTCACGATGGCGCACCCTAGTCACCCTAATCAGTCGCGTCTGCGTGCGGGCCTCGTGCTTGGCATGACCGTGCTGTACTGTGCCCGACTGGCCGCGGCCACCACGGACATCTCGCAGAATCCCTTGATCACGGCATCGGGCACGCCGGTCAAGCCGAACGTGTTGTTCATCCTGGATGACTCTGGCTCGATGAGCGACGACTCCTTGCCCGAGGCTGCGACGGCCTATAGCCAGAACCAGTACGGCTACCAGTCGTCGCAGTGCAATGGCCTGGCCTACAACCCGGCGACGACCTACAGCTTGCGCCTGACTTCTACAGGCGCACCGGTCGCGAACGCAAGCACGGCCTTTCTGAGCACCAAGCCGGACGCCGGCACGGTGGCCTCCAGTGCACGCTATCTGGCCGCGGCCAGCCAGCCCGTGGTCAGTTCCGGCGCCTTGAGCTTTCTGGTGAATGGCAACAACCTGAAGACCAGCAACTACAGCGTTGGCAGCGTGGTCACCATTTACAGCTCCACCGACACCTCCAAATTCATGGTTGGCTCGGTGACCTCCTGGGGCGGCATCAATGCCGCGAAGACGCAGGCCACGATGAGCGTGAACGTCGCGTTGTCGACCGCCACGAGCAGTCTGCCTTCCGCCATCGTGGGAGTCGGCGTGCCCTCCATGTACATCTACTACGCCTACAAGGGCGCGCAGCCTCCGCTGGGCTACACCTACGACGCTGCCGGTACGCCGATCAAGACCACGCCGTACTACAAGGAATGCGCTTCCGGCCTGGGTGGGGTGGATGGCTTTGGGGCCTTCACGCCTACCTTGGTGAGCTCGCTCGCTGCCGACAAACAGCAGAACTACGCCAACTGGTATACCTACTACCGGACCCGCATACAGATGATGAAGACGGTGGTGAGCCAGGCCTTCAAGGATATCGACGACAACTTCCGGGTGGGCTACACCAAGATTTCCTACCAGTCCGCCAAGCCGGCGGCGAATGCCTTCTTGCCGGTGAAGGACTTCGATGCCACGCACAAGAAGGACTTCTACGACTACCTGGACGGGGCCAGCACCGGTGGCAGCACGCCTCTGCGCGGCGCGGTCTCCAATGCCGGGCGTTATTTCGCGCACAAGGCCTCGGGTCAGACCGACGATCCGATTCAATATTCCTGCCAGCGCAACTTTGCCATTCTGGCCACCGATGGTGGCTGGAACACCGGCAGCGAGTCCACCAGTGCGCCGCTCTATGGGCCTTATGACCTGTTTGACAAGGAGGTCGGCCAGCAGGATGGCAGCGCCAGTCTGCCAAAGGAAATGCGCGACGCATCGGACGGCGCCACCAACCTGGGCTCCTCGAACTCGCTGGCCGATGTGGCCATGTATTTCTACAGCACCGATCTGCGCGACAAGAACAACCTGAACAATTGCTCAGGTGCCCTGCCGGGCGTGGATGTTTGTGAAAACAACGTGCCCGTGGCGGGCAAGGATGCCGCCAACTGGCAACACCTGACCCTGTTTACGCTTAGCCTGGGCCAGAACGGCACGCTGACATACGACCCCAATTACGAAAACCAGATCACCGGTGACTTTGCGGCGCTCAAGAATGGCGGCAAGCGCTGGCCGACCCCGGTGGCGGCCACGACGGCAACGAGCGCTGCGCATGTGGACGATCTCTGGCACGCGGCGGTGAATGCGCGCGGCGTGTACTTCAATGCCGCGGACCCGGCACAGGTGGGTCTGGGCATCACCACGGCGCTCAAGAAGATCGAGGCGGTCAGTGCCTCGGGTGCCGCTGCCGCCACCAGCACATTGCGTCCGGTGGCGGGCAACAACCAGGTTTTCATCGCGCAATTCACCTCCGAACTCTGGATCGGTGACTTGCGCGCCTATCGGCTTGATCCCGGGACTGGGGATCCGTTGATCGTCGATGCCGCGAACAAGGACCTGGCGGAATGGAGCGCGGCGACCATGCTGAAGAATCGGGTCGGCAGCCGCAACATCTACATCAACCGATCCGGCAGCTTGCAGCCGCTTGACTTCGCGACCATGACGGCCGCTGAGCAGGCTGACTTCAGTGGCAAGTGCAACCTGCTTTCCCAGTGCGCAGGCCTGAGTGCGGCCGACAAGACGGCGGCCGACAACGGCGCCAATATGGTGAATTTCCTGCGTGGCGGCGACGTCTCCGTCTACCGCGTGCGTGAAGCGAAGCTGGGCGACATCGTTGGGTCCGGGCCGCTCTTTGTCGGCGGGCCGGCGGCCTCCTTCATCGACCCGGGCTATGACGCTTACAAGAAGGCTCAGGCGGATCGCGCGCCGGTGGTGTACGCCGGCGCCAACGACGGCATGATGCACGCGTTCAATGCCAAGACCGGCGAAGAGCTCTGGGCCTTTGTGCCGACCGCCGTGCGCAGCAATCTGTACCGCCTGGCAGACACCGCCTATCACTCCAATCACCGATTCTTCGTCGACGCCCCGGCAGTGGCGGCCGATGTTTTCGACGGCTCTTGGAAAACCCTGCTGATTTTCGGGCTGGGCGCTGGCGGCAAGAGCTATGTGGCGATGGATGTGACGAAACCGACCGAACCCAAGTTGCTATGGGAGTTCACGGATCCCAATCTGGGCTACACCTTTGCACGCCCGACCCTGGCCAAGCGGACCAATGGATCGTGGGTGGCGGTGCTGCCATCGGGCTACAACAATGCCGACGGTGTCGGGCGCATGTTTGTCATCAACGACATCTCCAGCGGCAAGAACGTGACCACCATTGCCACCACGGCGGGCACGCCCAGCAGCCCCAGTGGCCTTGGCCCGATCCGGGCTTGGGTGGACCAGCCCAATGACTACACGGCGGCGCGCTACTACGCGGGCGATCTGCTGGGCAATGTCTGGCGCTTCGATATCGATGGCTTGCTGGAGCCCAAGAACGGCGCACTCCTGCTCGCCAAGCTGGCCGACGCGGACGGCAACCCTCAGCCGATCACCACCGCTCCCGAAGTTGGCGTGATCGACCAGAAGGGCTTTCTGACGGCCGCGGTGTTTGTAGGAACCGGCCGCCTGCTGGGCCTGAGCGACGTGACGGACAAGGCACAGCAGAGCATTTACGGCTTCAAGGAGAGCCTGGCGGGAACCGGCCTTGGCAACCTGCGCAACACGCCTATCGTCAAGCAGGACCTGATCACGGACGGTTCCTTGCGCAAGGCGAGTGCCAAGCCAGTGGACTGGAGCCTGTCGACCGGGTGGTTTGTGGACCTGCCAGATGCCGGCGAGCGCATCAACGTCAATATGCAACTGAGTGGAAGCACTCTGCTCGCCGGTTCCAACGTGCCGCAGAGCGTGGCCTCGTGCAATACCGGCAATGGCTACTCTTGGCTTTACTACCTGAACATCGCCAACGGTTCGAACATCGCAGGTTCTGTTGGCATCAAGATGCCGGATTCGATGATCGTGGGCTTCTCGCGCACCTCGCGGGGTGTGCTGGTCCAGCGCTCCAATCAGCGCTTGGAGAACAAAAAGGTGCCGTCCAATATGAAGTTCCTGCAGAAGGCCAACAAGACGACGTGGCGTGAACTCACTCCGCGCTGACCAAGGCTGAGCGCACGACGGCCGCCGTAAGGCGGCCGTTCCACATCAACTTGGTGTTTCCCCTATGATGTGCCCTTTTGCATGCGGGGCAGGCCCGCGCCCAGAGGCTCATGCCCCCTTTCCCCTCCCAGACGCCAGGCCCGGAAGAACCGCTGATCGAGTTGCGCGACGTCAGCTTTGGCTATGACGCCAGCCGGCTGATCCTCTCCAATCTGTCGCTCAAGTTCCCGCGCGGCAAGGTCACGGCCATCCTGGGCGGCTCGGGCTGTGGCAAGACGACGCTGATGCGCTTGATCGGCGGCGTGCATGCCGCCAACAGCGGCAGCGCGCTGTTTGACGGCGAACTCATCAATGTGCGCGACAAGGCGCAGCTGTTTCGCTTGCGCCGGCGGCTGGGCATGTTGTTCCAGTTCGGCGCCCTGTTCACCGACCTGTCGGTGTTCGAGAACGTCGCGTTCCCCTTGCGCGAGCACACGCGCCTGGCCGAGCCCATGATCCGCGATCTGGTGCTGATGAAGCTCAACGCGGTGGGCCTGCGCGGCGCCGCCGGCCTGAAGATCTCGGAGGTATCCGGCGGCATGGCGCGGCGCGTGGCGCTGGCGCGCGCGATCGTGCTCGATCCCGATCTCATCATGTATGACGAGCCCTTCGCCGGGCTGGACCTGATCAGCATGGGCGTGACCGCCAAGCTGATTCGCACCCTCAACGACGTGACCGGCTGCACCTCGCTGGTGGTCAGCCACGACGTGCCGGAGTGCATGGCCATCAGCGACTACGTGGTGCTGCTGGCCACCGGCGGGCGCATCGTCGCGCATGGCACGCCGGCCGAGTTGATGGCCTCCACCGACCCGGAGACGCGCCAGTTCGTGCGCGGCGAGCCCGATGGCCCGGTGAAGTTCCACTACCCGGCGCCGGACATCGCCGTCGATTTCGGGAGCGCCGCATGATGGCTGTGAACTGGCTGGCCCGGCTCGGTGCCATCGCGCTGGAGCAGTTCCGCGGCTGGGGCCACGCGGCCTTCTTCCTGGCCGAGTTGCTGGCCTCCCTGCCCGCCGCGTTGCGGCGCCTGTGGCTGGTGGTGGCGCAGGTGCATGCGATCGGCAACCGCTCGCTCGTCATCATCATGGCCTCCGGCCTGGCCGTGGGCTTCGTGCTGGCGCTGCAGATGTATTACGCGCTGGTGACCTATGGTGCGGCCGAGAGCCTGGGCCTGATCGTCAACCTGGCCCTGGTGCGCGAGCTGGGGCCGGTGGTGACGGGGCTGCTGTTTGCCGGCCGCGCAGGCACCTCGCTGACCGCGGAGATCGGCCTGATGAAGGCGGGCGAGCAGCTCGCCGCCATGGAGCTGATGGCCATCGACACCAAGGAGCGCGTGCTGGCGCCGCGCCTGATCGGCGGCATCCTGTCCATGCCCATACTCGCCATCCTGTTTTCGGCCATTGGCATCCTGGGCGCCTATGTGGTGGCGGTGCTGCTGATCGGTGTGGACGCAGGCAACTTCTGGTCCATCATGCAGACGCAGGTGGATGTCTGGCGTGACGTGGGCAATGGGCTGGTGAAGGCCACCGTGTTCGGGGCGATCTGCACCTATGTGGCGCTCTACCAGGGGCATGAAACCGAGGCCACCCCCGAGGGGGTTGCTTATGCCACCACACGCACGGTGGTGATCTCCTCGCTCTGGATCCTGGGCATGGACTTCATCCTCACCGCATTGATGTTTTCGACGCCGTGAGCACGGCGTCGCGCAAGGGAGTATTTGGGAATGGGTAAAAAAGGTATCGAGACCATGGTCGGTCTGTTTGTGCTGCTGGGCATGCTGGGGCTGGTGTTCCTGGCCCTGAAGGCGGCCAACCTGGGCAGCGTGAGTGGTGGTGACACCTATATGGTGCAGGCCCGTTTCGACAATATCGGTGGCCTGAAGGTGCGCGCGCCGGTGCGCTCGGCGGGCGTGACAGTGGGGCGCGTGACCGCCATCGAGCTCGACGCCAAGACCTATCTGGGCGTGGTGCGCATGGAGGTGCAGCGCGCCTACCAGTTCCCCAAGGATTCGTCGGCCAAGATCCTGACCGCCGGCCTGCTGGGCGACCAGTACGTGGGCCTGGAGCCCGGTGCCGACGAGAAGGTGCTGGCGGCCGGCGACGTCATCAAGCAGACCCAGTCCGCCGTGGTGCTGGAGAACCTGATCGGCCAGTTCCTCTACAACAAGGCCGCCGACAGCGGCACGGCCGGAGCCAAGCCATGAGCGCTGCGGCATTGGGCTCGGGCGGCGCCTGGCGCCGCGTGCTGGGCATGGCCCTGCTGCTGCTCGCGGTGAGCCTGTCGGGCTGCGCCACGCTGCGCGGCAAGGGGCCGCAGGGGCAACGCCTGGACCCCTGGGAGAGCTGGAACCGCAAGGTCTTCAGCTTCAACGAGAGCCTGGACGCCCATGTGCTCAAGCCGGTGGCCACCGCCTACAGCGAGCTGGTGCCTGCGCCGGCGCGCCTGGCTGTGGACAACTTCTTCGGCAATATCTCCGACGCCTGGTCGGCGGTGAACCTGATGCTGCAGGGGCGGTTCAAGGCCGGCGTGCAGCAGACCATGCGCGTGGCGGTCAATTCGACCCTGGGCATCGGGGGCCTGATCGACATCGCCGGCGAGACCGGCCTCGAGCGCAATACCGAAGACCTGGGCAAGACCTTCGGGCGCTGGGGTTTTGGCACCGGTGCCTACATCGTCTGGCCCCTGCTTGGACCTTCCTCGGTGCGTGACTCGCTGGCCTTCCCGCTGGACAAGGTGGCCTCGCCGGCCTATCTGTTCCAGGAGGGCCGCAGCAAGGTCGCCATCTACAGCATCCAGACCATCAATGCACGTTCGAACTTCCTGCGTGCCGGCGAGATGCTGGACGGCATTGCGCTCGACAAATACACCTTCATCCGCGACGCCTACCTGCAGCGCCGCGGCAGCTTCGAGGACGACGATGCCTACGAGGTGCTGGCGCCCGAGCCGGCGCCGGTGAATCCGCAGGCCGACAAGTGAACCAAACAGGCCGCCGCTGCGTTGAGCAGGGCGTCGCCTGCTGAACCGCAAAGGGAACCGAGAAATGACCATCACGAAACGACTGCTGCTGCGTGCCCTGTTGAGCCTGGGCATGGCCGTGCCGCTGCTGGCGCAGGCCGTCGACAACAGCGCGCCCGATCTGCTGATCCGCCAGCTCTCGCTGGAGACCATCGAGACCGTCAAGGCCGACAAGGCCATCCAGGGCGGCGATGTGCAGAAGGTGATCACCCTGGTGGACACCAAGGTGATGCCGCATGTGAACTTCCAGCGCATGACCGCATCGGCGGTGGGGCGCTTCTGGCGCCAGGCCACGCCCGACCAGCAGAAACGCCTGCAGGACGAGTTCAAGACCCTGCTGGTGCGTACCTATGCCGGCGCGCTGACGCAGGTGAAGGATCAATCGGTGGCACTCAAGCCGCTGCGCGCCGGCGCGGACGATGCCGAGGTGGTGGTGCGCACCGAGATCCGCGGCAAGGGCGATCCGATCCAGCTGGACTACCGCCTGGAGAAGACGCCCAAGGGCTGGCAGATCTATGACGTGAATGTGCTGGGCATCTGGCTGGCCGACCAGTACCGCAACAGCTTCGCGCAGGAGATCGGCGCCAACGGCATCGACGGGCTGATCAAGGCCCTGGCCGATCGCAACGCCAAGGCGGCGTCGCCTGCGCCTGCCAAGACCTGAGCCATGCCGGACACCATGCTGAAACTGCCGGCGCGCGTGCGCCTGCAAGAGCTGCCCGATGTCTGGCGTGAACTGGAGACGGCGCTGCGCGCCGAACAGGCGCAGGTGCGCCAGGGGGCGGGCAGCGCGGTGCGCCTGAACCTGGCCGGCCTGCACGATTTCGACTCGGCGGTGCTGACTCTTTTGTTGAGCGCCATGCGCCAGCTGCAACAGCAGGGGCTGAGCCTGGAGCTGAGCGAAGCGCCGACCAAGCTGCGCGAGCTGGCGCGCGTCTACGGCGTGGCCAGCCTGCTGTGGGCCGATGAGGCCCCGGCCGCTGCCTGAGGGACGCTACACGGCGTCGTTACGCGATGCAGTTATGCGGTGTAGTTACGCGGCATAGCGCTTGCTGCGCAGATTGCGCTTGATCTCCTGCAGCATGGGGCGCAGGTTCTGGCCCAGGCGCAGCGCCACGCCGGTGGTGAGGATGTCCACCGCGATCAGGTGCAGCAGGCGCGAAACCATGGGGCTGTAGCGGTCGTAGTCCTCGGGGTGGTCCACCGCCAGCAAGACCTGACCCGGCGCCTGCCCGATCTGCGCCAGCGGTGAGCCGCTGGCCGTGATGATGATGGTGGTGGCGCCCTTCTTGCGCGCGATCTCGGCCGCGTCCAGCAGATCGCGGCTGCGCCCCGAGTTGCTGATCACCACGGCGCAATCGCCCGGCCCCAGCATGGTGGCGCTCATCAGCTGCACATGGCCGTCACTGCAGGCGATGGTGTGCACGCCCAGGCGGAAGAATTTGTGCTGGGCGTCCTGGGCCACGATGCCCGAGTTGCCGACGCCATAGAACTCAATGCGCTTGCCATGGCGGCCGGCCTCGGAAAGCGCCGCGATGGCGCGCTCGAAGGCATGGCTGGCGGCGTCGTTGCGGTAGTGCAGCAGGGCGGCGACGGCGTTGTCCACCACCTTGACGATCAGATCACCGGGTTTGTCGTCCTCGTCCACCGCGCGATGCACAAAGGGCACGCCCTCGTTGACGCTGCCGGCCAGCTTGAGCTTGAAGTCCGCCAGGCCGTCATAGCCGACGCTGCGGCAGAAGCGCACCACGGTGGGCTTGCTGACATGCGAGCGATCCGCCAGTTCGCTGACCGGCAGATTCGCAAAGGCGCGCGGATCGCTCAGCAGCAGCTTGGCCACGCGCTGCTCGGCGGGGGGGAGGGCGGGCAGGGCCGCCTTGACACGTTCCAGCATGCTCATTGCTCTTCGGCCCAGGCAAAGCCGTCGCGTGCCACCAGGGCGCTGGCGGCGGGTGGCCCCCAGCTGCCGGCGCCATAGGTGCGCAGGCTGGCCGGGTCCTGCTTCCAGGCATCCAGGATGGGCTCGACCCAGCGCCAGGCCTGCTCCTGCTCGTCGCTGCGCACGAACAGGTTCAGGCGGCCGGCGATGGCATCGAGCAGCAGGCGTTCGTAGGCGCCGACGCGGTTCGCGGCGAAGGCCTTGTCGAAATCCAGGTCCAGCGAGACCGGCGAAAGCGCCTCGCCATGCGCACCGCCCTTGGCCGCCAGCAACTGCAGCTCCAGCCCGTCTTCGGGTTGCAGCTTGATCACCAGGCGGTTGGCACGATTCGAGCCCGGGAAGATGGGATGCGGCACCGGACGGAAGTTGACGACGATCTGCGCGTCGCGCGCCGCCAGGCGTTTGCCGGTGCGCAGGTAAAAGGGCACGCCGGCCCAGCGCCAGTTCTGCACCTCGGTGCGCAGGGCCACAAAGGTCTCGCAGGCGCTGTCGGCCGAGATCTTGCCCTCGTCCAGATAGCCCACCACGGCCTTGCCGTCCACCGTGCCGGCGCGGTACTGGCCGCGCACCACGTCGCGCGCCACCGTCTCGGGCGTGAAGGGCTTGAGCGAGCGCAGCACCTTGAGCTTCTCGTCGCGGATCGCGTCGGCGTCGGCCGTGGAGGGGGGCTCCATGGCGATCATGGTGAGCAGCTGCAGCGCATGGTTCTGGATCATGTCGCGCAGCGCGCCGGTGCCATCGTAGAAGGGGCCGCGCGTGCCCACGCCCAGCGACTCGGCCAGCGTGATCTGGATATTGGCAATGCTCTCGCGGTGCCAGAGCGGTTCGAACAAGGCATTGCCGAAGCGCAGCGCCATCAGGTTCTGCACCGAGGGCTTGCCGAGGTAATGGTCGATGCGGAAGGCCTGGCTTTCGGCGAACACCGAGCGCACCACGCGGTTGATCTGCTGAGCACTGGCGAGGTCATGCCCCAGCGGTTTTTCCAGCACCACGCGCACGCGCGGCTCGTTGAGGCCGGCGGCGCCGAGCTGCTCGCAGATCTGCGTGAACAGATGCGGGCTGGTGGCCAGGTACATCACCACGGTGTCGGCCTGGCGTTCGGCCAGCCAGTCCTTCAGGTGCTGGTAATGCGCGGGCTGCGAGAGATCCATGCGCCGGTAGTGCACCAGGGCGGCGAACTTCTCGAACTCCTCGTCACTGGGGCGCTTGGGCCCCTCGACCTCGCGGAAGCGCTCCTTCAGCCATTCGCGGTAACGCGCGTCGGGCATCTCGTCGCGCGCCACCGCCAGGATGCGGCCGCCCTCGGGCAGCTTGCCATGACGGAAGGCCTGGAACAGCGCCGGCATCAGCTTGCGCCAGGTGAGGTCGCCGGTACCGCCAAAGAAAACGAGATCGAAGGACATGCGCGTGCTGCCTGTGTTGCTGCCCTGGGCTTTTGCCCGGCGGACTTGATGTAACAAAGTTTCTGGATTTATGATGCACGAGTTTCTTGTTCAGGTCAATCCGGTGCGGCCTGCAAGGCAATGCTCCCATGAGCGGAGGGGTTGGCACCGATGGCGGCCGCTGTAACCTCGCTCCCAGCGAGAGCGGTTCTAATACGGGCCTGGACAAACCAAGGGCTTTCCCCATGACGAATCAGCTGGAACAACTCAAGCGCTTTACGACGGTGGTGGCCGACACCGGCAACTTCCTGCAGCTGGCGCAGTTCACGCCGCGCGACGCGACCACCAATCCCTCGCTCATCCTCAAGGCCGTGCTCTCGCCCGACTACGCGCCTCTGCTGAAAGACACCGTGGCGGCACATCGCGGCGAGCCGCTGGACGCCATCGTGGACCAGGTGTTGGTGCGCTTCGGCCTCGAGATCCTGAAGGTGGTGCCGGGCCGCGTGTCGACCGAGGTCGATGCCCGCCTGAGCTTCGACACCGCGGCCACGATTGCGCGTGCGCATCGCCTCATCAAGCTCTACGAGGCCGCCGGCATCGGCCGCGAGCGGGTGCTCATCAAGATCGCCTCCACCTGGGAGGGCATCCAGGCGGCGCGCGCGCTGGAGCGGGAAGGCATCCATTGCAACCTGACCCTGCTGTTCGCCTTCTGCCAGGCGGTGGCCTGCGGTGAGGCCGGCGTGCAGCTGATCTCGCCCTTTGTCGGCCGCATCTACGACTGGTACAAGAAGAGCGCCGGCAGCGCCTGGGACGAGGCCGCCAAGGCCGGGGCGAACGATCCCGGCGTGCAATCTGTGGCGCAGATCTTTGCCTATTACAAGAAGCATGGTGTCGCCACCGAGGTGATGGGCGCCAGCTTCCGCAATATCGGCCAGATCCAGGCGCTGGCGGGTTGCGATCTGCTCACCATCAGCCCCGACCTGCTGGCCCAGTTGCAGGCCAGCGAGGCGCCGCTGACGCGCGCGCTCAACGCCGATGCCGCGCGCAGTGCCGAGCTGCCCAAAGTCTCCTACGACGAAGCGGGATTCCGCTACGCCCTCAACCAGGATGCCATGGCCACCGAGAAGCTGGCCGAGGGCATCCGCCTGTTTGCCATCGATGCCGGCAAGCTGGATCAGCTCATAGAAAGCCTCTGATGTCCTATCCGCGTTGTGACCAGAGCCCGGCCTGGGCGGCTCTGCAAGACCACTACCGGCGCAGCGGCGCGCAATTCGATCTGCGCGCGGCCTTTGCCGCTGAGCCGGAGCGGTTTGCGCAGTGGTCCCTGCAGGCGCCCGAGGTGTTTGCCGACCTGTCCAAGAACCGCATCGAGGCGGCCACCCTGGACCTGCTCGTGCAACTGGCCGAGGGCTGCCAGCTGGGCGCACAACGCGAGGCGATGTTCAAGGGCGAGCCCATCAACCACACCGAGGGGCGTGCCGTGCTGCACACGGCGCTGCGCGCGCCCGCCGGCGCGGCACCCTTCAGCGACGAGGTGCAGGCCTCGCTGGCGCGCATGCTGGCCTTTGCGGAAAGCGTGCGCGCCGCGGACAGCGGCATCCGCGACGTGGTGCACATCGGCATCGGCGGCAGCGACCTCGGCCCCGCCATGGTGGTGCAGGCCCTGCAGGCCTTTGCCAAGCCTGGCCTGCGCCTGCACTTCGTTTCCAATGTGGACGGGCATGACCTGGCCCCGGTGCTGCGCGAGCTGGATCCTGCGCGCACCCTGTTCGTGATCGCCTCCAAGACCTTCACGACCCAGGAGACGCTGGCGAATGCGCTGGCGGCCAAGGCCTGGTTCCTGGCCGCCGGCGGCAGCGATGTCGGCCGCCATTTCGTGGCCACCAGCAGCAATACCGCGGCGGCGGCCGAGTTCGGCATCCACACCACCTTCGGGTTCTGGGACTGGGTGGGCGGGCGCTACTCGCTGTGGTCGGTGATCGGTCTGCCGATTGCGATCGCCATCGGCGCCGAGCATTTCCGCGCCCTGCTGGCCGGCGCCTGGGCCATGGATGAGCATTTCCGTGCCGCGCCGCTGCGCCAGAACCTGCCGGCGCTGCTGGGCCTGCTCGACATCTGGTATCGCAACTTCCATGGTTTCACGAGCCGCAGCGTGGCGCCTTATCACCAGGGCCTGAAGCGCCTGCCCGCCTATCTGCAGCAGCTCGAGATGGAGAGCAACGGCAAGGGCGTGGACCGCGAGGGTCAGGCCTTGCCCTATGGCACCAGCCCGGTGGTCTGGGGCGAGGCCGGCACCAATGGCCAGCATGCCTACTTCCAGATGCTGCACCAGGGCACGGACGTCATCCCGGTCGAGTTCATCGCGGTGAAGACGCCCACGCATGGCCCGCAGGTGACGGGCGAGCTGGCCGAGCGTCTGGCCGACCAGCATGTCAAGCTGCTGGCCAACTGCCTGGCGCAGTCGCAGGCGCTGATGCAGGGCAAGTCGGTCGAGGAGGCGCTGCACGAGCGCGCGCCCACGGCGTCCAAGTCACTCGGCGTGCTGACGGTGGCGCGCCATCGCAGCTTCCCGGGCAACCGGCCCAGCACCACCTTGCTGCTGGAGACACTCAACCCGCGTTCGCTGGGTGCGCTGATCGCGCTCTACGAGCACCGCGTGTTCGTGAGCGGCGCGCTGTGGGGCATCAACAGCTTCGACCAATGGGGCGTCGAGTTGGGCAAGGCCCTGTGCAGCAGCCTGTTGCCGCGCCTGGGCAGCGGTGATGTGGCGGGCCTGGATGCCTCGACCGCGGGGCTGCTGCAGAAGTTGCGCGCATGAACATCGTGTTCGACTTTGGCGGTGTGGTGTTCCGCTGGCACCCGCCCAGCTTCCTGGCGCGCGTCTGGCCGCATCGCGTGCCCGACCTGGCCGCTGCCGAGGCCACTGCAGCGGCCTTCTTCGAGAACTACGGCGGCGACTGGGGCGCCTTCGATCAGGGGCTGATCGATGCGCCGACGGTGGTGCGGCGCATTGCGGCGCGCACCGGCTGGCCCGAGGCCGAGGTGGCCGCGGTGGTGGCGGCGGTGCCCGATGAATTGCAGGCCTTGCCCGGCACGGTGGCGCTGATCCAGGAACTCAAGGCCGCCGGTCATCGGCTTTTCTATCTCTCCAACATGCCCGAGCCCTATGCCGAGCACCTGGAACGCGCGCATCCGCTGAGGCAGTGGTTCGAGGGCGGCGTGTTCTCGGGGCGGGTGAAGCATTCCAAGCCGCGCGAGGAAATCTACCGCATCGCCGAGCAACGCTTCGGCGTGGCGCCGCAGAGCCTGCTGTTCCTGGACGATCACCCCGCCAACATCACGGCCGCGAAGGCGCGCGGCTGGCAGGCGCTGTTGTTCAGCAATGCCGAGGCGCTGCGACCGGAGCTGCGCGCGCTGAAGCTGCTCTAGCCCCCGGGCTAGTGAGGCAGGTCCTGATCCTCGGTGGGCGGCGCCGCCTGCACGCGGAAGGATTCGCTGGCCCAGGCACCCAGGTCATGCTCGCGGCAGCGCTCGCTGCAGAAGGGGCGCCAGCGGTTGCTGGGCGCAAAGACGCTGTCGCCGCCGCAGCTGGGGCAGGGCACGATGCGCGGCTTGTCGCTCTTCGGTTCCATCACGCTGCTCCTCAGGCGCACAGGGTCAGCTCGAAGCTGGCATCCTGCTGGGCGAGCTTGAGGCGGCCCTCCTCGTCCTGACGCATCAGCCGGATCGAGATCATCAGGCGGTGGCCGCTGATCTCGGGGATCAGGCCCAGGCTGGGGTCGAGGCGCATGCGTAGCAGGTGGTAGCTGCGCCCCTGGGGCAGGCTTTGCTGGAACTGGCCGGCTTGCGCCGCCACCTTGTGCGGGGCACCGGAATCGCGCAGCAGGCCCAGCAGCACCTGCAGGGCCTCGGCCAGCGGCATCAGGGACTGCGTCCATTGCATCAGATCGTTGCGGCGACGCGCCGGCAGGAACTGCTGCCAGGTGTAGTAGGCCGGCAGATCGAACTCGCAGGTGCCGCCGGGGATGCTGATGCGGCTGCGTATGCTCATCAGCCACTCGTTGGTGGTGAGGGCATGGCCGGCCTTGCCGGAGAGCTGGTTCAGATTGGCGAAGGCGCGGTCGATGCGGGCGATCACCTCGTCGAGCACGCTTTCAGCGATCGCCGGGTTGCCGCGGTAGCCGTTGAGCTGGGCCTTGTGCCGCTCCAATTCCTTGAGCAGGTCGGACTTCAGGTCGGCGCGCGAGGCCACGTCCATGATCTCGAAGATGGTGACCAGGGCGAAGTGATGGTCCAGTGCCGTTTCGCGCGAGATCAACTGCCCCAGGCGATCGAACAGATGTTCCAGACGCAGCATCGTGCGGATGCTTTCGTTGAACGGGTATTCGTATAAGACCAAGGCGGCCATTCCTCGTCGATCAGCGTTGTGGCAAGAGGCACCCATTGCGCCTCTTGGCCTGATGGGGCGATTGTTTCACAGCCAGGCGCGCGAGCCCCAAGAAAACGCTAGGGGCTAGCCCCGGCGCCAATGCGCGGCGAGGCTCTGCACATGCGCACGCAGCGCTTCCGCGCTGATGCCGTCGTTGTAGAGCACCGCGTCGGCGACGGCACGGCGGGCGGCGCGGCTGGCCTGTTGCGCGATCACAGCCAGCACCGCCTCGCGCTGCCAGCCCGAGCGCTGCATGACGCGCTCGACCTGCGTTTGCTCCTCGCAATCCACCACCAGCACGCGCTGCACGCGTGACCGCCAGCGGCCCGACTCGACCAGCAGCGGCACGTCGAAGACCAGCAACTCAGCCGCGCTGGCCTCGGCCCGGCGCGTGGTCTCGGCGCTGATCATGGGGTGGAGGATGGCTTCGAGCCGGCGTTTGGCTTGCTCATCCCGGAAGGCCAGAGCGCGCATGTGGTTACGGTCGAGTGCGCCGCCCGGGCCGGCCGCTTGGGTGCCGAAGGCCTGCACGATGGCCGGCATGGCGGCACCGCCCGCCGCTGTCAAGGCGCGCGAGATGGCATCGGTGTCGATGACGTCGGCGCCCGCCTCGGCCCAGGCGCTCGCCACCGTGCTCTTGCCGCTGCCGATGCCACCGGTCAGGCCGATGCGCAACGCGCGCCCGCCCATCAGGCCCAGCCCAGCCACCCCAGCACGCGTGCCTGGCCGGCGAACAGCACCACCAGGCCGGCGCCCGCGAGGAAGGGGCCGAAGGGTACATAGCGGCCCTCGCGCAGCTTGGCATTCAGCTTCATGGCAATGCCGACCACTGCGCCGATCACCGACGCCCCCAGCACGATGGGCAGGATCATCTGCCAGCCTAGCCAGGCGCCCAGCGCTGCCAGCAGCTTGAAGTCTCCGTAGCCCATGCCCTCCTTGCCGGTGGTGAGCTTGAACAGCCAGTAGACCGACCAGAGCGACAGATAACCCACTAGGGCGCCGGTCAGCGCGGCCTGCAGGGGAATGGTCCAGCCCAGCAAGGCCACCAGCAGGCCAGCCCAGAGCAGGGGCTGGTTGATGGCATCGGGCAGCAGGGTGGTGTCCCAGTCGATCGCTGCCAGTGCCAGCAGTGCGGCAGCGAAGGCGCACCAGAGCAGTGTGCTGGGCTCAGGGCCAAAATGCCACGACAGTCCGGCAAACATCAGCCCGGTAAGCAGCTCGATGAAGGGGTAGCGCGCCGAGATCGGCGCCAGGCAGGCCGAGCAGCGCCCACGCAGCATGGCGTAACCCAATAGCGGGATGTTCTCGTGCCACTTGAGCTGGTGCCCGCAGTGAGGGCAGCGCGAGCGCGGCATGGCGATGCCCAGTGCGGGGAGCTGCTCAAGCTTGGTGGCCAGCGCTGCGCTGGCCTTGGCCAGTGCGCCGGCTTCGGCCTTGCCCAGTTGCGCGCCCTGCAGCAGCACCTCCTCATCGCTCAATTGGGCGGCCGCGTCAGTGAGCCATTGGCGCTCCATCATGCGGGGCAGGCGGTGCACCACGACGTTGAGAAAGCTGCCGATGCACAGGCCCAGCACGCCCAGGACCCAGGGTGACAGCAGCCATTGGAGTTCGGTTGTCGTCGCCATTCCTCAGACCACCTGACCCAGCTTGAAGATGGGCAGATACATCGCGACCACGATGCCGCCAATGATCGTGCCGAGAAACACGATGATAAATGGCTCCATCAGGCTGGAGAGCGCCTTCACGGCCTCGTCCACCTCATCCTCGTAGAACTCCGCCGCCTTGCTCAGCATATGGTCCAGCGAGCCGGACTCCTCGCCGATGGCGGCCATTTGCAACACCATGCTCGGGAAGATCCCGGTGGTCTGCATCGAGGTGGTGAGCGCCGAGCCGGTGGAGACGTCACGCTGAATTTTTTCCGTGGCCTCGGCAAATACGGCGTTGCCCGAGGCCCCGCCCACCGAATCCAGTGCTTCGACCAGTGGAACGCCGGCGGCAAACATGGTTGCCAACGTGCGCGTCCAACGCGCGACGGCTGACTTGTAAAGCAGATCGCCAAACACGGGGATCTTGAGCAAGAGGCGATCCATGGTCTTCTGCATCTTCTCGGAGCGCTTCCAGGACTGGATGAAGAAGTAGATACCGCCACCCAGACCGCCGAATATGGCCCACCAGTAGCTGACGAAGAACTCCGACATCGCGATCACCATCAAGGTGGGCGCGGGCAGATCGGCCCCGAAGGATGTGAAGACGTCCTTGAACGAGGGCACCACGAAAATCATGATCACTGCGGTGACCACAAACGCCACGATCATGACCGCCACGGGATAGGTCAACGCGGACTTGATCTTGTTCTTCAGCGCGACGGTCTTTTCCTGGTAAATCGCCAGGCGATCGAGCAGGGCTTCCAGGATGCCGCCGGTTTCGCCCGCTTCCACCAAATTGCAGTACAGGGCGTCGAAGTACATCGGGTGCTTGCGAAACGAGGCGGACAGGCTAGTCCCCGTTTCCACGTCCTGCTTGATATCGGTGAGCAAGCGCGTCAGCTTGGGGTTGGGGCTGCCGCGCGCCACGATCTCGAAAGACTGCAGCAGTGGCACGCCAGCGCGCATCATGGTGGCGAGTTGGCGCGTGAACACGGCAATATCCCTTTGTTTGATATTGGTGCCGCCCGCGGTGCGGCGCTTCTTGACCTTGCTGACCAGAATGCCTTGGCGACGCAGGGTGGCGCTGACCATGGCTTCGCCGCCGGCGCGCAACTCACCGCGCACGACCTTGCCGTTCCTGTCCTTGCCTTCCCACTCGTAGATGGCCTCATTGGCCGGCTTGGCGCTGGAATTGGTCGCCATAACACCTCCTGGGATTGCACCCACAGTTGTTGTCGGGGCCCGATGGGCCCTTATTCATTGGTTGCCGCCAGCACCTCTTCGAGCGTCGTGACGCCGGCGCGTACCTTTACGAGGCCGGACTGGCGCAGGTCGCGCACGCCCTCGGATTGCGCCTGCACGGCGATGTCCATGGAGGTGCCTTCCGAGAGGATGATGCGCTGGATGGCCTCGGTGATGGGCATCACCTGGTAGAGGCCGACGCGGCCGCGGTAGCCGTTGTTGCAACTCGAGCAGCCGACCGCGCGATAGGGCTTCCAGCTGCCATCCAGATCGGTCTCGGCGAAGCCGGCACGCAGCAGCGCCTCGCGCGGGAACTCCGCCAAGGTCTTGCAGTTCTCGCACAAGCGCCTGGCCAGGCGCTGTGCGGTGATGAGCAGCACGCTGGAGGCGATGTTGAAGGGGGCCACACCCATATTGAGCAAGCGCGTGAGCGTGGTCGGCGCGTCGTTGGTGTGCAGGGTGGACATCACCATATGGCCCGTTTGCGCCGCCTTGATGGCAATGTCGGCGGTCTCAAGATCGCGGATCTCGCCCACCATGATGATGTCGGGATCCTGGCGCAGGAAGGACTTTAGCGCTGCTGCGAAGGTCAGTCCGGCCTTGTCGTTCACGTTCACCTGGTTGATGCCGGGCAGGTTGATTTCGGCAGGATCCTCGACCGTCGAGATGTTCACGCCCGGCTGGTTCAGGATGTTCAGGCAGGTGTAGAGCGAGACCGTCTTGCCCGAACCCGTCGGGCCGGTGACCAGCACCATGCCATAGGGGCGCGAGATGCAGGCCAGCAGCCGCTCCTTCTCGATCTTCTCGTAGCCCAGCGCCTCGATGCCCAACTTGGCCGAGGACGGATCCAGAATCCGGATCACGATCTTCTCGCCGAACAAGGTGGGCAGCGTGCTGATGCGGAAGTCGATCGCCTTGGCACCGAACTTCAGCTTCATGCGCCCGTCTTGCGGCACGCGGCGCTCGGCAATGTCCAGCCTCGACAGCACCTTGATGCGCGAGGCCAGCTTGTCCTTGATCGCAATGGGCGGCTGCGTGATCTCGCGCAATTCACCGTCCACGCGGAACCGCACCCGGTAGTGGTACTCATAGGGCTCGAAGTGCAAGTCCGAGGCGCGCAGATTGATGGCATCCACCAGCATTTTCTGTAGGAAGCGCACCACCGGTGCGTCCTCCACGTCGGCCATGTCCTGCGCTTCTTGTTGCGTCGGGCCTTCCTCTTCGGCGATGTCGAAGTCGAAATCGCCGCCAGCAATGCTCTCCAGGGCCTCCGCGGCACTGGTCGCCGAGCCTTGCAGAATCTTGGTGATCTTGTCGTACTCGACGATCACCCATTCGGGCGACAGCTGGGTGGCGAACTTGATGCGCTCGACGACTTCGGGTTCGGTCGGGTCGGCACCGCCGATGAAAAGGCGGTTGCCGCGGCGGCCGAGCACCAGAACCTGGTATTGCTGAGCCAGCTTGTTGTCGATGATGTTCTGCGGCAGGCGCTGGGCATCTACCGCATTCAAGTCCATCAGTGGCACAGCCAGCGCCGTCGCCAGCGTATGCGCCAAGTCAGCCGAGGAGATCGCGCCCGACGCGATCACGGCGCTCACGAAGCTGGACTTCTTCTCCTTGGATTGCCGTACCAGATCCTCTGCGGCCTTGGCCTGCAGCTTGCCCGCGTGCACCAACACGCGAGCCACCCCCGAGAGGGCGGAATGGGGCGGGTCAGCCAGGGTTGTATCCACGTGCCGTGATTCGCTGTGCTCGGTAGTCGGAGGCGAGAGGCGCACCGGGTGCGCGCTTACTCAGCAATGGCCACACTGTATACCCACCATGCAAGGGGGCAATCGGTGGAAATGTGTGTAAGCGCACGGAATGCGCGCACGGCCGTTGCCAGTGATGCTGATTTGCATCATGGCGCCAGGGCTGGGAATGGAAATTGAGAAGACCTGGTCGGGGTGAGAGGATTCGAACCTCCGGCCTCTACGTCCCGAACGTAGCGCTCTACCAGGCTAAGCTACACCCCGATTTGTTCCGACTGATCCACTGCTGCGGAGTGTCGTCACTGTCTTCTTGATCGCTCAGAACGAGCGGTCGATTGACTGAACGGCGAATTCTAGCAGAGCTTCTCGCCATTTGTTAAGTGGTAATGCATTTAAGCATTGTTGCGCGAGTGCTGCCTCGGCACGCGCCGCGTCGCGCGTGGCTTCAAGGGCGCCCGTGCGTCGCACGATGGCCACGATGTCGGCCAAGCGTGCGACCTCACCCTGTTCGATGGCGTGACGTATCAGATCGCGTTCCTCGGCACTGCTGCGGTTCATGGCGATCAGCAGTGGCAGCGTGGGCTTGCCCTCGCGCAGATCGTCGCCGATGTTCTTGCCCAGGGCTTGCGTGTCGCCCTCGTAGTCAAGCACGTCGTCGATGAGCTGGAAGGCGGTGCCGAGTGCACGGCCATAGCCGGCGCAAGCGTCTTCGATCTCCGGCGTGCTGTTGGCCAGCACGGCGCCCAGGCGCGCACTTGCTTCGAACAGCTTGGCGGTCTTGAAGCGGATGACGCGCAGATAACTCTCGACGCTGATGTCCGGGTCGTGCATGTTCATCAGCTGCAGGACCTCGCCCTCGGCGATCACATTGGTCGCGTCTGCGAGTACCTCCAGCACGCGCAGGCTGTTGGCCGAGACCATCATCTGGAAGGCGCGCGAATACAGGAAGTCCCCCACCAGCACGCTGGCGGCATTGCCGAACAGGGCGTTGGCCGTCTGCTTGCCGCGCCGCAACGACGACTCGTCGACGACGTCGTCGTGCAGCAGGGTCGCGGTGTGGATGAACTCCACCACGGCGGCAAGTTCAAAGCGCTCGTGCTGGGTATAGCCAAGCGCGTTGGCGAATAGCAGTACCAGCTTTGGCCGCATGCGCTTGCCGCCAGCATGCACGATGTAGCCGGCAATCTGATTGATCAGGGCGACATCGGAGGTGAGGCGGCGCGCAATCACGGCATCCACCTCGCGCATTTCCGCGTTCAGCGCGGCCAGAACCTCAGCAACAGGGGACGAGGCAGACAGGTCTTGCACTCTCAGCTCACTTTGGGGCGAAGCGGTCATTATAGGAAGCTCGTGGGAGGCCCAAGTTCGCTCCGGCCGCGCGGCGCGGCGCGCCTCAGACAGGCCGGCAATGCCGCTTGATTCAGGGTTAACGCCTGTGCTACACTCGCGGGCTCTGCGCTCAGGTCATGGGCGTAGTCAAGGCTTGCCGTCAATCATTGGCGGCGAGTGGTTTCACTGAAAGGGCTGATATGTACGCGGTCATAAAAACCGGCGGCAAGCAATACAAAGTTGCTGCTGGCGAAAAGATCAAGGTAGAACAGATTGCTGCGGATGTTGGCCAAGAGATTGTGATCGACCAGGTTCTGGCTGTCGGAAACGGCGCTGAACTCAAGGTTGGCACTCCCTTGGTTGCTGGCGCAAGCGTCAAAGCCACTGTTGTGGCACAGGGCAAGCACGACAAGGTGCGCATCTTCAAGCTGCGTCGTCGCAAGCACTACAAGAAGAGCCAGGGCCATCGCCAAACGTATACCGAGCTGGAAATCAGCGCGGTGAATGGCTAATCCGGCTTTCGCCAACAGTTCAAGGAGTTAATCCATGGCACAGAAAAAGGGCGGCGGTTCCACACGAAACGGCCGCGATTCCAAACCGAAGATGCTGGGTGTGAAGGTCTATGGCGGCCAGACTATCTCTGCAGGTTCCATCATCGTGCGTCAGCGCGGTACCAAGTTCCACGCCGGCACGAACGTCGGCATGGGCAAGGACCACACGCTGTTCGCGCTGATCGACGGTCAGGTCTCGTTCGCCATCAAGGGCGAAAAGAGCCGTTCGACGGTCATCGTCACGCCGGTCTAAGTTTTTCGGACCAGCGGTCGCGGTGGGGTGGCAGCAGCCGGCCACACCGTGCAGCAACAGCCCCGGCTCAGTCCGGGGCTTTTGTTTTTCTACGGCTGCATCGAGTCGGGCTCCTTGAGGGGCCTGGCTTACCATAGCCCCGCCCGGGCTCAAGGGATCTGACATGAAGTTCGTAGACGAAGCCACTATCGATGTTGTGGCCGGCAATGGTGGTGCCGGCTGTGCGAGCTTTCGCCGCGAGAAGTTCATTCCCTTCGGCGGACCGGACGGTGGCGACGGTGGTCGTGGTGGCAGCGTGTTTGCCGTTGGCGACCTGAACCTCAATACCCTGATCGATTACCGCTACGCGCGCCGCCACGAGGCGCGCAATGGCGAGGCAGGGCGAGGCTCCGATCAGTACGGCGCCGCGGCCGACGACATCGTGCTGCGCATGCCGGTGGGTACCATCATCAAGGATGTTGAGACCGATACGGTGATCGCCGAGTTGCTGGAGCCGGGCGAGAAAATTCTCATCGCCAAGGGCGGTGACGGTGGCTTTGGCAATCTGCACTTCAAGAGCAGCACGAACCGCGCGCCGCGCCAGAAGACGCCCGGTTGGCCCGGCGAGGCCAAGAAGCTCAAGCTTGAGCTGCGCGTGCTGGCTGATGTGGGGTTGCTGGGCCAGCCCAATGCCGGCAAGTCGACGCTGATCTCGGCGGTCTCCAACGCCCGGCCCAAGATTGCCGACTACCCGTTCACGACCCTCCACCCCAACCTCGGCGTCGTGCGTGTCGCGCCCGAGAAGAGTTTTGTGGTGGCCGATATCCCCGGGCTGATCGAGGGCGCCGCCGAAGGCGCCGGCCTGGGTCACCAATTCCTGCGCCACCTGCAGCGCACGCGACTGCTGCTGCATGTGGTCGACCTGGCGCCGTTCGATCCGGCCGTGGATCCGGTGGCGGAGGCCAAGGCCATCGTGGGCGAGTTGAAGAAGTACGACCAGGCCCTGTACGACAAGCCGCGCTGGCTGGTGCTCAACAAGCTGGACATGGTGCCGGCAGAGGAGCGTGCCGCGCGCGTGAAGGACTTCGTCAAGCGCTACAAGTGGAAGGGCCCGGTGTTCGAAATCTCCGCCCTTACGCGCGAAGGCTGCCAGCCCTTGATCCATGCGATCTATGAGCATGTCGCCGAGGCCCAGCGCGTGCATGTGGAAGTCGATCCGCGCTTCACGCCTGTGGAGGGCGGCGAGCAGGAGCAGGCATGAGCCAGGGGCCGCTGAAGAATGCGCGCCGCATCGTCGTCAAGGTGGGTTCCAGCCTGGTGACGAACGAGGGGCGCGGCGTCGATGCCGAGGCGATCGGCAACTGGTGCCGTCAACTCGCTGCCTTGGCGGCGCAGGGGCGTGAGCTGGTGATGGTGTCCAGCGGTGCGATTGCCGAAGGCATGAAGCGCCTGGGCTGGGTGACGCGGCCCAAGGAAGTGCATGAACTGCAGGCGGCTGCGGCCGTCGGCCAGATGGGCCTGGCGCAGATGTACGAGAGCAAGCTGCGCGAGCAGGGCATGGGCAGCGCCCAGGTGCTGCTCACGCATGCCGACCTGGCCGATCGCGAACGCTATCTGAATGCGCGTTCCACCCTGCTGACGCTGCTGCAGCACCGTGTGCTGCCGGTCATCAACGAGAACGACACCGTCGTCAACGACGAAATCAAGTTCGGCGACAACGACACCCTGGGTGCGCTGGTCGCCAACCTGGTGGAGGCCGATGCCCTGGTGATCCTGACCGATCAGCGCGGCCTGTACTCGGCCGATCCACGCAAGGATCCAGCCGCGCGCTTCATCGATGAAGCGATTGCGGGCACGCCCGAGCTGGAGCAGATGGCCGGTGGTGCCGGCTCCAGCATTGGCCGCGGCGGCATGATCACCAAGATCCTGGCCGCCAAGCGTGCCGCTGGCAGTGGCGCCAACACCGTGATCGCCTGGGGGCGTGAGCCGGATGTGCTGTTGCGGCTGGCCGCGGGCGAAGCCATCGGCACGGCGCTGCTGGCCAGTACGCAAAAGCTCGCGGCGCGCAAGCAATGGATGGTTGACCATCTGCAGATGCGCGGCGCCGTGCTCGTCGATGCTGGCGCTGCCGCCAAGCTGCGCGACGAGGGCAAGAGCCTCTTGCCGATCGGCGTCTACGAGGTGCAGGGCGAATTCCATCGCGGCGATGTGATCGCCGTGAGGGATGCCAGCGGCGCCGAGCTGGCGCGTGGGCTCACCAACTATTCAAGTGCCGAGGCGCGCCTGATTGCGCGTAAGCCCTCGTTCGAGATCGAGGGCGTGCTCGGCTATGCGGCCGAGCCCGAACTCATCCACCGCGACAACCTGGTGCTGCGCTAAGCCGGATCTTTGGGCGTCTCGCCGGCGTCCTCGGGGGCATGCTGCTCATGCTCACCGGCAGCGTCATGCGGCCCGCGCCCGCCTTCGCCGCGATGCTGCGGGCGCATGCCGGCGCGCAGGTAGCGGTTGTGGTGGTTCATGCGTGGCAGGAAGCGCGCCAGCTCGGTCAGCGCCATCTGGTAGACGCCGCGCTTGAACTCGATCACCGCTTCCAGCGGAACCCAGTACTCGTTCCAGCGCCAGGCATCGAACTCGGGGTGGTCGGTGGCGCGCAGATTCATGTCGCTGTCGCGGCCCATCAACTGCAGCAGAAACCAGATCTGCTTTTGCCCGCGGTAATGTCCGCGCGCGTCGCGCCGTATGAAGTGCTCGGGCACTTCGTAGCGCAGCCAGTCGCGTGTGCGCGCAATGATGCGCACATGCTCGGCCCTCAGCCCCACCTCTTCATGGAGCTCTCTGAACATCGCCTGCTCGGGCGTTTCGCCATGCTTGATGCCCCCTTGCGGGAACTGCCAGGAATGGGTGCGGATGCGCTTACCCCAGAACACTTCGTTCCTGTGGTTGAGCAGGATGATGCCGACGTTGGGCCGGAAGCCTTCACGGTCGAGCATAATCAACCTCAAATCTATAGTTGGTTTGATTATTGCATTGGGCCCACGGTCCTGCATGATCCTCGCTTACCCTCAGACCCCCGTGCGTTCAGACCTGACCCTGGATGCGCCCACACCTCAGTCCCGTTCCGATGAAAGCCTCCCAGTTCTTCATTTCCACGCTCAAAGAAGCGCCCGCCGATGCCGAGGTGGTGAGCCACAAGCTGATGATGCGCGCCGGCATGATCAAGCGCCTGGGGGCCGGTATCTACAACTACATGCCCATGGGGCTGCGTGTGATCCGCAAGGTCGAGGCCATCATCCGCGAGGAGATGAACCGCGCCGGCGCGGTGGAGCTGCTGATGCCGGTGGTGCAGCCGGCCGAGCTGTGGCAGGAGACCGGGCGTTTCGACAAGATGGGCCCCGAGCTGCTGCGCGTGAAGGATCGCCATGACCGCGACTTCATCATCCAGCCGACTTCCGAAGAGGTGATCACCGATATCGCCCGGCAGGAACTGCGCAGCTACAAGCAGCTGCCCAAGAATTTCTATCACATCCAGACCAAGTTCCGTGACGAGCGCCGGCCGCGCTTCGGCATCATGCGCGGCCGCGAGTTCACCATGAAGGACGCTTACTCCTTCGATCGCGATGTCGCCTCCGCCGGGCGCAGCTACGAGAACATGTACGGCGCCTACTGCAAGATCTTCGATCGCCTCGGCCTGCAGTACCGCGCCGTCGCCGCCGATACCGGCGCCATTGGCGGTGATCGTTCCCACGAATTCCAGGTGATCGCCGATACCGGCGAAGACGCCATCGTCTACTGCCCGAGCAGCGATTTCGCCGCCAACATCGAGCTGGCCGAGGCCGTGGCCCTGCTGGACGCGCGCGGCACGGCCGCACAGGCGCTGGTGAAGACGCCGACCCCGGGCAAGGCCACTTGCGAGGACGTGGCGGCGCTGCTGGGCCTGCCGCTGACGCAGACCGTCAAGTCCCTGGTGCTCGCCACCGACGAGCTCGATGAGCAGGGCGTCATCGTCAAGTCCACCGTCTGGCTGCTGCTGGTGCGTGGCGATCACGAGCTCAACGAGGTCAAGGCGGGCAAGGTCGAAGGGCTGAAGGGAGGCTTCCGCTTCGCCAGCGTGGCCGAGATCGACGACCACTTCGGCTGCAAGCCGGGCTATCTGGGCCCGATCGGTCTGAAGAAGCCGGTCAAGATCGTGGCCGACCGCACCGTGGCCCAGATGTCGGACTTCGTCTGTGGCGCCAATGAGGCCGACTTCCACTACACCGGTGCCAACTGGGCGCGTGACCTGCCCGAGCCCGACCTGGTGGCCGACATCCGCAACGTCGTGGTGGGCGATCCCTCGCCGGACGGCAAGGGCGTGCTGGCGATCCAGCGTGGTATCGAGGTGGGCCATGTGTTCTATCTGGGCACCAAGTACTCAGCCGCGATGAACGCCAATTTCCTGGACGAGAACGGCAAGCCCCAGCCGATGGAGATGGGCTGCTACGGCATCGGCGTGACCCGCATCCTGGGCGCCGCCATCGAGCAGAACCACGATGCGCGCGGCATCATCTGGCCGGATGCGATCGCGCCCTTCACCGTGGTGCTGTGCCCGATCGGCATGGACCGCAGCGAGGAAGTGAAGCTGGCGGCCGAGCGCCTGCACGACGAGTTGCAAGCCCTTGGCGTCGATGTGCTGCTGGATGATCGCGGCGAGCGCCCCGGTGCCATGTTTGCCGACTGGGAGCTGGTGGGCGTGCCGCATCGCGTGGTGCTGTCCGATCGTGGCCTCAAGGAAGGCCAGGTCGAGTACCAGGGCCGCCGTGACGCCGAGGCTACCAAGCTGGCGCTGGCCGAGGTGCTGGCCCATCTGAAGGGCAAGCTCAAGCTTTGAAGCGTCGCGGCCTGTTCTTCGCAGCGCTGGCGGGGCTGGCGCTGCCCGGTCGTGGCTGGGCCGGCGCACAGATCGAGGAGCCGCTGCAGGACCAGGTGCGCTCGGCGCTCTCCTCGGCGATCGCCAACAGCGCGCCGCCCAAGCCACGCTTCGATTCCACCGATACCCGTCTGGCCTATCTGCGCTGGCTGGGCGTGATGAGCGAGCGCCTGAAGAGCCGCAAGAGCGAGGCGCTCACCCGCATCGAGTTCCTTGAGACCGTCTGGTACGAGGCCAAGCGGGCCGGGCTGGAGCCCGCCCTGGTGCTGGGCCTGGTGGAAGTGGAAAGCGGTTTCCGCAAATACGCCATCAGCGTGGCCGGCGCGCGCGGCTATATGCAGGTGATGCCCTTCTGGGCCAAGTCCATCGGCGATGGCCAGGCCTCCAGGCTGTTCCATATGCAGACCAATCTGCGCTTTGGCTGCGTGATCCTGCGCCACTACCTGGACCGCGAACAGGGCGATATGTTCCTCGCCCTGGGCCGCTACAACGGCAGCCGCGGCCGGCCCGAATATCCGAATGCGGTGTTCGCCAACCGGCGCAAATGGCTGCTGCCGGAGGAGCGCTGATCAGCGCAGGCCCTGCCAGCTCTTGGGCGTGGCGCCCACCAGGCCGGCCAGTTCCAGCACCCGCTCGGCACTCTCGTTGACCATCTCGGCGATGCTTTGCGGGTGATGATAGAAGGCCGGCAGGGGCGGAAAGATGATGCCGCCCATCTCGGTGACCGCCGTCATATTGCGCAGATGCGCCAGGTTGAAGGGCGTCTCGCGCACCATCAGGATGAGGCGGCGGCGTTCCTTCAGGGTGACGTCGGCCGCGCGCGTCAGCAGGTTGTCGCCAAAGCCATGCGCGATGGCGGCCAGGCTCTTCATCGAGCAGGGCGCCACCACCATGGCGGTGCTGGCAAAGCTGCCGCTGGCCACACAGGCGCCCACATCGCCGGGCGCGTAAGCCGCATCCGCTTCGCGCTCCAGCGCGTCGCGGCTCAGCCCCAGCTCATGATGGGCATTCAGCACCCCGGCCGGGGTGAGTATCAGATGGGTCTCCGCGCCCAGCTCGCGCGCGCGCTGCAGCAGCCGCAAGCCATAGGCCGCGCCGGTGGCGCCCGTGATGCCGACAACCAGGCGTTGCCGCATGCCTCAGGCCTGCTGGCCCAGCATCTGCTGCAGCTCGCCGGCCTCGTACATCTCCATCATGATGTCCGATCCGCCCACGAACTCGCCGTTCACGTACAGCTGCGGAATGGTGGGCCAGCTGGCGTAGTCCTTGATACCCTGGCGCACTTCCTCGTCTTCCAGCACGTTGAAGGTCTTCAGGTCATTGACGCCGCAGGCCTTGAGGATCTGGATGGCGCGGCCGGAGAAGCCGCACATCGGAAACTGGGCCGTGCCCTTCATGAACAGCACCACGCGGTTGCTCTTCACCAGGCTGTCAATGCGTTGTTGAACGTCGCTCATGTCGTCTAGTCCTTGCAGGGTTGGAGGGCGCTGCGGCCGCGGATAAAAAAACAATGGCCGCGCATGGCGGCCATTATCGGCGAGGGGCAATGCCCGGACGCGCGGCGTGGGCGGATGCTGGCTCAATAGCTGTATGACAGGCCCAGCTGCAGCACCGGCTTGTAGCGCATGTCGCGCAGCAGATCTTCCACCGCCTGGGCGCTGCTCTGGCCCAGACGGAAGCCGCCATAGCCGCCACCCACCAGCCCCAGGTCGGCACTGAAACCCCAGCCGCCACGCAAGGAGTGCCCTGTATAGCCGATGCCTAGATAGGACAGCGAGGCGCTCGGATCGCCGCGCTCGGCGCCCGACAGCATGCTGACGCTGCGTTGCCCCAACGCGAAATTCTGGCTCTGCAGCGCGGCGCCCTGGCCCAGTGCCAGGCCCGAACTGCTTTGTGAGAGCGACAGTGGCCCCATCAGCAGACCGCCGGTGGCGCGCAGGCCGCCCTGGATGCCATGGCCGAGGCCCGAACCGGTGAGGTAGTAGTCGCCCAGCAGATTGGCGCTCAGCAGGCGCGAGCCGCCGCTGCGCAGCGGTTCGGCCAGCAGGCCGATGTTGACGTCCTGGCTGCTCAACTGGATGCGGGCCTGCCAGCGTCCCAGGCCCTGGGGCTCCAGCTTGAGCCCGTTGTCGGCCCAGGCGCTGTGGGCGGCACACAGTCCCGCAACAGCCATCAAGAGCCCCGCCAGATGAGTGCGTGAAACTCGAGCTATGACCCGCATGACGATCTCCCGGTGCGTGGAGGAGGGCGCGCATTGCGTGACCCTCGGAGCTTGATGCTACGCCCCGGCCCGGCCCTTGTGCAGCGCAAATTGCACGGTGTTGGGCTTTCTGTTGCGGGCTTGCCCAGGCGCGGCTTCAGCCCGGCCAGCGGCCCCCGCTGGCACGTTGCTGCTCGCCCAGGTCGCGCCGGCAATCGACGTCGGCAAACCCTGCCGCCTGTAGCGCGGCCGCGACGGCCGGGGCTTGGTCGTAGCCATGCTCCAGCAGCAGATGGCCACCCGGCCGCAGATGCGCCGGTGCGCCCTGGGCCAGGCGGGCCAGGTCGGCCAGGCCATCGCCACCCGGTGTCAGCGCCGCCAGCGGTTCATGCCGCAGCGCCCGCAAATGCGGGTCATCGCCGGCGATATAGGGCGGGTTGCTGACGATCAGGTCGAAGCGCTGCCCGGCGAAGGGCTCCCACCAACTGCCCAAATGGAACTGCACGGCCAGCCCCAGGCGCTGCGCATTCGCCGCCGCGACGGCCAGCGCCGCGGGGCTGCGGTCCGAGGCATGCAGCTCGGCGCGGGGGCAGCGGTGCTTGATGGCCAGCGCGATCGCACCGCTGCCGGTGCCCAGGTCCAGCACCCGCGGCGTGGCCAGGCTGCTGGCCTGCAGCAGCTCCAATGCCCAATCCACCAGCAGCTCGGTGTCGGGGCGCGGCACCAGCGTGGCGGGGCTGACCTGCAGGCGCAGGCCATGGAATTCCTTTTCGCCCGCCAGATAGGCCAGCGGCACGTCGTCGAGGCGCTGCGCCAGCCAATCCGCAAAGCGCGCGCTCAAGGCCGGCGGCACGGTGGCGTCGTCATGGGCGATCAGCCAGGAGCGATCGCACTGCAGCAGCTGCGCCAGCAGCAGCTGGGCTTCCAGGCGCTCCAGGCCGGCCGCGCGGGCCTGTGCCAGGGCCTCGGCGACGGTCATGCCCGGCCTTCCAAGGTGGCCAGCTGCTCGGCAGCCTGGGCCTGTTGCAGGCCCTGTACAACGTCGCCCAGGTCGCCGTCCATGATGGCGCCCAGCTTGTAGAGCGTCAGGTTGATGCGGTGGTCGGTGAGCCGGCCCTGCGGAAAGTTGTAGGTGCGGATGCGGTCGCTGCGGTCGCCGCTGCCGATCAGGCTCTTGCGCGTGGCAGCCTCCTTGGCGGCGCGCTCGTTCTTGTCCTTGTCGCGCAGGCGGGCGGCCAGCACGGCCATGGCCTTGGCCTTGTTGCGGTGCTGGCTGCGGTCGTCCTGGCATTCGGCCACCAGGCCGGTGGGCAGGTGGGTGATGCGGATCGCGCTGTCGGTCTTGTTGACGTGCTGGCCGCCAGCACCGCTGGCGCGGAAGGTGTCGATGCGCAGCTCGGCTGGGTTGAGCTGGATCTCCTCGGCCTCGTCGGGTTCCGGCATCACTGCCACGGTGCAGGCGCTGGTATGGATGCGCCCCTGCGATTCGGTGGCCGGCACGCGTTGCACGCGATGCCCGCCCGATTCGAACTTGAGCCGGCCGTAGACCGAGGGGCCTTCGATGCGCAGCACCAGTTCCTTGTAGCCGCCCAGATCGGATTCATTGGCCGAGAGGATTTCGGTGCGCCAGCCCTGGCTTTCCGCGAAGCGCATGTACATGCGCGCGAGATCGCCCGCGAACAGTGCCGATTCATCGCCACCGGCGCCGGCGCGGATTTCCAGAAAGGCCGGGCGCTCGTCATCCGGATCGCGCGGCAGCAGGGCCAGCTGGAGTTCTTCGTGCAGGCGCGCGAGATCGGCCTCGGCGCTGCCGATTTCCTCGCGCGCCATCTCGGCCACCTCGGGGTCGGACAGCAGTTCGCGTGCGGCGATCAGGTCGCGCTCGCGCTGCAGATAGGTCTGGTAGCGCGTCACCAGGTCCGAGACTTCGGACTGTTCCTTGGTGAGGGCGCGGTAGCGCTTCATGTCGGCGGCGATGGAGCCGTCGGCCAGGGTGGAGTCGAGTTCGTGCAGTCGGAAGCCAAGGCGTTCGAACTGCTGGCGCAGGGAGTCTTTCATGGGAGCGTCAGGGGGCTGGAGCACGAAGGCCGCGCCCAGCATGCGGGCGCGGGGTTGCGGGCTGGTGCAGCGCCGCTAATGCTCGGCCGGGTCGCGGGTGCTCTTGCGCAGGAACAGGCGCGAGACGGTATGCGCCAGGGCCACGCGCTGTTCGCCGTCGGCGGCGTGCAACTCGGCCAAGGTGCCATGCAGCATCTTCTGGGTGAGGCCGCGCGAGAGTGCTTCCAGCACCGCCTCGACGTCCTCGCCGCGCGCCAGCAGCTTGCGGGCGCGCTGGATCTCGAGGGCGCGCCAGTCATCGGCCTGGGCATTCAGAGCCTGGATCAGCGGCACGGTGTGGCGCTGGCCCAGCCAGTGCACAAAGCTCTGCACGCCGTTCTCGATGATGGCCTCGGCCTGCTCGACGGCGGCCTGGCGCTTTTCACCGGCAGATTGCACCAGCTGCGCCAGATCGTCGACGGTGTAGAGATACACGTCGTCCAGCTGGGCGACTTCCTGCTCGATGTCGCGCGGCACGGCCAGATCGACCATGAACATGGGCTTGCGCTTGCGCTTCTTCAGCGCCCGCTCCACCGCGCCCAGGCCGATCAACGGCAGGCTGCTGGCGGTGCAGGAAATCACCGCGTCGAATTCGTGCAGGCGATCGGGCAGGTCCGACAAGCGCATCGCCTCGGCACCCAGATGGCCGGCCAGCTTCTCGCCGCGCTCCAGCGTGCGGTTCGCCACCGCCATGGCCTTGGGGTTCTTGGCCGCGAAATGGGTGGCCACCAGTTCGATCATTTCGCCGGCGCCAACGTAGAGAACCTTGATTGCGCTGAGATCCTCGAACAGCTGGGCTGCCAGGCGCACCGAGGCGGCCGCCATGCTGATGGAGTGGGCGCCGATCTCGGTGGAGCTGCGCACTTCCTTGGCCACCGAGAAGCTGCGCTGAAACAGCTGGTGCAAGGTGGTGCCCAGGGTGCCGGCCTGGTCGGCCTCGCGCACCGCCTGCTTCATCTGGCCCAGGATCTGCGGCTCGCCCAGCACCATTGAATCCAGGCCGCTGGCCACGCGGAAGGCGTGGCGCGCCGCGGCGCTACCCTCCATCACATAGGCATGGTCCATCAGCGCCGAACTGCCCACGCCGCCCACCTCGGCCAGCCAGGCCACCGTGGGTTGCACCAGGGCCGGGCTGCCGGCCACATAGAGCTCGGTGCGGTTGCAGGTCGAGAGCATGGCCGCCTCGGGCGTGGCCTTGCGGGGGGCATGGGCCTGCACCTGGTCGCGGAAACCGAGCAGGGTGGGCGCCAATTGCTCCAGCGAGAACGCGAAACGTCCGCGCAGGTCCAGGGGCGCGGAGTTGTGGTTCAGGCCGAGAGCGAAGACCGTCATGGGGCGATTATAAAATTTGAGCCGAATCTTTGCGGGCGGCCGGGGCCGGCTTTCCGCTCTCGAACTTGATGCGCATCAAGCTTGCCTGTTTTTCAGAACCGTTGGGCACACCGTGAACCTCGTCGACGCCCTCGGGCACCTGGTCAATCTGTTCGCGCCCGCCTGGGGCGTGGCCGCCCTGATGGCGCTGGCGATCAAGCTCGTCTGGCGGCGCGAGCATCATGCCCTGGCCTGGCGCCGCCTGCTGCTGTGGGGTGGCTTGGGCGGTAGCCTGGCGGTGCTGGTGGCGCTGGCCTGGCTGGCGCGCGACGGCACCATGCTGGGCTACGGCCTGACGCTGCTGGGCGTGGTGTTGCCTCAATGGTGGCTGACGCTCAAACGCTGAGGGCCGCGCCCAATTCGGCCTGCAGGGGCACCTCGGCGCGCAGCGAATGCGCGAAGGCCTGGCTGATCTGCACATCGATCAGCTGATTCATCAGGCGCGGGTGACCCTTGAAGTTGACGATGCGGTTGCACTCGGTGCGCCCCATCAATTCGCTGGCGTCCTTGCGGGCGTTGCCCGAAACCAGGATGCGTTGCGTCGTGCCCACCATGCGCTGGCTGATCGCAAGCGTGTTGGCCTCGATCACGGCCTGCAACTCCTGCAGGCGCCTGACCTTGGTCTCATACGGCGTGCTGTCCTCCAGGTTCGCCGCCGGCGTGCCCGGGCGGGGGCTGAAGATGAAGCTGAAGGAGGCGTCGAAGCCTACGTCGTCGACCAGCTTCATCAGCTTGGCATGGTCGTCCTCGGTTTCGCCCGGGAAGCCGACGATGAAGTCGCTGGCGATGCGGATGTCGGGCCGGATGGCGCGCAGCTTGCGGATCGTGCTCTTGAACTCCAGCGCCGTGTAGCCGCGCTTCATCGCCATCAGGATGCGGTCGCTGCCGTGCTGCACCGGCAGATGCAGATGGTTCACCAGCTGCGGCACCTTGCCATAGGCCTCGATGAGGCGCTGGCTGAATTCATTCGGATGGCTGGTGGTGAAGCGCAGGCGCTCGATGCCGGGGATCTCGGCGCAGTATTCGAGCAGCAGGGCCAGGTCGGCGTATTCGCCGGTGTCCCCCATCTTGCCGCGGTAGGCGTTGACGTTCTGCCCCAGCAGATTGAATTCCTTCACGCCCTGGTCGGCGAGGCCGGCGATCTCGGTCAGCACGTCCTCGAAGGGCCGCGACATTTCCTCGCCGCGGGTGTAGGGCACCACGCAATACGAGCAGTACTTGGAGCAGCCCTCCATGATGGAGACGAAGGCGCTGCCGCCATCGACCTTGGCGGGCGGCAGATTGTCGAACTTCTCGATCTCGGGGAAGCTGATGTCCACCTGCGGGCGCGCCTGCTCACGGCGCGCGGCCAGCATGGCGGGCAGGCGGTGCAGGGTCTGCGGGCCGAACACCACGTCCACATAGGGCGCGCGCTCGATGATGGCCGCGCCTTCCTGGCTGGCCACGCAACCGCCCACGCCGATCATCACGCCCTTGGCCTTCAGATGCTTGACGCGGCCCAGGTCGGAGAACACCTTCTCCTGCGCCTTCTCACGCACCGAGCAGGTGTTGAAGAGGATCAGGTCGGCCTGTTCAACGTCGTTGGTGGGCTCGTAGCCTTCGGCGGCGCCCATCACATCGGCCATCTTGTCCGAGTCGTACTCGTTCATCTGGCAGCCAAAGGTCTTGATGAATACTTTTTTCGTCGTGCTCATGGCATTGCTCCGACCGGGCGGGGCGACGCGCGCGCCCGCCGGGCCTGGTGAATCAGTGGCGGATCAGGGCTTGGACCAGACCTGCGCGGCGCGGTCAAACTGCCAGCTGGCAGCCTCTTGGGGCGTGCGGGGCCAGGTCTTGTTGGCCAGCTCGGCCTCGTTGAGGACCCACAGGTCCATCAGCAGGCCCGAGATGTCCACGGTGTAATGCACCACCAGCTTTTGCCCGACCAGGGCGGCCGACATCTGCAGCAGGTTCTCGGTGCCGCGGATGCGGCTGCCGGGTGCCAAGCGCGCTGGCTGGCCGTTCAGCAGCACGTCGGGCGGCTGCAGCACCGTCAGCTCGCCGCGCAAGGCTTGGGCGGGAAACTGGCGATGGACTTGCGCATGAGCCGAGAGGCTCATCGTTGCGGCCGCCAGGGCGGCAAGTACACAGCGGTACATGGTATGTGTCCAGTGGCTGCGGAGGTCAGGAATGCTAACCAGAAAAGACAACGGCCCGGGAAACTTTGCTTTTGAAGGCGGGTTCCTCGGGCCGTCTGTGCCCGACCGTGAGGTCGGGTGTCGGTGTTTTGGTGGCGCTTCAGGGATTCGAACCCCGGACCTGCGGATTATGATTCCGTCGCTCTAACCGGCTGAGCTAAAGCGCCTCAAGCCCACCATTGTAGCCAGGTTTTCGAGGACAATGCAAGCACTCGCGCAAGGGTCACAAAAAATATCTGTTCGCGCCGGGTTCCAGCTCGTCCAAGAGCGCACCGAAAGCAGCATTCATGTTCAGTTTCTTCAAGAAGAAGTTTGGCGCCACACCCGCTCAGGAGCCGGTTCTGGTGCCAGTGCCGCCGGCGAGTTCCGCGGCACCCGACCTGGTGGCGCCAGCCGCTGCGCCGCAATCCACTCAGCCGGTGGTGGCCGAAGCCGCGCCGCGCAAGAGCTGGCTGGAGAAACTCAAGCAGGGGCTGCGCAAGACGGGCTCCAGCATCGCCCAGGTCTTTACCGGCACGCAGATCGACGACGCGCTGTATGAGGAACTGGAGGCGGCGCTGCTGATGGCCGATGCGGGCGTGAAGGCCACCGAGTTCCTGCTCGAGGACCTGAAGCGGCGCGTCAAGGAGGCCAAGGCCACCGAGCCCTCGGCGGTGCGCGGCTTGCTGATCGAGTCGCTGACCGAGCTGCTCAAGCCGCTCGAAAAGGCGCTGAGCGTGGGCGAGCATCAGCCCACCGTGGTGATGGTGGTGGGCGTGAACGGTGCCGGCAAGACCACCAGCATCGGCAAGCTCACGCGCCACCTGGCGGACGCCGAACAGAAGGTGTTGCTGGCCGCGGCCGACACCTTCCGCGCCGCGGCGCGCGAGCAACTCTCGGTATGGGCCGATCGCACGCGGGTGGAGATCGTCAGCCAGGAGGGGGGCGATCCGTCGGCGGTGACCTTCGATGCGGTGGTGGCCGGCCGCGCGCGTGGCTGCGATGTGGTGATTGCCGACACCGCCGGCCGCCTGCCCACCCAGCTGCATCTGATGGAAGAGCTGAAGAAGATACGCCGCGTGATCGGCAAGGCCCAGGCCGAGGCACCGCACGAGGTGCTGCTGGTGGTGGATGGCAATACCGGCCAGAACGCGCTGACCCAGGTGAAGGCCTTCGACGATGCGCTGGGCCTCACCGGCCTGATCGTCACCAAGCTCGACGGCACGGCCAAGGGCGGGGTGCTGGCGGCGATTGCACGCGAGCGGCCCATCCCGGTCTACTTCATCGGCGTGGGCGAGAAGCTGGAAGACCTGCAGACCTTCAGCGCGCGCGAGTTCGCGCAGGCGCTGCTGGAGTGAGGCGGGAGGGGCTCAGCCCATGCCTCCCATGCCCTTGAGCCCCTTCATCCCGCCCATCTTCTTCATCATCTTCATCAGGCCGCCGCCGCTCATCTTCTTCATCATGCCCTGCATCTGGTCGAACTGATTCAGCAGGCGGTTGACGTCCTGGATCTGTACGCCGGCGCCGGCGGCGATGCGGCGCTTGCGGCTGGCCTTGCTCTTACCGTCCATCAACAGGGCGGGTTGGCGGCGCTCCTTGGCCGTCATGGCATTCAGGATGCCTTCCATGCGCTTCATGTCTCGCTCGGCGCGGTCCATGTCGGCCTGACCCGCCTTGGCAGCCATTTGCGTAGGCAGCTTGTCCATCAGGCTGGAGAGGCCGCCCATCTTCTTCATCGACGAGATCTGCGCGAGGAAGTCGTTGAGGTCGAAACCGCTGCCGCTCTTGAGCTTGCCGGCCAGCTTCTCGGCCGCCGCCAGGTCCACGCCCTTGCTGACCTCTTCCACCAGGGCCACGATGTCGCCCATGCCCAGCACGCGGCCGGCATGGCGCTCGCCGTCGAACACCTCCAGCCCATCGATCTTTTCAGACACGCCGGCAAACTTGATCGGCGCGCCGGTGACCTGACGCACCGAGAGTGCGGCCCCGCCGCGCGAGTCGCCATCCAGCTTGGTGAGGATCACGCCGGTGAGCGGCAAGGCCTCCTTGAAGGCCCTGGCGGTGTTGATCGCATCCTGACCCTGCATGGCGTCCACCACGAACAGGGTCTCGACCGGGTTGAGCGTGGCGTGCAGCTCCTTGATCTCGGCCATCAAGGCCTCATCGATCGCCAGGCGGCCGGCGGTGTCGACCAGCAGCACGTCGAAGTAATGCTTCTTGGCGTAGTCCAGCGCCGCCAGCGCGATCTCGCGCGGCTTTTGGTCGGGTGAGGAGGCGAACCATTCGCCTCCGGCCTGGGCGGTGACGGTCTTGAGCTGCTCGATGGCGGCGGGGCGGTAGACGTCGGCCGAGACCGTCAGCACCTTTTTCTTGCGCTTCTCGATCAGGTGCTTGGTGAGCTTGGCGGTGGTGGTGGTCTTGCCCGCCCCCTGCAGGCCGGCCATCAGGATCACCGCCGGCGGCTGGGCCGCCAGGTTGATGTCGCTGACGCCCTCGCCCATGGTGGCGGCAAGCTCCTTGTGCACGATGCCCACCAGGGCCTGGCCGGGGGAGAGCGAGCCCACCACCTCGGCGCCCAGGGCTTTTTCCTTCACCCGCGCGATGAAGTCGCGCACCACCGGCAGGGCCACGTCGGCCTCCAGCAGGGCCATGCGCACTTCGCGCAGCATGTCCTGCACATTGCTTTCGGTGATGCGGGCCTGGCCGCGCATCGTTTTCACGAGCAGGCTCAGGCGGTCGGTCAGGGTGGATGCCATGGGGGGAGGCGCCACCGGGAAGGTGGTCGCGCATAAGTACACTGTGGCGATGATTTTATCGTTCGCCACTCCAGAGTCCGTGAGCGCCTGGCTTGCGGGGCTCAGTTTGCTCTGCGCGGCCGGCTATACGGCCGCGGCTTTCACCGCCGAAACGCGCCAGCAGGGCCTGCGCGGCATGCTGGTGGCGGTGTGGGCGGTGCACCTGCTGGCGCTGCTGCTGGACATCGCCGGCATCGGCCTGCCGCAGCCCGGCGCGCGCTTCGGCTTTGCGCCGGCGCTGTCGATGACGCTGTGGCTGGTGCTGGGCGTCTATCTGGTGGAGAGCCGCTTCGTGCCGCTGCCGGGGGCGCGCCGCGTGCTGTCGGCGCTGGGGGCGGCCGTGGTGCTGCTGGCCTGGGCGTTTCCGGGCGAGAGCCGGCCGCTGGCCGCCTCGCCCTGGGCGCCGCTGCATTGGGTGATGGGGCTGGCCTCGTACGGCTTGTTCGGTGTGGCCGTGCTGCATGCCGCGATGCTGAATCGCGCCGAGCGAGAGATGCGTTCGCGCAAGGGCCAGGGCGTGGTGGCGCTGGGCATGCCCTTGCTCAGGCTCGAGCGCCTGACCTTCCAGTTCGTGGGCGCGGGCGTGACCGTGCTGTCGCTGGCCCTGCTGCTGGGCTGGTGGTTCACGCCGCATTGGCGCTGGGACCACAAGAATCTGCTGTCCGTGCTGGGCTGGCTGGTGCTGACCGGCCTGCTCACCGGCCGCCATGTGTTCGGCTGGCGCGGCCGGCGCGCCACGCGCTGGCTCTACTTCGGCGCCGCGCTGCTGCTGCTGTCCTATGCCGGCTCGCGCTTTGTGCTTGAGGTGGTGCTGCAGCGGGGAGTGGTCTGAATGTTGAAATTCCTGGTCCTGATCGCCTTGCTGGCGCTGCTGTTCTACATGCTGGGCCTGAAGCGCGCGCGGCCGCCACAGGCTGGGCGGCGCGATGAAGCGCCTGCGCCGTCGCCGGCCCAGCCCCAGGCGATGGTGAGCTGCGCCGAGTGCGGCCTGCATCTGCCGCAGCAGGACGCCTTGCCCGGCCGCGGCGGGCAGTTCTGCAGCGCTGCGCACAGGGCGGCCTTCGAGGCGCGCAACCCGCCTCCGGCATGAGGCAAGACCTGCCCCCGGCCGATCGTCGCGGCACCGAACGCCGCCGTGCCGAGCGCCGGCGCAGCCAGCGTCGCGGCCCCGATGCCGGGGCGGACGCACAGGCCTCGTGGTTCGGCCCCAGCCAGGGCGATACCGACTGGGGCGGGCTGGCCCATGAGGCGCCGGAGGGCGCGGGCGGCGATTCGCAGTTCTTTTTCCAGCCGGCGCGTCACCTGCATGGCGATGCGAGCGGCGATGCCTTCCAGCGCCTGTATCGCGCCTTCCTCGGCGCGCGCGCGGCGCTGGGGCTGGCGCTTGCCGCGACGCAGCTGATGGCGCGCGCCTTCGGCACGCTGGCGCCCGATTGGCTGCTGGGCCTGTCGGTGGGTTATGCGGCGCAGGCGCTGGGGCTCTGGCTGTGGTCGAACTTCGTGCAGGCCGGCGCAGCGCGCCAGCTGGCGCGGCTGACGGGCTGGCAATGGCTGCTCAGCATCGGCTTTGACCTGGCCCTGTTCGGCGCC
Organism: Paucibacter sediminis; assembly: GCF_030254645.1. Classification (NCBI taxonomy): domain Bacteria; kingdom Pseudomonadati; phylum Pseudomonadota; class Betaproteobacteria; order Burkholderiales; family Sphaerotilaceae; genus Roseateles; species Paucibacter sediminis. The sequence continues at coordinate 2,816,586 of NZ_CP116346.1, forward strand.
TTGCACATGCTGGACGCGGGCAGCGGCCTCAGCTTTGCCGCGCTCTTCATCATGCCGGTGTTGATGGCCGGCGTGCTGACGCCCCGGCTGTTTGCGCTCGCCACCGCGGCGCTGGCGACCCTGGTGCTGCTGGGGGCGGCACTGTGGTCGCTGGCGCATGGCGTGGATGCCGGCCTGCGTCTGACCCAGGCCGGCCTGGTGGGCAGCGGCTTCTTCGTCGTCAGCCTGCTCGCCAGCGAGCTGGCCAGCCGGCTGGCGCGCGAGGAGCAATCCGCGCGCGGCAGCATGGAGCTGGCGCGCCAGCAGGCCGAGCTGAACCGGCTCGTGATCGACGAGATGCAGGAGGGCGTGCTGGTGGTGGACCGGCGCGGCCGCGTGCGTGCCGCCAACCCGGCCGCGCGGGCGCTGCTGTCGGACGGCGGCATGGTGCGCACCGCGCCGTTCCAGCTGCGCGGCGTGCTCGCCTGGGCCCCGCTGGTGGCGGCGGTGGAGCGCGCTTTTGCGGAGGGCGTCTGGCCGGAGGCCGGGCGGGACGTGCAGCTGGAATTCCATGTCGCGCTGCAGCGCAGTCTGCGCGTGCGCATGCGCTTCACGCGCCGGCGCGAGTCCGATGCCAGCGAGGACCTCTGCGTGCTCTTTGTCGAGGACAACCGCAATGTGCAGGCGCGCAGCCGCCAGGAGAAGCTGGCCGCGATGGGGCGCGTGTCGGCGGGCATCGCCCACGAGATCCGCAACCCGCTGGCGGCGATCGCCCAGGCCAATGCCCTGCTGGCCGAGGACGGCCTGGACGCGCGCAGCGCGCAGCTCACCGGCATGGTGGCTTCCAATGTGCAACGCCTCAAGCGCATCGTCGACGATGTCATGGAGGTGGCCCCCGGCGTGGTGCCCGAGCCGATGCCGGTGAATGCCAGCGAGCTGGTGGCGCAGGTCTGTCAGGACTGGGCGCGCACCAACGGCCTCGAGCTGGCGCCGCGCAGCGAGTTGCTGCGCGTGGAACTGGCCGAGCATGCCATCCAGGTCAGCTTCGAGCCCGAGCATCTGCGCCGCATCCTCGTCAATCTGCTGGACAACGGCCTGCGCCACGCGCATGAGCTGCCGGGGGCGGTGCAGGTGAGCCTGCGCGCGCAGTCCGAGCAATGGGCGGTGTTGTCGGTGCTGAGCCTGGGCGATGCCATACCGCCGGATGTGGAGCGGCATCTGTTCGAACCCTTCTTCTCCACCCGCAGCCGCGGCTCCGGGCTGGGCCTCTATATCTGCCGCGAGTTGTGCGAGCGCTATGGCGGGCGCATCGAGTACGCCCGGCGGGTCGAGCTGGAGCCGCCCGGCAATGAGTTCTCCGTCATACTCAAGCGCGTGGCCGCCCACGCCGTCCCGACATGAGCACAGCAGCACCCGCATTCAGCCTTCTGGTCGTCGACGATGAGCCCGATCTGCGCACGCTTTACGAGCTGACCCTGCTGCGCGAGGGTTATGAGCTGGACACCGCGGGCAGCGTCGAAGACGGCCTGGCGCGACTGAAGGCCAGGCGCTACAGCGCCGTCATCACCGATATGCGCCTGCCCGATGGCAGCGGCCTGGACATCCTGCGCTGGCTGGAGCAGCAGGGCCGCCAGGAGAAGACGCTGGTGATCACTGCCTATGGCTCGGCCGAGAACGCGGTGGAGGCGCTCAAGGCCGGCGCCTACGACTACCTTACCAAGCCGGTGGACCTGCGCCAGTTCCGCATGGTGGTGGCCTCGGCACTGGGGCGCATGCCGGCCAGCCTGCCCTCGGTCGTGCCCTCGCAGCTGCCCTCCGAGGCGGCCACCCAGGAGCCGACCCTGCCGACGCCGCGCGCGCCGGCGCCGCTGCCCCGCAAGGCGGCGCCCAGTGCCCAGGCGCTGGCCGACACGCGCGCGGCCACCGCCCTGGATCGTTTGGTGGGCGACTCGCTGGCGATGCAGCAGGTGCGCGCGCTGATCGAGAAGGTGGCGCGCAGCATGGCGCCGGTGCTGCTGCACGGCGAGTCGGGCACCGGCAAGGAGCTGGTGGCGCGCGCCATCCACGATGTCAGCGCGCGTTCGGCCCAGCCCTTCATCGCGGTGAACTGCGGCGCCATTCCCGAGCAATTGCTGGAGGCCGAGTTCTTCGGCTATCGCAAGGGCGCCTTCACCGGCGCCAGCGAAGACCGCGAGGGCTTCTTCCAGGCGGCCAATGGCGGCACCCTGTTCCTGGATGAAATCGGCGACCTGCCGCTTGCCATGCAGTCCAAGCTGCTGCGTGCGCTGCAGGAGCGCTCGGTGCGGCCGGTGGGGGCGGTGGTGGAGGCGCCGGTGAATGTGCGCCTGCTCAGCGCCACCCACAAGGATCTGGCGCTGGAGGTGGGGGCGGGGCGCTTCCGGCAGGACTTGTATTACCGGCTGAACGTGATCCAGATTCGCGTGCCGCCGCTGCGCGAGCGCATCGAGGATCTGCGCCCCATCAGCGAGCGCGTGCTGACGCGCATTGCCCAGGATGCCGGGGTGACGCCGGTGCCGGTGCTCACCGCGGCGGCGCTGGCGCAGTTGGCGCGCTATGCCTTCCCGGGCAATGTGCGCGAACTCGAGAACCTGCTGCACCGCGCCCTGGCGCTCTCAGGCGGCGAGCGCATCGACGCCGACGACCTCGGCCTGCCCGAGTCGCTGCTGGACGATGCCGAGTTCACGCCCAGCGAGCTGGGCGGCCTGCCCGGCGAGGCGAACACCGTGGTGGCGCCCGGCGGTGCCGAGCAGCCCCTGCCCAGCGATCTGGCGGCCTATCTGGACGAAGTGGAGCGCGGCATCCTGATACGGGCGCTGGAGCAGCACCGCAACAACCGCACCGCCGCAGGCGCCAGCATGGGCTTGTCGCTGCGACAGATGCGCTACCGCATGGCGCGTCTGCACATCACCGTGGGTGAGAGTGATGGCAGCGAGGGGCTCTGAGTCCGGCGCGCCGGGGTGGCCAGATGGGTGGTGTGAAGGCTGGTGGCAGGCGGCCACGCGTCTGGACTCGCCCAACTTCGGCACGCGCCCCGAGGGCATGCCCATCGATCTGCTGGTCTTGCACAGCATCAGCCTGCCGCCGGGCGAGTATGGCGGCGATGCGATCGAGCGCCTGTTCACCAACCGGCTCGATTTCGATGCCCATCCGTATTACCAGACCATACGCGGCCTGCAGGTCTCGGCGCATTTCCTGATACGCCGCGATGGCGCGCTGCTGCAGTTCGTCTCCTGCGACCAGCGTGCCTGGCATGCCGGCGCCTCCAGCTATTGCGGGCGCGAGAACTGCAATGACTACTCCATCGGCATCGAGCTCGAAGGCCTGGAGGGCGAGCGCTTCGAGGCGGCGCAGTACGAGGCCCTGCAGGCACTGCTCGCGGGCCTGCGCCGTGCCTACCCGATTCGCAGCGTGGTCGGGCATGAGCATGTGGCGCCCGGCCGCAAAAAAGACCCCGGCCCGGGCTTCGACTGGGCCCGGCTGCGCAGCAGCGTGGCGAGTGCCGGTCTTGAGCTGCCGATGATCTAGGGGTCTGCACCAGGGCTGGGCCGGCGGCAGGATTTCCGGCCCGCGATGAGGTGCCGCCGACGCGGTCCGCGCCGGCCCTGCGAGATCCCGCCGCGACGCTTATTTGGCGCGGCCTCGCGGCCGATTTGGCGCTGCAGGCCCGGCAAACAAAGGCCCCTGTGTGCACAGCCCCGATGCCATCGGGCCTGGCGCTAGGCCGCAGCCCCGCGGCAGCCCTTGGATGGCGGCGGGCGAGCCTTTCGCTAGCGTGTCAGGTCTTGCCCGTCAACGGGGTTCGCACGCTATTGGTAGTGCTTGAAGAGGCCTGGACCCCCAGATATAGTGTCTCTTCATGCTATCCTTCTGACTTGGGAAATCACTGACATGCCCGTCGCAGCCGCTGCCGTCAGCCCTCGAACCTTGGTGTCTGCCAAGCGTTCAGGCGATCAGGCAATGCGTGGATGGGCCCGGAAAGGCGCCGCTCACTGCGGCGCTTTTTTGTCGGTGATCACCCGGTCAGCACCATCGCATGCGCCGGAACGCGCAGACCTCGTCTTGCGTTCCGTGGAGTGCCGCTTTGACCGGGCGCCTCCCAAACCATTTGAAGCCTGAAGCCCGACCGCCCGGTGGCGCGTCGTGGTTTTGCCCATTTCAGATTCGAACGAGACCAGACGAGGAAAGAAAAGCATGCAAACCGTTGTTGCCAGCACGCCTGCCGAGCACGCGCACACCGCCTCCGTGGGCGGCGGCGCACCCAAGCAATCGACCCATTCGGCCTATGCGGCCTACCAGATCATCCGCCGCAACGGCGCGGTGGTCTCGTTCGAGCCCAGCAAGATCGCCATCGCCCTGATGAAGGCCTTCCTGGCCGTGCATGGCACGACGGGTGCGGCCTCGGCCAGCGTGCGCGAGACGGTGGACGGCCTGACCGAAGCGGTGGTGCGCGCACTGCTGCGCTCGCGCCCCAGCGGCGGCACCTTCCATATCGAGGACGTGCAGGACCATGTGGAACTGGGCCTGATGCGCGGCGGCCACCATGAAGTGGCGCGCGCCTATGTGCTGTACCGCGAGCGCCGTTCGCAGGAGCGCCTGCGCCAGGGTGAGGTGGCGGCGCCGGTGGCCGAGGCCCAGCTGACGGTGATCGACGGCGGCGTGCGTGTGCCGCTGGACCTGGCGCGCCTGCAGGGCCTGATCGTGTCGGCCTGCGCCAATCTGGGCGCCGACGTGAAGCCCGATCCCATCCTGGCCGAGACCAAGCGCAACCTCTACGACGGCGTGCCCATCGACGAGGTCTACAAGGCCGCCATCCTGGCCGCCCGCACCCTGATCGAGAAGGACCCCGGCTACACGCGCGCCACCGCGCGCCTGCTGATGCACACCATCCGCCGCGAGATCCTCGGCGAAGAGGTCACGCATGAGCAGATGCAGGCCCGCTATGTCGACTACTTCCCCGGCTATATCAAGAAGGGCGTGCAGGCCGAGTTGCTGGACGAGCGCCTGCAGCAGTACGACCTGGTCAAGCTGGGCGCGGCCCTGAAGGCCGAGCGCGACCTGCAGTTCGATTACCTGGGTCTGCAGACCCTGTTCGATCGCTACTTCCTGCACAGCGATGGCAAGCGCATCGAGATGCCGCAGGCCTTCTTCATGCGCGTGGCGATGGGTCTGGCGCTCAACGAAATTGACCGCGAAGCGCGCGCGATCGAGTTCTACGAGGTGCTCTCGAGCTTCGACTTCATGAGCTCGACGCCCACGCTGTTCAACTCCGGCACGCGCCGCTCGCAGCTCTCCAGCTGCTACCTGACCACCGTGGCCGACGATCTGGACGGCATCTACGAGGCGCTGAAGGAAAACGCGCTGCTCTCCAAGTTCGCCGGCGGCCTGGGCAATGACTGGACCCCGGTGCGCGCGCTCGGCTCGCACATCAAGGGCACGAACGGCAAGAGCCAGGGCGTGGTGCCCTTCCTCAAGGTGGTGAACGACACCGCGGTGGCGGTGAACCAGGGCGGCAAGCGCAAGGGCGCCGTCTGCGCCTATCTGGAAAGCTGGCACCTGGACATCGAAGAGTTCCTGGAGCTGCGCAAGAACACCGGCGACGATCGCCGCCGCACCCACGACATGAACACCGCGAACTGGATCCCCGATCTGTTCATGCGCCGTGTCATGGATGGTGGCGACTGGACGCTGTTCAGCCCCTCGACCTGCCCCGACCTGCACGACCTGTTCGGCAAGGCCTTCGAAGAAGCCTATGTGGCCTACGAGGCCAAGGCCGACCGCGGCGAGATCAAGCTCTTCAAGCGCATGCCAGCCAAGGACCTGTGGCGCAAGATGCTCTCGATGCTGTTCGAGACCGGCCATCCCTGGATCACCTTCAAGGACGCCTGCAACGTGCGCTCGCCGCAGCAGCATGTGGGCGTGGTGCACTCGTCCAACCTCTGCACCGAGATCACGCTCAACACCAACGACAACGAGATCGCGGTCTGCAACCTTGGTTCGGTGAATCTGGTGCAGCACCTGAAGGACGGTCAGATCGACCACGACAAGCTGAAGAAGACGATTGCCACGGCCATGCGCATGCTGGACAACGTCATCGACATCAACTACTACGCCGTCAAGAAGGCGCGTGACTCGAACCTGCGCCACCGCCCGGTGGGTCTGGGCATCATGGGCTTCCAGGACGCGCTGTATGCGCTGCGCACGCCCTATGCCTCCGAGGCAGCCGTCGAATTCGCCGACCGCTCGATGGAAGCCGTCTGCTACTACGCCTACTGGGCCTCGACCCAGTTGGCCGAAGAGCGTGGCCGTTACTCCTCGTACCGCGGCTCGCTGTGGGATCGCGGCATCCTGCCGATCGACTCGCTGAACCTGCTGGCCGAGGCACGCGGCGGCTATGTGGAAGTGGACCGCAGCAGCAGCATGGACTGGGATGCCCTGCGTGGGCGCATCGCCGCGCATGGCATGCGCAACAGCAACTGCGTGGCGATCGCCCCCACGGCCACCATCTCCAACATCATTGGCGTGGATGCCTCGATCGAGCCCTGCTTCGGCAACCTCTCGGTCAAGTCCAACCTCAGCGGCGAGTTCACCGTCATCAACGAATCGCTGGTGCGCGACCTGAAGAAGCTGGGTCTGTGGGACGACGTGATGGTGATGGACCTGAAGCACTTCGACGGTTCGCTGCGTCGTATCGACCGCGTGCCCGAAGAGCTCAAGGCCCTTTACGCCACCGCGTTCGAAGTCGAGACGCAGTGGTTGGTGGAAGCCGCGGCGCGCCGCCAGAAGTGGATCGACCAGGCGCAGTCGCTCAACATCTATATGGCTGGTGCCTCGGGCAAGAAGCTCGATGAGACCTACAAGCTCGCCTGGTTGCGCGGCCTGAAGACGACCTACTACCTGCGCACCATGAGCGCCTCGTCGGCCGAGAAGAGCACGGTCACGAAGTCGGGTCAGTTGAACTCGGTGTCGAACGCTGGCGGCATGAACGCAGCACCCGCAGTGGCCGCGCCGGCACCGCAGGCAGCACCTGTTGTCAGCGCGGATGCAACGCCCGCCACCGACATCAAGTTCTGCTCGATCGACGATCCGGGCTGCGAGGCTTGCCAGTAATTGAAGTGCTTGCCGCGATCGCCGAGAGGTGGTCGCGGCAAATCATGAACGCCCGCGATGCGAGTGTTCATCGATGCAAACGGCGATCGGCTGTTTTTCGAATGCATCGATGAGCGCTTGAACAGCAGCACTGCAGAGCGCGCTCAGGCTGCGCAAAATCGATGCAGGCCAGCAACAGCGAACACGCTGCGCTGTCAAGAAGTCCTTGGTGTTTGAACACAACACTCTGATAATTCACGACGATAGGAAGGCCACCATGTTGGTTTGGGAAGAAGAACTGAAGCCCACGCAAAGCGCGACTGTTAGCGCCCACACAAACGCAGCGACGAGCACTCCGCCGGTCGCGCGTGCCGAAGCCTCCGCGCAGCATTCTTCCGCCGCCTCTTCGCATGACGCCGCCAGCACGCGCCGCGTCAACGCCGCCGACAAGCGCATCATCAATGGCCAGACCGATGTAAATCAGCTGGTGCCGTTCAAGTACAAGTGGGCCTGGGAGAAGTACCTCGCCACCTGCGCGAACCACTGGATGCCGCAAGAGGTCAACATGTCGCGCGACATCGCGCTGTGGAAGGACCCGGCCGGTTTGAGCGAAGACGAGCGCCGCATCATCAAGCGCAATCTCGGCTTCTTCGTCACCGCCGATTCGCTGGCCGCCAACAACATCGTGTTGGGCACCTACCGTCACATCACCGCGCCCGAGGCCCGCCAGTTCCTGCTGCGCCAGGCCTTCGAGGAAGCGATCCACACGCACGCCTACCAGTACATCGTCGAGTCCCTGGGCCTGGACGAGAGCGAGATCTTCAACGCGTATCACGAAGTGCAGTCGATCCGGGACAAGGACGAGTTCCTGATCCCCTTCATCGACGCCATCATGGATCCGCACTTCGTCACCGGCACGCCGCAGAATGACCAGACCCTGCTGAAGAGCCTGATCGTGTTCGCCTGCCTGATGGAAGGCCTGTTCTTCTACGTCGGCTTCACGCAGATCCTGGCCATGGGGCGCCAGAACAAGATGACGGGTGCAGCCGAGCAGTACCAGTACATCCTGCGCGACGAGTCCATGCACTGCAACTTCGGCATCGACCTGATCAACCAGATCAAGTTGGAGAACCCGCATCTGTGGACGGCCGAGTTCAAGGCCGAGATCAAGGCCCTGTTCCTGAAGGCGGTGGAGCTGGAGTACCGCTATGCCGAGGACACCATGCCGCGCGGCGTGCTCGGCCTGAATGCATCGATGTTCAAGGGCTATCTGCGCTATATCGCGAACCGTCGCGCCACGCAGATCGGCCTCGAGGAGCTCTTCCCGAACGAGGAAAACCCGTTCCCCTGGATGAGCGAAATGATCGACCTGAAGAAGGAACGCAACTTCTTCGAAACCCGCGTCATCGAATACCAGTCCGGTGGCGCGCTGAGTTGGGACTGACAGGGCACCCGTGGGTACGGCGCCGAACAGTCCTTTGTTGAAAGCTCATCAATGAGATCAAGCTTTGCAAGCCCTCAACCGACCGACATAGAAGCGGCGGTGTGGGCTTGTGCCCCCATTCATCGTACTGAGGCGCTCCTCCTGGGCGACTCTCAGGCGGTGAATAACTGCACTGCGGCGGACCGGTCCGTGGCGGGCAGTGACTTTTCCACTTGATCAAGGAGAAACGAAATGGCAACTGCAAAGAAGGCGCCGGCCAAGAAGGCCGCTCCCGCGAAGAAGGCTGCTCCGGCTAAGAAGGCCGCAGCTCCGGCAAAGAAGGCCGCTCCGGCCAAGAAGGCTGCCGCACCTAAGAAGGCTGCTGCGCCTGCCAAGAAGGCTGCTGCACCGAAGAAGGCTGCTGCTCCTGCCAAGAAGGCCGCTGCACCGAAGAAGGCTGCCGCTCCTGCCAAGAAGGCCGCTGCACCGAAGAAGGCTGCCGCTCCTGCCAAGAAGGCCGCTGCACCGAAGAAGGCTGCTGCTCCTGCCAAGAAGGCCGCTGCACCTAAGAAGGCTGCCGCTCCTGCCAAGAAGGCCGCTGCACCGAAGAAGGCTGCTGCTCCTGCCAAGAAGGCCGCTGCACCGAAGAAGGCTGCTGCTCCTGCCAAGAAGGCCGCTGCACCCAAGAAGCCGCCCGTCAAGGCTGCTGCAAAGGCCAAGCCGGCTGCCAAGGCTGCTGCAAAGCCCGCCGCCAAGCCGGCTGCCAAGAAGCCTGCCGCCAAGAAGGCTGCTGCTGCCCCTGCTCCTGCTGCCAAGCCTGCCGCTGCTCCCGCAGCCAAGACCGCACTGAGCCCGCAAGCTGCCTGGCCCTTCCCGACCGGCAACAAGCCCTGAGCTTGAACGCATGGGCCCCACGGGGCCTTGTGTATGAAACCCGGCCCCGGCCGGGTTTTTTTATGGGTGGAAGATTTCCACCGTATAGCCGGTGACGCGCTGCTTGCCGGTGCTGAGCACCAGTTGCAGCCCCTGCTCAGCACCGGCCGCCAGGCTGTTCTTGCCAAGGTTGAACTCTGCCGGCGAGAGTGCGCGGCGCGCCACGATGGCGCCGTTGGCGTCGGTGAGGGTCAGGTCCACCCAGGGCAGGGCGAGTTCCCAGCCGCTCTTGTTGCGCAGGCTCAGGCTCAGCTTGTAGTGATTGCCCGAGGCCGCGAGCGTCAGCGCGCTGCTTTCCACGCTGATCGCGTCGATACGCTTCCAGGGCTTGATCTCGCAGCCGAGCTGGGCGCAGGCGGCCCGCAGCTGGGGCAGGGCCTGCGGATAGATGGCGGCCGCGGCATCGCGGAAATGCCAGAGCACCTGGGCCGCCAGGCCCATTGCCAGCAAGCTGCTGCCCAGGGCCAGCGCCAGGCGCACCGGGCGGCGCTGCCAACGGGCCTGCCCTTCGGCGCGCTTGAGAAAGCTCGGCACCGGCGCCGCGGCCGGCGGCGCTGCATCGGCGGCGCTGCTGGCCGCGGCGGCCAGGCCGGGCGCCAGCACCACGTCCTGGTCGTCGGCCGGCGGCAGCAGGGGCTCGGGCGCTGGCGGCAGGCCGCGCGGCTCGGGCAGGGGTGCTTCGGGCTCCGGCTCTTCGGCCGGCTCGGGCTCCCAGTAGGGTTCGCGCCGGTCCGCGGCCGTGGCCGGCTCCTGCGCGTCCCGTATCAGCTGGGGGTCAGGGCTTGCCTCGGCGGGCGCAGCGTCGGCGGCCGGTTCGGCGGCGGGCCTGCGCGTATCCGCGGGGATGACCCAGGTGACCTGCTCGGCCGGTGCCGGGGCCTGCTCCAGCGGGGTGTGGCCGGTGGGCTCGGGCACCTGCGCCTGCGGTGGCCAGGGTGGCGGCGCCTCGCGGTCCATGTCGAAGAGCTGCTCGCGGGCGTCGAACACCTCGGCACAGCGGCCGCAACGCACCCAGCCATCGGAGACACGCAACTGATCCTGCACCACCCGGAAGATGGTGCCGCAAGCGGTACAACGGGTGGCCAGGCTCATGCGCGGATCATGCCATTACTTCACTGAGCCTCTCAGGCCTGGCGCTGCGCCGTCATCAGGATCCAGCCCTCTTCGCTGTCGCTCACCTCGAGCTTGGCCCAGGGCGCATAGGCGGCCTTGAGCTCATCGGCCTGACGCTCCAGGATACCGGCCAGCACCAGGTGCGCGCCGGGGGCCAGATGCGCGCAGAGCAGGGGCGCGAGCAGCTTCAGCGGCGAGGCCAGGATGTTGGCCAACACCAGCGGGTACTCGCCCTTGGCGGCATCGGGCAGGGCGGCGTGCAACTGCACGTGGTTGGCTTCGGCATTGGCCAGCGAGGCGGTGATGGCCGCCGGATCGATGTCCACCGCGTCGATCTGCTTGGCACCGTGCAGGGCCGCGCCGATGGCGAGGATGCCCGAGCCGCAACCGTAGTCCAGCACGCGATCCCAGGCGGGTGCCTGGTGGGCATGCTGCGCAATCCAGCGCAGGCACATGCGCGTGGTCGGGTGCGTGCCGGTGCCGAAGGCCAGGCCCGGATCCAGGCGCATCACCTTGGTGGCCTGGGCCGGCGCCTCATGCCAGGAGGGCACGATCCAGAACTCGGGCGTGATCTCCACCGGCGCGAACTGCGATTGCGTCAGGCGCACCCAGTCCTGCTCGGCCACCGCCTGGATGGTCTGCACATGCACATCGGCAGCCCAGTCCTGCGCCAGCACCAGGGTGGCGGCCTCGGTGGCCTCGGCCTCGGTGGCGAACAGGGCCTTCACCACCGAGCGCTCCCAGCCGCCCTTGGGCGCGGGCATGCCGGGTTCGCCAAACAGGGCCTGTTCGGCGGGCGTGTCGGCATCGGCGTCTTCCACCGAGACGGCCAGCGAGTCGATCTCCATCAGCGCGTCGCTGACGACCTCGACATCGTCCTCGCGGCAGACCAGGATCAGTTCGTGCAGGGTGGCGGACATCAGCGCTTGTGCTGGGACATCCAGCCTTCCAGGTAATGGATGGAGGTGCCGCCCTCGATGAACTTGGCGTCCACCATCAGCTCGCGGTGCAGCGGGATATTGGTCTGTATGCCTTCCACCACCGTCTCCGACAGCGCGATGCGCATGCGCGCCAGCGCCTGCTCGCGCGTGTCGCCATGGGCAATGATCTTGCCGATCATGGAGTCGTAGTTGGGCGGCACGAAGTAGTTCGTGTAGGCGTGCGAATCCACGCGGATGCCGGGGCCGCCGGGCGGGTGCCACATGGTGATGCGGCCGGGCGAGGGCACGAACTTGACCGGGTCCTCCGCATTGATGCGGCATTCGATCGCGTGGCCGCGCATGGTGATGTTGCGCTGGGTGAAGGGCAGCTTCTCGCCGGCGGCGATGCGGATCTGCATCTGCACGATGTCGATGCCGGTGACCATCTCGGTGACCGGATGCTCCACCTGCACGCGCGTGTTCATCTCGATGAAGTAGAACTCGCCGTTCTCGTAGAGGAACTCGAAGGTGCCGGCGCCGCGGTAGCCCATCTTGCGGCAGGCGGCCGAGCAGCGGTCGCCGATCTTCTCGATGACGCGGCGCGGGATGCCCGGTGCCGGTGCTTCCTCGATGATCTTCTGGTGGCGGCGCTGCATCGAGCAGTCGCGCTCGCCCAGCCAGACGGCGCTCTTGTGGCTGTCGGCGAGGATCTGGATTTCCACATGGCGCGGGTTCTCGAGGAACTTCTCCATATAGACCTCGGGATTGCCGAAGGCAGCACCCGCCTCGCTGCGCGTCATCTGCACCGCGTTCACCAGCGCCGCCTCGGTGTGCACCACGCGCATGCCGCGGCCACCGCCGCCGCCGGCCGCCTTGATGATGACCGGATAGCCCACCGAGCGGGCGATGCGGATGATTTCCTTGGGGTCGTCGGGCAGGGCGCCTTCCGAGCCGGGCACGCAGGGCACGCCGGCGCGGATCATGGCCTGCTTGGCCGAGACCTTGTCGCCCATCATGCGGATGTTTTCCGAGGTCGGGCCGATGAAGGTGAAGCCGCTGCGCTCGACGCGCTCGGCAAAGTCGGCGTTCTCGGAGAGGAAGCCGTAGCCGGGATGGATGGCCTCGGCATCGGTGACCTCGGCGGTGGCGATGATGGCCGGCATGCTCAGATAACTCTGGGCTGAAGCGGCCGGGCCTATGCAGACGGCCTCGTCGGCCAGCTTCACATACTTGGCGTCGCGGTCGGCCTCGGAATACACCACCACCGATTTCACCCCCAGCTCGCGGCAGGCGCGCTGGATCCGGAGCGCAATCTCGCCCCGGTTCGCAATCAATATCTTCTTGAACATGGCCGGGCCTTACTCGATCACGAACAGGGCTTGACCGAATTCCACGGGTTGGCCGTTCTCGACCAGGATCTTGGTGATGGTGCCGCTCTTGTCGGCGTCGATCTCGTTCATGATCTTCATCGCCTCGATGATGCAGATCGGCTCGCCTTCCTTGATCTGCTGGCCCACCTCGGCAAAGGACTTGGCGTTCGGGCTGGAGGCGCGATAGAAGGTGCCCACCATCGGCGACTTCACCACATGGCCGGTCTCGGCCGCGGGGGCGGGCGCGGCCACGGGCGCTGCGGCCACCGGGGCGGCGGCAGCCACCGGCGCGGCGGCAACGGGCATGGCCTGGGCCATCGGCACCATCACCGTGCCGTCGGACTTGACGATGCGCACCTTGCCATCGGCTTCGGTGATTTCAAGTTCAGAAATGTTCGACTCGGACACCAGGTCGATCAGGGTCTTGAGCTTGCGCAGATCCATAAGGCTTACCTCCAACGGGAAGATTGATTGTTGTGCTTCTAATGCCGGCCAGGCTGGCGGCTGGCTCGATCTCAGCCCGCCGGACTGAGCTTGGCCAGCGCGTACTGCAAGGCCAGCTGATAGCCCTGGGCGCCCAGTCCGCAGATCACGCCATCGGCCAGATCCGAGAAATAACTGTGCTGCCTGAAGGCCTCGCGCTTGTGGATATTGGACAGGTGCACTTCCACAAACGGCAGCGCCACCGCCGCCAGGGCGTCGCGCAGGGCGACACTGGTGTGGGTGTAGGCTGCCGGATTGATGATGATGAAGCGGCATCCGTCCTGCACCGCCGCCTGGATGCGGTCTACCAAGGCACCCTCGTGGTTGCTTTGGAAGGATTCCAGCGTGATTCCGGCTTTTGCTGCTGTCTCGGCGAGATCAGCATCGATTTGCGGCAAAGTTCGCGCGCCATAGATCCCAGGCTCCCGCGTTCCGAGGAGATTGAGATTGGGGCCGTGAATCACGAGAATCTGCATCAGCGACGTGCGTAGCGGTTTAGAGCCTGGACACTAGAAGCTTGAAAGGCTGAACTTTAAGCGTTTTAGGACCAGATCCCGCCAACTAGCCAAAAATAATCTGCTTGACCAGTTTGGCGCTTTGCGGCTGACTTTCGGCAGGCCGGTGGGGCTCGCGCTAGCTCAGGCCGCGCGCCATCTGGCGCAATTCGTCCAGCTGGGTGGCGCCCAGCTTGCGCCACACCGGCTCGCCCTGCGCGTTGAAGGCCACCGAGAAGGGCAGGCCGCCCTGCGTGTTACCAAGTGTGCGTGCCAGATCGGTGCCGGTCAATCCGGCCAGGGCATTGGGGAAGTTGAGCGGCAGCTTGCTCAGGAATTCCGCCACCGGCTTGGCGGAGTCGACCGCCAGCCCCAGCACCTGCCAGTTTCCATGCTCGCCCGCGAAGCGATTGATCTCCGGCAGCTCCTTGACGCAGGGCGCACACCAGGTGGCCCAGAAATTCAGCAGCAGGGGTTTGCCGCGCAGGCTGGCGCTGGCCAGGCCCTGGCCGTCCAGGGTCTCGAAGCGGGCGGCCCAGAAGGCGGATGCGGCGTCCGAGAGCGCGGGCTCACCGCCGCGCTGGCGCAGCGCCGCGACGACGCCAAGCAAGGCCGCGCCGGCACCGGCGGCGCCCAGCAACAGGGTTTGGCGGCGCTTCATTCGGCTTGCTCCAGCATCAGTTTGCGCAAAGCGGCCAGATCGCCGCGTTCGCTGCGGCCGCGCGCGTCGCGCTTGAGGGCGCCGCGCTGGTCGTCATAGTCCAGGATGGTCATGGCAATGGTCACGCTCTCCTGCAGCGCGCGGCAGGGTGCGGCAAAGCTCAGCACCTGCACCGCTTCGCCGCGCGGCCCGGTGGTCTCGCCCGTCTCGTAGTCCACGCTCATATTGATGAGCGCAATCTCGGCGGCCTTGCTGTCGTCGCAATAGAGTTGCAAATGGATGTTGTTGAGCCGGGTGGCGGTGCCGCGCCAGACCGCGCCGCACAGATGCGGGCGGAACTCGCCCAGGCGTTCCATCCATTGCGCCGCCAGCTCGCGCAGGGCCAGCAGCTCCTGCGGCTGGGTGTCGGCGCAGAACAGCGCCAGGTAGTCGCGCACCTCGTCTTCCAGCTCGTCGTTGCTGGGCAGGGGGGCATGCTTGCCCAGGCCCAGCTGCTTGACGGCGCGACGCTTGGCGGGGCCGTACTCCAGGCCTTCTTCCACCACTAGGCGGGCGGCGGTGGCGGCGATCTCGGCGCTGACGGGATGTTGTTCCATGCTCATTCGGGTAGTGCCACGGCCGGCATGCGGGCCTCGATGGTCGCCGATCTGGCGATCACATAGGGGCTGGAGGGGCGTTTCTCGAAGCGCTTGGGCGCCGGCAGCATCACCGCCAGGCGCGCCGCCTGCCAGGCGCTGAGCTGGCCGGCATCGACGCGGAAGTAGTGGCGTGCCGCCGCCTGGGCACCGAACACGCCCTCGCCCCATTCGACATTGTTCAGGTAGATCTCGAGGATGCGCTGCTTGCCCAGCAGGGCCTCCAGCATCAGCGTCAGCACGAACTCCTGGCCCTTGCGCAGCAGATGGCGTTCACCGCTGAGGAAGAGGTTCTTGGCGAGCTGCTGGGTGATGGTGGAGCCGCCCACCACCTTGGGTGCGGGCTTGGCCGCCAGGCGTGCCGGGGCGCGGTTGCCCAGCTTGGCCAGGCGCGCTTCCTCGCGCTGGTTCTTCTCCCAGGCCTTCTCCAGCGCATCCCAGTCGACGCCGCCATGCTCGCTGAAGCCGGCATCCTCGCTGGCGATCACCGCGCGCTTGAGCTGTTTGGAGATGCGCGCATCGTCCACCCATTGCTGGCTCCACAGGATCTGGTGCTTCTCCACCGCCAGCCGCCAGGCTTCGGAGCGCTGGAAGCTGGTGGATTCGGGCGCCAGCACATTCATCAAGGCGATGCGCGCGGCGAAATAGAGCTGCAAGGCCAGCACCGCCATGGCCAGCAGCAGCAACAGGCGTAGCAGCGACCTCATGCGCCGCTCACTTGCTTCTTGCCAGCTGCGCGCGCAGCGCGGCCAGCACCGGCGCGGTCTCGGGCCGCACGCCGCGCCACAGCGCAAAGGCCTCGGCCGCCTGCTCGACCAGCATGCCCAGGCCGTCGCGCCCCTCGGCGCCCTGGGCTTCGGCCCAGTCCAGGAAGGGCCGGGCCGCCGCGCCATACATCATGTCCACCGCCAGGCCGCCGCTGCGCAAGACCTGACCCTGGACCGGCACGCCCGCGCCGGCCAGGCTGGCGCTGGTGCCGTTGACGAGGATGTCGAAGCCGCCGCTGCAGCCGTCCAGGGTGGTGGTGGCGAGCCGCACGCCATGTTCGGCGGCCCAGGCCTGGTGCGAGGCCACCAGGGCGGCGGCCTTGTCCAGCGTGCGGTTGGCCAGCACCAGCTCCGCCGGCCGACCGGCGATCAGGCTACCCAGCACCCCCGCCGAGGCACCGCCGGCGCCCAGCAGCAGCACGCGCCGGCCCGCCAGCGGGCGGCCGGCATTGCCTTCGATGTCGCGCACCAGGCCCAGGCCATCGGTGTTGTCGCCCCACCAGCCCTGGCTGTCGAAGCGCAGGGTGTTGACGGCACCTGCCAGCGCGGCGCGCGGGCTGTGCCGGCGCGCCAGCGCGAAGGCCTCGAACTTGAAGGGCACGGTGACGTTGCAGCCGCGTCCGCCGGCGGCCGCGAAGGCCTCCACCGTCGGCCCGAAGGCGTCCAGCGGGCACAGCAGGCGCTCATAGACCAGCGCCTGCCCGGTCTGGGCCGCGAAGGCTGCGTGGATGAAGGGCGATTGGCTGTGGGCGACGGGATTGCCGGCCACGGCATAACGGTCGGGGCTGCTCATGGTTGTGCACTGAGGCTGGTTTCCAGCCCGTCCTCGCGGGTGAACTTGAAACGTGAGGTGATCACCAGCACCTCGGCGCCCTGGCGCATCGCGGCCGTGAAGGGGCCGAAGGGGCCGGCGGCGCGGGCGATGGCAATGGCGCGCCGATCCAGCACCGCATTGCCCGAGCCCTGCACGATGTCGGTCTCGACCACCTTGCCCTTGAAATCCACGTGGATGTTCATGGTCAGCTCGCCATACAGCTTGCGGCCCTTGTACTGCGGGAAGTCGCGCGTGCCGCGCTCCTCGATGCGGCGGCGCAGCGCGTCGTAGTACTGGGCATAGACCACCTCGCGCGTGGCCGGGCTGATGTAGCGCTTGCGCGGGCGCGCGTTTTCCTCGTTCACGCGCTTCTCGATCTCGGCCAGCAACTGCACCAGCTGGCGGCGCTTCTCGGCCTGCTCGCGCGCCTCGGGCGTGCCCTTGTCGCGCTGCGGGTCGGGCGGCGGCAGCAGGGCCAGCTCGCGGCGCACCTGGGCCAGCAGCTGCTGCTGCACCTCCTGCAGCTTGGCGATCTGGGTGTGCGACAGCTCGGTGCTCTCGCCCTGCTCGGTGCGCGGCGAGGGCGCCAGCGGCGAGGTGGCGCGCCCCACCGTGCCTTCACCGCCGCCGGTCAGGCTGGCCTGGGCCAGCGCCTGCGCCTTGGTTGGGGTCTCCTTGCTCTTGGCATTGACCAGCACCACCTCGAGCGGCGTGTCCTCGAACAGGCGGTTGAAACGCTCCGGATCGACGATGCGCAGCATCAGCAGGCCCGCATGCAGGCCCACGGAGATCAGCAGCGCAAGGTGCAGTGTGGAGAGCTTGCGCACGGCTCAGGTCGGTGCGGCCTCGGCCTTGGTGTCCGCCGGCTCGTCCGCGCCTACATCGGCGTTCATGTCGATCGCCAGCGTCAGCGGGCCGCTGGCCTCGGTCTCGTCATCCTCGGGCAGTTCGACATCCTCGTCCGGCGCCTGGGCCTCGTCCAGGCGCTCGACCAGGCTGGCATGCACGTCCAGCGTCATCTCGTCGCAACCGGTGATGCGCACGCGCACATGGCTGCCGCGCGCCAGGCCTTCGCAGCCCAGCGCCTTGAACACCAGCGGCAGGGTGTCGGCGCGCACCAACCCATCCTTCATCACCGAGGCGGTGAGTTCGGTGATGGCGTTCTGCTGCAGATAGCGCAGCGTCCAGTAGCGCTCGATGCCCGACTGGAAACCGTTGTAGGCGGTGTAGGCCGCGTCGAAGCCCGAGATGATGGAGAACAGCTGCGCGTCCTTGGGCTTGAAGGGCGCGGCCAGCGCGGCGGTGCGGCCGTGGCGGGCGCAGGCAATGATCTGCCACTGGTTCACCAGGTCCACATAGCGGCGCAGCGGCGAGGTGGCCCAGGTGTATTGCGCCACGCCCATGCCGGCGTGCGGCAGCGCCTTGGTGCCCATGCGGACCTTCACGCCGGGCGCCAGGCTGGCCTGGCTGCGGTAGATGGCGGGCAGGCCCAGCTCGTTCAGCCAGCCGCCCCAGCTGCTGTTGGCCAGGATCATCGCCTCGGCCACGATCAGGTCCAGCGGCGCACCGCGCACGCGCGTGCCTATGCTCACCAGCTCGCCGCCCTCGGGTTCGCTCAGGCCGCCGCTGTCGAGGCGGAAGTTGTAGTCGGGGCGGTTGAAGTTCTCGGGCTTGCCGCGCACCACCTCGCGCTGCGCCTTCAGCGCCTGTGCCAGGCGGAAGGCAAAGGCGAGCTCGGCGGCATGCGCGTAATCGGCCGGCGCGGCGCCGGTCAGCGTGGCCTCGGTGATCACCGCGTCCAGCTTGTCGTGGCGCAGATTGGAGACGATGGCGACGCGCTCCAGCCGCGTCTCGCTGCCCTGAATGGCCAGCGTGGCCTCGTCCAGCGTCACGTACAGCGACACCGCCGGGCAATCGCGCCCCTCGATCAGCGTGTAGGCCTGCACCACCTCGTCGGGCAGCATGGTGAGCTTCCAGCCCGGCATGTAGACGGTCGAGAGGCGTTCGCGCGCTACCTTGTCCACCGCCGAGTCCGGCTGTATAGCCAGGCCCGGCGCGGCGATGTGGATGCCGAACACCACCGTGCCCGTGCCCAGGCCCTGCACCGAGAGCGCATCGTCGATCTCGGTGGTGGCCGAGTCGTCGATCGAGAAGGCGCGGGCGCTGGAAAGCGGCAGCTCGTCCTTGATCTCGGGGGCCGTGAGGGCCGGGAAACCGGTGCCCTTGGGGAAGTTCTCGAACAGGAAGCGCTTCCAGTGGAACTGGTAGGCGCTCGTGATCGCGCCGGCGCCCTTGAGCAGGTCCAGCGGCGCTTTCTGCGCGCGCTTGGTGGCCTCGACCACGGCCTTGTACTCGGGGCCGTTCTTGTCGGGCTTGAAGAGGATCTTGTAGATCTGCTCGCGGATCGCATCGGGGCAGCGGCCGGCGGCCAGCTCCTCGGCCCAGGCCTCGATCTGCAGGGCTTGCTGGCGCTTGCGCTCCAGGCCCAGCAGGGCCGCCTTGACGATCTCCTCGGGCGCCTTCTTGAATTGGCCACGGCCCATGCGGCGGAAGTAATGCGGCGCTTCGAACAGGCGGAACAGCGCGGCGGCCTGGTGCGTGACCCCGGCCTTGGCATCGAAATAGTCGCGCGCCAGGTCCGCAAACGCGAACTCGCCCTCGGGGGCGAATTCCCAGGCCAGATCCAGGTCGATCTCCTGGGCCAGGCGCTGGCCTTCGGCGAGCAGCTCGGCCGGCGCGGGTTTGTCGAACTTGAGCAGCACATTGGCCGCCTTTACTTTGACGCGCTTGCCCGAATCGAGCTCGATCTGCATCGAGGACTCGGCTTCGGACATCACACGGCCGGCGAGGAATTTTCCGGCTTCATCGAACAGGGCAAACATATGGGCGGCATTGTCGCTGATCGGCCGGGGCCGCCGGAGCGCTTCGGTAAGAGCGTGTTTGCGATCCCCTCATGGCGCCCGTTGCCCCGCAAAGGCAGGGGATGCAAGGCGCAAACCGCAGCCGGGTTGGACACCCGGCGAGGATTTGCAACGCTGCAGACGCTGTCTTTGCGGGGCAACCCGAAGGGCAAGGCAGCCCAGGGGCGCACTCGTCGTTGCACCCCTTGGCCAGGCGGCGAGCCTGGCCTGCGGCGCGCGCCTAGATTGCGCCCCTGGGCTGCCTTGCGGGCACCATGAGGGGGTCGTAAACACGCTCTAAGATGCGCGGCTCGGCTGTTACCGCAGCTCATGCAAAGGCAAATCATGAAACTTGCTCTCACTGCCCTGGCCCTGGCGGCCTGCACCCATGTCGTGGCGCAAACGCCCTACCCGAGCACGCCGCAAAAGCCGGTGAGCGACAACTACCACGGCACCGTGGTGGTGGATCCCTACCGCTGGATGGAGGACATGAAGTCCGCCGAGTTCCAGGGCTGGCTGCGCAGCCAGGCCGATTACGCCAAGGCCAGCCTGGCGCAGATCCCCGGCCGTGCGGCCCTGCGCGAGCGCCTGGGCCAGCTGGCCGACGCGGGTGAGAGCACCGGCGGCTACGAGATCGTCGCGGGCAAGCTGTTCTACATGAAGCGCGCACCGGGCCAGAACCAGTCGCGCCTGTGGGTGCGTGCCGGCGTCGAGGGCGTAGACCGGGAGCTGCTGGACCCCAACAACATTGCCGGCGAGCCGGGCAAGCATGCGATCGACTGGTACACCCCCTCGCCCGATGGCCGCCTGCTGGCGGTGGGCCTGTCCAGCGGCGGCTCCGAGAACAGCGTGCTGCGCGTGCTCGAGGTGGCGAGCGGCAAGTTCCTCGACGAGGCGATTGCCCACACCGGCCTGAACCAGTACGGCGTGGCCTGGTTCAAGGACATCAGCGGCTTCGCCTACAACCGCCATCCGGCCGACGAGCGCTACAACAAGAGCGCCGTGTTCATGCACAAGTTGGGCCAGGACCCGAGCAAGGACCAGCCGCTGTTCGGCTGGGAGGTGAGTGCCAAGGAGAAGTTCGCGATCGCCGATCTGCCCTATGTCTACCTCAGCAAGGGCTCGCGCTGGGCGCTGGCCGAGGTGCTGCATGGCGACGCGGTGGAGCGCTCCTACTGGGTGGCCCCGGCCGACCAGTTGCACCTGGGTGCCGCAACGCCCTGGCGCCGCATCATCAGCCCGGCCGACAAGATCACCCAGGCGGTGATCTCGGGCGACCAGGTCTATGCCCTGAGCCAGAAGAAGGCCTCGCGCCGCGAACTGCTGAGCCTGGATCTGCGCGCCAAGACCACGCTGTTCCGCGGCGTGCTGCCGGCCGGCGAGAGCGTGCTGCAGCACATCAGCGCGGCCGACGATGCCGTCTATGTGAAGGCGCTGGATGCGGGCGTCAGCAAGCTCTGGCGCGTGGCCAAGAAGGGCGGCGCGGAGGTTGCCACGGTGGCACTGCCCTTCGAGGGCACGCTGCGCGAGATCAGCCCGCTGGCTGGCGGCGAATTGCTGGTGCTGCACGAGGGCTGGACCGAGGCGCCGCAAAGCCTGGTGCTGAATCCGGGCAAGGCCGCAGCACCGGCCCGGCGCGTCGACGTGCAAAAGCCCAACAGCCTCGACACCTCGGGTGTGCAGGCGAAACGCGTGATGGTGAAGAGCCATGACGGCGTGATGGTGCCGCTGTCCATCCTCTCGTCCAAGAGCGCGCCGCTGGACGGCAAGCGCCCCACCGTGCTGAGCGGCTACGGCGCTTATGGCATCACGCAGGAGCCGCGCTTCGGCGCCACCCGCCTGGCCTGGCTGGAGCGCGGCGGCGTGCTGGCGATCTGCCATGTGCGCG
Source organism: Paucibacter sediminis (assembly GCF_030254645.1). Lineage (NCBI taxonomy): Bacteria > Pseudomonadati > Pseudomonadota > Betaproteobacteria > Burkholderiales > Sphaerotilaceae > Roseateles > Paucibacter sediminis. Next base: position 2,838,073 of record NZ_CP116346.1, read on the forward strand.
GCGGCGGCGAGCTGGGCGAAGACTGGCACCAGGGCGGCTACATCCTCACCAAGCAGAACACGGTGTCGGACTTCATCGCCTGCGCCGAGTACCTGATCGCGCACCAATACGCCTCGCCCGCCACCCTGGCTGGCACCGGCGGCAGTGCCGGTGGCATCACCATCGGTGGCGCCATCACGCAGCGCCCCGAGCTGTTTGCCGCGGCGCAGAGCGCGGTGAGCCTTTCGGACATGCTGCGCATGGAGTTCACGCCCAATGGCGCGCCGAACATTGCCGAGTTCGGCACCGTCAGCAACCCGGCGCACTTCAAGGCCATGTACGCGATCAGCCCCTATCACCGCGTGCAGGACGGCCGCGCCTACCCGGCCGTGATCGCCACCACCGGCGCCAACGACCCGCGCGTGGAGGCCTGGGAGCCCGGCAAGCTGGCCGCGCGCCTGCAGGCGGCCAACCCCGAGAGCTACAAGAGCCGGCCGGTGCTGCTGCGCGTGGACTTCGAGGGCGGCCACGGCATGGGCTCGGGCGTCGCGCAGCGCCTGGACGAAACCGCCGATGTCTGGAGCTTCTTCCTCTGGCAGTTCGGTGACGCCGGCTTCCAGCCGAAGCCCTGAACAACGAGGGGCCAGCGCAAGCTGGCCCCTCGTGCTTAGACGGTCATGCCGCCGGACACTTCCAACACGGCGCCGTTGACATAACTCGCCTCGTCGCTGGCCAGGAAGGCATAGACGTTGGCGATCTCCTCGGGCTTGCCCAGGCGCTTGAGCGGCACATGGGCGCGCATCTCGTCCATCACCTTGTCGGGGATGGTGCCGAGGATGGGGGTCTCGATGAAGCCCGGGGCCACCGCGTTGACGCGCACGCCCTTGGGGCCCAGCTCGCGGCTCCAGGTCTTGGTGAAGCCGATCACGCCGAACTTGCTGGCGGCATAGTTGGTCTGGCCGAAGTTGCCGTAGATGCCCACCACCGAGGAGGCGTTGAGGATCACGCCGCCGCCCTGCGCCACCATGGTGTCGGCCACCGCCTGGGCGCAGTGGAAGACGCCGCGCAGGTTCACGTCGATGACGGCATCGAACTGCTCCAGGCTCATCTTCTGCAGGCGCGCGTCCTTGGTGATGCCGGCGTTGTTCACCAGCACGTCGATGCGGCCGTACTGTTCCAGCACCGCGGCCGTCATCAGGTCGACCGAGACGCGGTCGGTCACGTCCAGCACGCGACCCATGGCGCTGGCGCCGGCGGCCTCGCAGGCCGCGACCGCGGCATCCACGCCCTCGGCACGCCGGTCGCACACCACCACGGTGGCGCCTTCCTGGGCAAACTTGAGGGCGGTGGCCAGGCCAATGCCCTGGGCGGCGCCGGTGATGATGCAGACCTTGTTCTTCAAACGCATAGGAGAAATTCCGTCAGTTCGTGGAGGTAGTCGTCGAAATCGGACAGGCCGTGATCGCTGCCTTCCAGCAGCTTGATGCGGCAGCCCGCGTAGCGGGCCTGCATCTCGCGCCAGTCCAGCACCTCGTCGCCCTTGGCGATCACCGCCAGCAGGCGCTCGGGATGGGCCAGCTTGCCGAGGGTTTGCGCGCGCAGCTCGTCGACGAACTCGGCGCGGAAGAAGAACTTCTCGTCCGGGTTCTGCCAGCAGCTGTGCTCGCCGATATAGCGCGCCAGGTCGCGCGCCGGATCCACCGCGGGGTTCAAGAGCACGGCGCGGCAGCCGGTGGCCTGCGCCACCTGGGTGGCATAGAAGCCTCCCAGCGAGCTGCCCATCACGGCCATGCGCTCGCGCGGCCAGGTCTGGATCAGCGCCATGACTTCCCGCATGGCCGCGGCCGGCGAGGGCGGCAGCTGCGGGCAGGCCCACCGCAGCTGCGGGCGCTGCTCGCCCACCCAGGCCGCCATGCGCTGGGCCTTGGCCGAGCGTGGCGAGGAGCGAAAGCCATGCAGGTAGAGCAGGTGGGTGGTGCGGTGAGGCATGGGGCCGCAGTCTAGCGGCAGGGCCGCCCGCGGTCTGTCAGCCCGGCGTCACCGGCGACGTGCGATGAAGCACGGTTTTCTGGGTGCGATCGGAGTTTGGCCGCATTGACGGGTGCGGCCGGCACGGCGACAGTCGCGCCTTTGCTGCTCTTTTGCATCTGCAATCCCAATCCCATCCATGAGCTCTACCCAGAACCTCACCGCCGTTGCGGCCGCCCTGCTGCTGCTGGGCGCCACGGCCCACGCGCAGACGACCGCTCCCGCTGCCCCTGCGAACGGCGCTTCCGCACCCGCGGCCACGCCGCCACGTCCGGCCGCCGATCCCGCCGCGCCCAAGCCCTTTGCCGAGGTGAGCAAGGATGCCAAGCGCCAGGACGGCCTGTTCCCGATCTGGCGCAAGGACGAGAAGGTCTGGCTGGAGATCCCCAAGGCGCAGTTCAACAAGCCCTTCATGTTCACCGTCAACTACGCCAATGCGGTGGGCGAGCGTGGCCTCTATGCCAGCCAGATGGGCCGCGCCCTGATGGCCGAGTGGCGCCGCGTCGGCAACCAGGTGCAGCTGATCGCGCTCAACACCAAGTTCCGCGCCGAGGGCGGCGGCAAGCTGGCCGGCGAACAGGCCTTCTCGCCCAGCCTGCTGGCCTCCGGCACGCTGGCCAGCGCCGAGCATCCGGAGCGCAAGTCGGTGCTGGTGGACGCGGCCCTGCTGCTGACCGACATCCCCGGCATGTCCACGCGCCTGGAGATGGCCTACCGCCTGCCCTTCGCGGCCGACCGTGCCAACTCCTATTTCGAGGCCGCGCGCGCCGACGCCAAGCTCAGCACGCTGACCGCGCGCATGCACTTCGCCACCCCGCGCATCCCGGCGCCGCCGCTGACCCCCGCGCCCGTGCCCATGCCCACGCCGCCGCAGGCCACGCCGGACCCGCGCAGCATGTTCCTGAGCTTCGTCTACAACTTCCAGGCCCTGCCCGAGACCGTGATGGCGCCGCGCCGGACCGATCCGCGCCTGGGCCATTTCGCCGAGTCTTTCAGCGATCTGAGCAATGACAACAAGCCGAACCCGCGCGTCCACTACCTGAAGCGCTGGCGCCTGGAGAAGCAGGACGCCAGCGCCGCGCTGAGCGAGCCGGTGCAGCCCATCACCTACTGGATGGACAAGAACATCCCGGCCAAGTACCGCGGCGCGGTGGAGGCCGGCATCCTGGAGTGGAACAAGGCCTTCGAGAAGATCGGCTTCAAGAACGCCGTGGTCGCCAAGCAGCAGCCCGATGATGCCGATTGGGACAATATGGACGCCGGCCATGCCTCGATCCGCTGGTTCGTCGGCGCCGACGTGGGCTTTGCCATCGGCCCCAGCCACGCCGATCCGCGCAGTGGCGAGATCCTGGACGCGGACATCGGCATGAGCGATGTGTTCGCCCGCGGCGGCCGCGCCTTCATTGCCGAGGACGTGGGCCCGGGCAAGCATGCGGCGCATGCCGATGAGGACTTCTGCAACTACGCCCACGAAGCCGCCGCCGAGATGGGCTTCGCGATGGACGTGCTGGAAGCGCGCGGCGAGATCGCGCCCGACAGCCCCGAGGCCGAGGCCTTTGTGCAGGCGCGCATCAAGGACGTGATCATGCACGAGGTGGGTCACACCCTGGGCCTGAAGCACAACTTCAAGGCCTCCACCACCGTCACGCAGGCGCAGCTGAGCGACAAGGCCTACACCGAAGCCAAGGGCATCTCCGGCTCGGTGATGGACTACAACGCCTACAACCTCGCGCTGCAGGGCGAGACCCAGGGCAGCTACAACAACACCACCCTGGGTGCCTACGACTACTGGGCGATCGAATACGCCTACAAGCCGCTGGCCCCCGAGGCGGAGGCGGCCGAGCTGGCCAAGATCGCCGCGCGCAGCACCGAGCTGCAGCTGGCCTATGCCGACGACGCCGACGCCGACCTGTTCGACGGCATCGATCCGCTGGCGAACCGCTTCGACCTCGGCGCCGACCCGATGGCCTATTTCAAGCGCCGCCTCAAGCTCTCGCAGGAGCTGTGGGGCCGCGTGCAGGACCGCAAGCCGCAGGCCGGTGACGATCCGCTGCGCCAGCGCCGCTCGCTGGTGAACGGTTTCAACCAGCTCTACCGCGCGGCCGAGCTGGTGGGCAAGTATGTCGGCGGCATGCATATGCAGCGCGACCTGCCGGGCTCCACCGGCCGCACCGCGTTCAGCCCGGTCGAGCCGGCGCAGCAGCGCGAGGCCCTGAAGTTCCTGGCCAGCGGCCTGTTCAGCGCCGATTCCTTCCGCTTCCGCCCCGAGTTCCTCAGCACCCTGCAGGTGGACTACAACGAGTGGGAGCGCGTCGGCCCGATGAACATCCCGGCCGCGGTGGCGCGTGTGCAGCTGGTGGTGCTGGACCGCCTGCTCAACGCCAATACCGCGCAGCGCCTGATGGACCTGCCGGCCTATGTGCCTGAGAAGCAGCGCAAGGGCATCATCTCGCTCAGCGAGGTCTACGGCACCCTGCAGTCCAGCATCTGGAGCGAGCTCAAGAGCGGCGCCGAGATCGACCGCCTGCGCCGCAATCTGCAGCGCGAGCACCTCAAGCGCCTGCAATCCGTGCTCACCAAGGGCGGTGCCCCCGGCGTGATGGCCGATGCCTACGCGCTGGCGCGCCTGCACGCGGTGCAGCTGCAGAGCGATCTGCGCGCGGCGCTGGGCAAGGGCGGCCAGTCGGTGGAGACGCGCGCGCACCTGGCCGAGAGCCTGGACATGCTGGGCAGCGTGTTGCGCGCCAATATGCAGCGCAGCTGACCGTCAGCCTGAGCGGGCGCCCCGCCCGCAATGCAAAAGCCGGCCTCAGGGCCGGCTTTTTTTGTGTCATTTCGGCGCGCTGCGCCGCCCGTCCTGGGCCACGATGTCCCACACCGCGATGAACATGGCGGCGATCAGCGGCCCGATCACGAAGCCGTTCAGGCCCAGCACCGCCATGCCGCCGAGGGTGGAGACCAGCACCACATAGTCGGGCATCTTGCTGTCCTTGCCGACCAGCAGCGGGCGCAGCAGGTTGTCCACCAGCCCGATCACCAGCACGCCATAGGCGATCAGGCCCAGGCCCTGGCCGATCGCGCCGGTGGCCAGCAGGTAGATGGCCAGCGGCAGCCAGACCAGGCCGGCGCCCACCGCCGGCAGCAGCGACAGAAAGGCCATCAGCACCGCCCACAGCACCGGCGCGTGCACGTCCAGCACCCAGAAGGCCAGGCCGCCGAGCGCGCCCTGCAGCGCGGCCACGGCGATATTGCCCTTCACGGTGGCGCCGATCACGGCGCGGAACTTCTCCATCAGGCGGCGCTTGTGGGCGGCGCGCAGCGGCAGGGCATGGCGCAGCAGCACGGACAGGCGATCGCCATCGCGCAGCAGGAAGAACAGCAGGTAGAGCATGACGAAGAAGCTCACCACCACATCGAAGGTGTCCTGGCCGAAACCGAAGGCCTTGGTGGCGATGGCCTGGCTGAGCTGCTTGAGCGCCTCGGTCAGCTTCTGCTGCAGGTCCAGCGGATCGCTGACGCCGAGTTTTTCCAGCCCGCTGAGCAGGCCGGCGGGCAGGGCCGCGTAGACCTGCTGCACATAGCCGCTGAAGCTGAACTCGCCGGACTTGAGCTTGGCATAGAGCGCACCGGCCTCCTGGGCCAGCGCGATGCTCACCAGCGTCAGCGGCAGTATCACCAGCAGCAGTACCAGGCTCAGCGTCAGCAGCGCCGCCAGGGTGGCGCGCTGGCCGCAGCGCCGCAGCATCCAGCGGTGCAGCGGCGCGAACACGATCGCCGCGGCCGTGCCCCACAGCAGCGCGCCGTAGAGCGGCCAGAGGATCCAGGCGAAGGCCAGCGTCACCAGCGCCAGCAGGACCACGAAGCTCTTGTCCTGCAGGGCGGGTGAGTTGGCGGACGAGTCGTCGGAGGGGGCAGCTGACATGGGGCGCTCTCGGCGGGCTGGAGAGCGGCCATGGTAGCCGGGGCGGCAGCGCCGGCCTCAGCGGCCCTTGGCCTCCAGCGCCGCCAGCAGCTTCTCGTGGATGCCGCCGAAGCCGCCATTGCTCATGCACAGCACATGATCGCCGGGCCTGGCGGCCTTCACCACCGCGGCCACCAGGGCGTCGACATCGGTGCCGACGAGGGCCTGCGCGCCCATCGGTGCGAGTGCCTCCTTGGCGTCCCAGCTCAGCCCGGCCTGGTTGCAGAAGCTCAGGTCGGCTTCCTCCAGGGCCCAGGGCAGCTGCGCCTTCATGGTGCCCAGCTTCATGGTGTTGGAGCGCGGCTCGAACACCGCCAGGATGCGCTCGCTCGGTGCGATCTTGCGGCGCAGGCCGTTCACCGTGGTGCGGATCGCGGTGGGGTGGTGGGCGAAGTCGTCGTAGACCTTGACCCCGCCCGCCTCGCCGCGCAGCTCCAGCCGGCGGCGCACGTTCTGGAAGCTGGCCAGCGCGGCGGCCGACTGCTCGGGCGTCACGCCCACATGCTCGGCCGCGGCCATCGCCGCCAGCGCGTTGAGCTGGTTGTGCTCGCCCAGCAGCGCCCATTCCACGCGCGCCACCTTGAGGCTGCCGCGTAGCACGTCGAAGGCCTGCGGCTCGCCGCGCGCACGCAGCGCGCCGGGCTCTTCCTTGCGCGAACCGAAACGCTGCAGCTCGCTCCAGCAGCCGCGCGCCAGCACGCGCTGCAGCGCCTCCTCGCGTGCGTTCACGATCACGCGGCCCGTGGCCGGCACGGTGCGCACCAGGTGGTGGAACTGGGTCTCGATGGCGGCCAGGTCGGCAAAGATGTCGGCGTGGTCGAACTCGAGGTTGTTGAGGATGGCGGTGCGCGGCCGGTAATGCACGAACTTGCTGCGCTTGTCGAAGAAGGCGGTGTCGTATTCATCGGCCTCGATGACGAAGCATTTGCCCGCGCCCAGGCGCGCCGACACGCCGAAGTTCTGCGGCACGCCGCCCACCAGGAAGCCGGGCTGCAGGCCGGCATGCTCCAGGATCCAGGCCAGCATCGAGGTGGTGCTGGTCTTGCCATGCGTGCCCGCCACCGCCAGCACATGGCGGCCCTGCAGCACATGGCTGGCCAGCCATTCGGGGCCGCTGGTATAGGGCAGGCCCTGGTCCATGATGGCTTCCATCAGCGGGAAGCGGCCCTCGCTGGAGCGCGTCACCACATTGCCGATCACGAACAGATCGGGCTTGAGCTCCAGCTGCTCGGCGCCGAAGCCCTGGATCAGCTCGATGCCCAGGGCCTGCAGCTGCTCCGACATGGGCGGGTAGACATTGGCGTCGCAGCCGGTGACACGGTGGCCGGCTTCGCGGGCGAGGGCGGCCAGGCCGCCCATGAAGGTGCCGCAGATGCCGAGGATGTGGATGTGCATGGGAATGGCGAGGAACGGGGCAAGAGAAGGGCGCCGGTGGGCGCGCGGCGCTTCAGCGCAGCGCGGTGCGGGCGGCCTGCAGCGTGGCCTGGATGTCGGCCTCGCTGTGCGCCGCGCTCACGAAGCCGGCTTCGTAGAGCGCCGGCGCCAGGTAGACGCCGCCGTCCAGCATGCCGTGGAAGAAGGCGTTGAAGCGCGCACCGTCGGTCTTCATGACGGTCTGGTAGTTCTGCGGCAGCTCGGGCATCAGGAAGAAGCCGAACATGCCGCCCTCGCAATCGACGCTGAAGGGCACGCCGTTGTCCATGGCCACGGCCGCCAGGCCGTCCACCAGCTGGCGCGTCCTGGCGCCCAGCGCCTCGTAGAAGCCGGGCTTCTGGATCTCGCGCAGCGTCGCCAGGCCGCAGGCGGTGGCGACCGGATTGCCCGACAGCGTGCCGGCCTGGTAGACCGGGCCCAGCGGCGCGAGCTGCTTCATGATCTCGCGGCTGGCGCCGAAGGCGGCCAGCGGCATGCCGCCGCCGATGACCTTGCCGAACACGCTGACATCGGGCTTGAAGCCGGGCAGCAGCTTGGCGTAATGGCCTTGCGCGCTCGCCAGCCCGACGCGGAAGCCCGTCATCACCTCGTCGAACACCAGCAGCGCGCCATGCTCGCTGCAGAGCTCGCGCAGGCGCTTCACGAAGGGCACGGCGGCGCGCACGAAATTCATATTGCCGGCGATCGGCTCGATGATGACGCAGGCGAGCTCCTTGCCGTGCAGGGCGAAGGCCTCCTCCAGCTGCGCGACGTTGTTGTACTCGAGCACCAGGGTGTGCTGCGCCACCTCGGCCGGCACGCCGGCGCTGGTGGGGTGGCCGAAGGTGGCAAGACCCGACCCCGCCTTCACCAGCAGGGCATCGGTGTGGCCGTGGTAGCAGCCCTCGAACTTGATGAACTTGCTGCGGCCGGTGGCGCCGCGCGCCAGCCGGATCGCGCTCATGGTGGCCTCGGTGCCCGAGCTCACCAGGCGCACCTGCTCGATCGAGGGCACCAGCTTGATGATTTCCTCGGCCAGCTCGATCTCGCGCTCGGTGGGCGCGCCGAACGAGAAGCCGTCCAGCGCCGCCTTCTGCACCGCCTCCAGCACCGCCGGGTGGCCGTGGCCGAGGATCATCGGGCCCCAGGAGCCGATGTAGTCGATGTAGCGCTTGCCCTCGGCATCGATGATGTAAGCCCCTTCACCGCGCTTGATGAATCTGGGCGTGCCACCTACCGCGCGAAATGCGCGCACGGGCGAATTCACGCCGCCGGGGATGGAGCGCTGGGCGCGCTCGAACAGAGCTTGGTTCTGACTCATGGCAGGAAGGGAAGAAAAGGGTTCAGTGGATGCGGCGCGGGCCGCGCGTGGGCGGCTCGTCGGCCATCAGGTCGCCGGGCTCGGTGTCGGGCAGCAGGGGCTGGCTGCCCTCCATGCCCTCTTCGCCTTCTTCGGCGGGCGGCATGGCCCAGAAGAAGCGGTCGGGCACGGCATTGCCCATGCCGGGGCGGAAGCCCGCGTCCAGCGCCTGGTCCAGGAAGGACAGGGCCTCGCCCACCGCGGTGTGGATCTCGGAGCCAACCGACAGCAGCGCCGCCAGCGAGGCCGAGAGCGTGTCGCCCGCGCCCACGAAGCTGACCTCGAAGCGCTCGAACTTCTCGCCGGTGATCGGCCCCTGCGGATTCGCCAGCACGTTGTCGACGAACTGATTGGGCAGGCTGATGCCGGTCACCAGCACATGACCCGTGCCATGCTCGCCGGCGGCCACCGCCAGCTCGCGCGGCGAGGCCGGGCGGTCCGCGTCCCAGTCGGGCAAGAGGAAATCGGTGAGGGTCTTGTGGTTGCCCACCAGCACCAGGGCCTGCGGCAGCACCAGCTCGCGGAAGGCATCCAGATAGCTCTGCTGCTGCTCCTCGTCGAGCCAGGTGATGGCGGGCAGATAGGCCACCAGCGGCACATCGGGGTAATCACTGAGCACTTCGGCCACCGCGCTCACGCCCTCGGCGCTGCCCAGGAAGCCGACCTTCCAGGCCGCCACCGGCACGTCTTCCAGGATGCTGCGCGCCTGCTCGACGATCACGTCGGCATCGAGCTCATGCTGCTCGAACACCTCGGCGGTGTCGCGCAGCAGGATGGCCGTGACCACCGGCAGCGCATGCGCACCCATCGCCGCGATGGTGGCCACGTCGCCGGCGATGCCGCCGGCGCCGCTGGGGTCGCTGGCGTTGAAGCTCATCACGCACGCGGGTGCGGGTTGCTCCTGCTCGTCTTGGCCCTGGATGGTCTCGGCGGGGGAATGGTCAGGGCTGCTCATGAAGTGGGGATTGGGGTTTCACCCGAGGGTGAGGACGTCAGCGCGTCGTGGTCTTGAAGGGCTTGCAGCAGGGCGTGACGAAGGACCGAAAAGCCTGTTGCATCTGTGCCTACTTGCTCAATGGGCGGAGGGGGGCGCGTAGCTACAATCTTCGCATTGTAGTGAGCAAACCATATTCACCGTGACCGAAGCTAGTACCTGGATGTGCCTGATCTGTGGCTGGATTTATGACGAAGCCGCAGGTGACCCCGAGCACGGCATTGCCCCAGGTACCGCATGGGCGGATGTGGACATGAACTGGACCTGCCCCGAATGCGGGGCCCGCAAGGAAGACTTCGAGATGGTCCGCATCTGACGCGGACTGTTTGAAACCTTCTGCCCTTTCCATACGCTGAGGAGAACAAGGGTTGGACACAATGGCTCCCCAAGCACCTGGCGCAGCGACCAAGGTGCTCGTCATCGACGACAGCAACACCATCCGCCGCAGCGCCGAGATCTTTCTCAAGCAAGGCGGGCACGAGGTGGTGCTGGCCGAGGATGGCTTCGACGCGCTTTCCAAGCTGAGCGACTACAAACCCGATCTGGTGTTCTGCGACATCCTGATGCCGCGGCTCGACGGTTACCAGACCTGCGCCATCATCAAGCGCAACCCGCAGTTTTCCGGCGTGCCGGTGATCATGCTGTCCAGCAAGGACGGTCTGTTCGACAAGGCGCGCGGCCGCATGGTGGGCTCGCAGGATTACCTGACCAAGCCCTTCACCAAAGACCAATTGCTGCAGGCGGTGCAGATGCACCGCCGCGGCCCTTGATTCGCCCGGCCAGATGATCGATGAAGCCGGCCAATGAGATGCCCGACAGAGGCGGCGTGACGAGGAGTCCACATGACGATACACAAGATTCTGCTGGTCGATGATTCCAAGACCGAGCTGCATGCGCTCAGCGAGATGCTGAGCAAGCGAGGCTTCGTGGTGCGCACCGCCGAGAACGGCGAGGAAGCCTTCAAGCGCCTGGAAGAGGAAGTGCCAGACCTGATCCTGATGGACGTGGTGATGCCGGGCCAGAACGGCTTCCAGCTGACCCGCGCCATCACGCGCGACGAGCGCTACGCCAATGTGCCGGTGATCATGTGCACCAGCAAGAACCAGGAAACCGACAAGGTCTGGGGCATGCGCCAAGGCGCGCGTGACTACGTGGTCAAGCCGGTCAAGTCCGACGAGCTGTTGGCCAAGATCAAGGCGCTAGGCTGAGCATGGCCAACAAGCAAGCACTGCGCGAACTCCAGCAACGCCTCGCGCAGCGCATGCAGGCCGCGCGCGAAACGCCGCAGGCGGCCTCCTGGCTGGCGGTGGAATGCGCCGGCGTGGCGCTGCTGTTCTCGCTCAAGCAGGCGGCCGAGATCTTCACGCCCGTGGCCATCAAGCCGGTGCCCTACACCGAGCCCTGGGCCCTGGGGGTGGCGAACCTGCGCGGCGGCCTGCACACGGTGGTGGACTTCGCCGCCTTTCTGGGCCTGCGCGAGCCCGGCGTGCGCGGCGATGTGACGCAGCAGCGCCTGGTGTCGATCAACCCCGAACTCAATATCAACTGCGCCTTGCTGGTCGACAAGCTGCTGGGCTTGCGCGGCGACGAGCAGTTGCAGCCGGTGGCGGATGTGCCGTCGGCGACGCCGCGGCCGGCTTTTGCGGGTGCGCTGCGGCGCGACGCCGAGGGCCGGCATTGGCAGGTGATCGACCTGGAGGCCTTGTCCAGGTTCGAACCGTTCTTGCGTATTGTGGTGTGATGCGTGGCGCCAGCCGGCGCGGGCATTGCGTCAATCAACCGACAACATGAGGGTGAGATGAGCTTCCTCGACAAGATCAAGAAATTGGGCGCGACCTCCGAAGGCCAGGAGGCCGGCGAGACCACCGCCCTGGATGCTCAGGCAGGCGTACATGCGAGCGACACCGGTCCGCGCAGCGAGTCCAGCTCCATCATTTCCGAAGCGCTGCCGACCGACAACGTGGCGGCGGACTTTGTCGACACCAATGCGGGCTTCCAGTCCACCGCCTCGGCGCCCGACACCATCAGCGCCGCGCCCGGGCTGATGCCGGCGAAGGCCGAAGACCGCGGCCGCCGCCAGAAGCTGTTCACCGCCCTGGTGGCGGTGGGGGTGCTGGGCACGGCCACCACGGTGGCGCTGAGCCTGGTGAACGCGAACCGCAGCGCGGCCCAGGTGCGCGCCACCGGCCAGGCCATGATGCAGTCGCAGCGCCTGGCCAAGTCGGTGTCCACCGCCCTGGTGGGCAATGTGGGCGCCTTCGCCGAGCTGAAGGAAAGCATCGGCGTGCTGGGCAGCGTGGTGCGCAATCTGCGCAACGGCGAGGGCGAGCTGGCGATTGCGCCCGGCAGCGTGCAGCCGGCGCTGGAGACCGTCGCGCCGATGGTGGAGCGCGCCGAGAAGAACGGCAACACCGTGATCGCGCAGGAGAAGGTGCTGACCCAGGTGGGTAAGGCGCTGCGCACCATCAACCGTCAATCCTCGGACCTGCTGGAAAGCGCCGAGGCGGTGGCCTCGCTGTCGCTGCAGCAGGGCGGCTCGCCAGCCGAACTCTCGGCCGCGGGCCAGCTGGTGATGCTGACCCAGCGCATCGGCAAGAGCGCCAACGAGTTCCTGACCCAGGAGGGCGTGAGCCCGGAGGCGGTGTTCCTGCTCGGCAAGGACCTGAACTCCTTCCGCGAGATCACCGAGGCCCTTATCAACGGCAACCCCGAGCTGCGCCTCAAGGGCGCGCATGACCCGCAGCTGAAGGAGCGCCTCAAGACCCTGCTGTCGCAGTACGAGCAGACGCGCAAGGAAGCCTCGGCGATTCTGGGCAATCTGCAGGGCCTGGTGGCGGCGCGCGAGGCGCAGGCCGCGATCCTCAACGACAGCGAACCGCTGCGCAAGGGCCTGGACGAGATCGCCCAGCAGCTCGAGTCGGCCGGCGGCCTGGGCTTCGGCCTGCTGCTGGCGATGCTGGCTTCGCTGGCGGCCCTGGTGGTGGGCGCTTTGGGCTTTCTGCGCCTGTATGTGGCGGGTCAGGCGCATCGCGCCGAACTGGCCGAGGCGCAGAAGCGCGAGGCCGAGGTGCAGGAGCAGGAGGCCAAGCGCGTCAACGACGCCAACCAGGCCGCCATTTTGCGTCTCATGAACGAGCTGCAGTCGGTCGCCGAGGGCGACTTGACGCAGCAGGCTACGGTGACCGAGGACATCACCGGCGCGATCGCCGACTCGGTGAACTACACGGTGGAAGAGCTGCGCCTGCTGGTGACGCAGGTGCAGTCCACCGCCGGCCGGGTGACCGAAACCACCGGCCTGGTGGACCAGACCTCCACCGAGCTGCTGGCCGCTTCCACCGAGCAGCTGCACGAGATCCGCGCCACCGGCGAGGCGGTGCTGCAGATGGCCGAGCGCATCAACCAGGTGTCGGCGCAGGCGCAGGAAACCGCCGAGGTGGCGCGCCAGTCGCGTGCCGTGGCCGAGACCGGCAAGCAGGCCATGGCCAACACCATCGGCGGCATGAACTCGATCCGCGAGCAGATCCAGGAGACCTCCAAGCGCATCAAGCGCCTGGGCGAGAGCTCGCAGGAAATCGGTGAGATCACCGAGCTGATCTCGGACATTACCGAGCAGACCAATGTGCTGGCGCTGAACGCGGCCATCCAGGCGGCCTCGGCCGGCGAGGCCGGCCGCGGTTTCTCGGTGGTGGCCGAAGAAGTGCAGCGCCTGGCGGAACGCTCGGGCGACGCGACGCGCCGCATTGCCGCGCTGGTGAAGACGATTCAGACCGACACCCACGACGCGGTGGCCGCCATGGAGCGCTCCACGCTGGGGGTGGTGCAGGGTACCAAGCTGTCCGATGCGGCCGGCAAGGCGCTGGACGAGATCGACGAGGTGTCGCGTCGTCTGGACGAGTTGATCGCCCGCATCTCGAACCAGGCGCTCAGCGAGGCGCATTCCGCCAACGAGGTGGCCTCGAACATCCAGCATATTTTTGCGGTGACCGAGCAGACCGGTGAGGGCACGCGCTCCACCGCCCAGATGGTGCATGAGCTCTCGCGCTCGGCCGATGCCTTGAAGCAGTCGGTGGCGCGTTTCAAGGTTGGCTGATCGCTGACAACCGCACCAAGCACAGAACGATAGACAGAGAAAAGTCAAAGGCAGACCCGGCATGGACTTCTCGCGAGATTCCGAGTTTCCGCCCGACCTCAGCCCGCTGGCCTGGGTGCAGGAGGAGTTGCGCCGCTCGCTGGAGTCCGTGCACAAGACGCTGCGGCGCGCGCTGCGCGATGCCGATGCGCGTGTCACGACGCTGGGCCTGGAAACGCATCCCAGCCAGCCCCTGCAGGCCGCCGCGGCGCAGCTGCACCAGCTCGCCGGCGTGCTCTCGCTGGTGGGCCTGCCCGCCGGTGCGGCGCTGCTGCGGGCCGCCGAGCAGGCGGTGGAGCGGCTGGCGCTGGACCCGGTCAACGTCGACCCGCCCACCGTGCAGGCGGTGGAGCGCGCCGACTTCGCGCTGCTCTCGCTGATCGCCAAGCTGCTGGCCGGCAACAAGACCAGCACGCTGGCGCTGTTCCCCAGCTACCGCGCGCTGCAGCAGCTCAACGGCGTGGAGCGCATCCACCCGGCCGATCTGGCGCAGCAGGAATGGAGCTGGCGCGATCTGCCGGCCGATGCCAAGGCCCCGGCCCTGGCGGCCGAAGCGGCACGCGCCGGTTTCGAGGCGGCCCTGCTCAAGCATATGCGCGCCCCGGCGCCCCAGCATGCGCAGCATTTGAGCGATCTGTGCGCCGGCGTGGCGCAGACCCAGCCGGGCGCCCATGGCCGCAGCCTGTGGTCGCTGGCGGCCGCGCATTTCGAGGCCCAGGCCCTGGGCCTGCTGAAGATCGACGCGCTGGTGAAGCGCCTGGGCTCGCGCCTGCTGGCGCAGCTGCGCGCGGGCGCGCAGGGCGATGCGGCGGTGTCCGAGCGCCTGGCGCAGGACCTGCTGTTCTTCTGCAGCCAGGCGCAGGCGCCGGCCGCGAGCCAGCATGCGCCGCGCCTGCTGGCGGTGCGCCGTGTCTATGGGCTGGACGAGGGCGCAGGCCCGACCGATTACGAAGACGACAGCCTCGGCCATATCGACCCCAGCTGGGTCACGCAGGCGCGCAAGCGCGTGGCGCAGGCCAAGGAATCCTGGTCCTCGGCGGCGGAGGGCGAGAGCCACCGCCTGGCCGGCCTGGACGAGCAGTTTGCCGCGGTGGGCGATTCGATCGAGCGCCTGTTCCCGAGCGGCGAGGTGCTGGGCCAGACCCTGCGCCGCGCCGTGGTGGCCACGCTGCGCTCGGGCAAGCCGCCCGAGCCCACGCTGGCGATGGAGATCGCCACCAGCCTGCTGTATGTGGAAGCGGCGCTGGACGACGAGGCCTTTGACCACCCCGACCAGGCCGAGCGCGTGATCCGGCTGGCGCGGCGCGTCGAGGCGGCCTCGCGCGGCGAGCCCGCGGCGCCGCTGGAAGCCTGGATGGAGGACCTGTACCGCCGCGTCTCGGATCGCCAGACCCTGGGCAGCGTGGTGCACGAGTTGCGCAGCAGCCTCTCCGAGGTCGAGCGCCAGGTGGACGAGTATTTCCGCGATCCCTCGCAGCGCCAGCTGCTGATCCCCGTGCCCAACCAGCTCGGCGCCATGCGCGGCGTGTTCTCGGTGCTGGGCGTGGACCAGGGCGCGCTGACCTGCGTGCGCATGCGCGACCAGATCGACGAACTGGCCAATACCGAGGTCGACCCGAGCCGCTCGGGCCCGCGCGAGCAGTTCGAGCGCCTGGCCAACAATCTCGGCGCGCTGGGCTTCCTGATCGACATGCTGAGCGTGCAGCCGCAACTGGCCAAGCGCATGTTCCGCTTCGATGAAGCCCGCGGCAGCCTGATCTCCTCGGTGGGGCGCGAGCGCCTCAGTAAGCCGGTGGCCAGCGAGCCCAGCCTGCTGGCCCAGGTGCAGGCCGCGGCGCAAGCCGTGGCCGAGGGCGAGCGCCCGCAGGCCGAGCTGGCACGCGACCTCGAGCGCCTGACCCTGCAGGCGCGTGCGGCGGACGAAACCGCGCTAGCGAACGCCGCGCAGTCGGCCCAGCGCATGCTGGAGGAGCCGGGCGATACCTCGGCCCTGCCGCTCACGGTGGAGCTCACCGAGCCGGCCGAGCCTGCTGAATCCGCTGAACCCGCCGAGAGCGAGGCAGCGCGTGCCCAGGCGGCGCAATCGCTCAACGACTTCCTGGCCGTGCATGTGCCGGCACCGGCGGTGCCGGTCGCGGCCGCCGCGCCGGCGCCGGAGATCGTCGACGAGGAGATGCTGGAGATCTTCCTCGAGGAGGCCACCGAGGTGCTGGCGAATGCGCGCGTGGCGCTGGCCGAGCTGGAGCTCGACGCCGCCAATCGCGAGCAGCTGACGAATGTGCGGCGCGCCTTCCATACCTTGAAGGGCAGCTCGCGCATGGTCGGGCTGAAGGAGTTCGGCGAGGGCGCATGGGCCTTCGAGCAGCTCTACAACGCGCGCCTGGGCGAGCAGGGCGTGGCGGATGCCGCGCTGCTGAGCCTGAGCCAGCAGGCCCTGGATTACCTGGCCGGCTGGAGCGCCGAGATCGCCGCCAAGGCGCCCATCACCCATGACGCCGAGGTCTTGCGCGCCAGCGCCGACGCGCTGCGCCTGGAACAGCGCCTGCTGCCGGTGGGCGCAGCGGCTGTGGTCGAGCCCGCTGCCGTCGAGCCTGCCGCGGAACCCGCGGTGGAGCCCGTGCCTGAGCCTGAGCCGGTGCTGGAGCTGCCGATCGAGATGCTCGACGCGCCCGCCACCGAGCCTCTGCTGGAAGAGGCGCCGCTGCTTGAGTTGCCCGAGGCCGAGGAGCTGGGCGAGCTGCTGCCCGTCATGGAGGTGGCCGAGCTTTCGCATGCCGATACCGAGTTGCTGGGCCTGGAGCTGAATCTGGACCTGCCCGCCGCGGCGGCTTCGGCGAGCAGCGATTTCGAATTGCCCGAGTTCGAGCTCAAGCTGGATCTGGGCGAGGCGACCGCGGCGCCGGCCATGCCGGTGCTGGACGAGGAGCTGACGCTGGACCTGGGCGCGCTGGACCTGCCGGCCGTGAGCGAGCCGGAGCCCGCGCCCGAGCCCGAAACCCTGGCGCCCAGCCTGGAGCTGGTGGGCGGTACCGATGTGCAGGCCGCCGCCGAGGCGATCGAACCGATCGAACCGGAGGAGGCCGAGCCCGAGTCCGACGAGGGCGTCAAGCTGATCGGCCCGCTGCGCATCAGCATCACCCTGTTCAACATCTTCCTCAACGAGGCGGACGAACTCTCGCGCCGGCTCTGCACCGAGCTGTCCGAGTGGGCGCTGGACCTGGCTTCCGGCCTGCCCGCCAGCTGCGAGCCCCTGGCCCATGCGCTGGCCGGCAATGCCGGCACGGTGGGCTTCGACGAACTCTCGGCCCTGGCGCGCGCGCTCGAGCATGCGCTGGAACGCGCCGCCCAGGTGCGCCAGCTGGGCGCCGACGAGGCGCGCCTGTTCAACGATGCGGCGGAAGAGATCCGCCGCCTGCTGCACCAGTTCGCGGCCGGCTTCCTGAAGAGCGTCGAGGGCGATCTGACCGCACGCCTGCAGGCCTACCAGCCGCCGCCGGAGGATGTGGCGGAGTCGCGCCCCTCCGAGCTGCCGGACGACGCGCTCAGCGAGCCGCAGGCCCTGCCGATCCCGCGCGCGGCGGACGATTTCGAGGTCGGCCTGCCCGACCAGATCGACGACGAGCTGTTCCCGATCTTCGAGGAAGAGGCGCCCGACCTGCTGCGCGATCTGCAGGCCGGCCTGCGCGACTGGATGGCCCATCCCGGCGATGTCGGCCGTGCCGGCGCCTGCATGCGCGCCCTGCACACCTTCAAGGGCGGCGCGCGCCTGACCGGCGCGATGCGCCTGGGCGAGGCCGCGCATTTGCTGGAATCCGCCATCGAGGCCTTGTTGCACCAGGGTCAGGCCGATGCCGCCGAGGTGCGCAGCCTGCAGGACCAGGGCGATGCGCTTGAGCAGGCCTTCGACACCCTCAAGCAGGCGCGGCTGGCGCCCAAGCCGGTGGCGCAGCCCGAGCCGGTGGTGCCGCCGCCGGTCGCTGCCGAGCCAGTCGCTGTGGCCATGGCGCCGGCCGAGGCGCTGCCCGCGGAAGTCGCCGAAGCGGCGCCGGCCGCCGAAGCCGCCCAAGCCACTGAAAGCGGCCCGGCCGGGGCGCAGATCGACTGGTCGCGCTTCACCCAGTTCCAGCCCAGCGATAGCGGGCTGGGCGGCGACGGCGGCCTGGGCGGCGCCCAGGCGCTGGTGCGGGTGCGCGGTGCCCTGCTGGAGCGCATGGCCGCACAGGCCGGCGAGGTCAGCATCCGGCGCGCGCGCCTGGAATCCGAGATGGGGCAGATGAAGAATGCCCTGCTCGATCTGGACGACAACCTGGACCGCCTGCGCACCCAGCTGCGCGAGCTGGAGCTGCAGGCCGAGGCCCAGATGGGCGCGCAGGAAGAGGCCGCCAAGCATGCGGCCAAGGATTTCGACCCGCTCGAGTTCGACCGCTACACGCGCTTCCAGGAACTGACGCGCATGTTGGCCGAGTCGGTCAACGACGTGGCCACGGTGCAGCGCAGCCTGCAGCGCAATGTGCAGACCGGCGAAGACGAGCTGGCGGCGCAATCGCGCCTGACGCGCGAGTTGCAGGACGACCTGTTGCGCACCCGCATGGTCGAGTTCGACAGCCTCAGCGAGCGCATGCACCGGGTGGTGCGCCTGGCCGCGCGCGAGACCGGCAAGCAGGTGCAGCTGCTGGTGAACGGCGCCCAGGTCGAGCTGGACCGCAGCGTGCTGGAGCGCCTGGTGGGCTCCTTCGAGCATCTCTTGCGCAACAGCGTGATGCACGGCATCGAGCCGCCGGTGGAGCGCGTCGCCAAGGGCAAGCCCGAGCTGGGCACGATCCAGGTCCAGCTCGCCCAGGAGGGCAACGAGGTGGCCATCACGGTGCGCGACGACGGCCGTGGCCTGGACCTGGCGCGCATTCGCGAGCGCGGGCTCAAGCAGGGGCTGATCAAGCCCGATGCCACGCCCAGCGATGAGGAGCTGATGCAGCTGATCTTCGCGCCCGGCTTCTCCACCGCCACCGAGATCACCGAGCTGGCCGGCCGCGGCGTCGGCATGGACGTGGTGCGCGCCGAGGTCAACACCCTGGGCGGCTATATCGATCTGCATTCCACGCCGGGGCAGGGCGCGGCCTTCGAGCTGCGCGTGCCGCTCACCACCGCGCTCACCCAGGTGGTGGTGCTGCGCTATGGCGAGCAATCGGTGGCGGTGCCCGCCAGCCTGATGGAATCGGTGCAGCGCATCAGCCCGGCCCAGATCGAGCAGGCCTACGAGGCCGGCGAGCTGGTGGTGGGCGGCGAGCGCTTCCCCTTCTACTGGCTGGGCGGCCTGATGAAGCAGAGCGAGCGCGGCGTGCCGCATGGCAAGACCCTGCCGGTCGCCTTCGTGCGCAGCGCCCATCAACGCCTGGCCGTGCATGTGGACGAGGTGCTGGGCAACCAGGAAGTCGTGGTCAAGAACCTCGGGCCGCAGCTGGTGCATGTGCCGGGCCTGGCGGGCATCAGCTTGCTGGCCTCGGGCGAGGTGGCGCTGATCTACAACCCGGTGGCGCTGGCCAACCGCTACGGTGCCGAGGCGCAGGCCGCGGCGCGCCACGCGCTCGGCCATGCGGCCGCCGGGACGGTGGCGGCCAGCATGGTGGCGGCCGAGCCGCTCGCACCGCTGGTGCTGGTGGTGGACGATTCGCTCACGGTGCGTCGTGTCACCCAGCGCCTGCTGGAGCGCGAGGGTTACCGCGTGCACCTGGCCAAGGACGGCCTGGAAGCGATGGAACGCCTGGCCGAGGAGGAGCTGCCGGCGGTGGTGCTCTCGGACATCGAGATGCCGCGCATGGACGGTTTCGACCTGGTGCGCAATCTGCGCGCCGACAGCCGCCTCGCCACGCTGCCGGTGATCATGATCACCTCGCGCATCGCGCAGAAGCATCGCGACTATGCGCACCAGCTGGGCGTGGACGACTACCTGGGCAAGCCCTATGACGAAGAGCTGCTGCTGAGCCTGATCGCCCGCTACACTGCCCGGTTGCTCACGGGTTGAGCGCTGGAGGCTTGGCGTCATGTCGGAAGTCGTTGATCACCTTGCGGAACTGACCGGATTCCGGGACCGTGACGTCATGGACGTCACCCTGGTGTCGGCCCTGCGCGACATGCTGGAGCCGAGCTCGGTGGCGATCTTCCGCTGCGTGGGCGACGCCGGCCAGCAGCGCTGGGTCACGCGGGCGCGCCTGGCCGCGGGTGATGTGGTGGCGAGCGCCGATTCGCTCTGGGCCGATCCCGACAAGCTGCCGCGCGCCGAGGATCATCCCAAGCGCCTGGATTGCATGCACCAGCGCAGCGTGATGCAGCTGCGCGATGGCGAGCGCTGGACCACGCTGTTCCCGCTCGCGACCGACCGCGAGGTGGTCGGGGTGCTGGAGATCACCACCACCGAGAAGCTCAAGACCTCCGACCAGCGCACGGTGGGCGGCATCCTGCGCATCTATCACAACTTCCAGGGCCTGCTGGACTACAGCGAGCGCGACACCCTCACCGGCCTGCTGAATCGCAAGACCTTCGACGAGAGCTTTCTCAAGGCCGTGGGCGAACTGCCGCGCGCGCATGAAGAAGCGCAGACCCATGCCGATGGCGACCGGCGCCACGAGGACGGCCAGCCGCGCTACTGGATCGGCGTGGTCGACATCGATCACTTCAAGTCGGTGAACGACCGCTTCGGCCACCTGATCGGCGACGAGGTGCTGCTGCTGCTGTCGCGCCTGATGCGCAACAGCTTCCGCTTCCACGACCTGCTCTACCGCTTCGGCGGCGAGGAGTTCGTGGTGCTGATGCGCTGCGAGGACGAGAGCGACGCCGCCCATGCCTTCGAGCGCCTGCGCCACAACACCGAGAGCTACCAGTTTCCGCAGGTCGGCCAGATCACCGTCAGCGTGGGCTTCACCCAGGTGCGGGTGGGCGATTCGCCGGCGATGGCCTTCGAGCGTGCCGACAAGGCCGTCTATCACGCCAAGGCGAACGGCCGCAACCAGGTGCAAAGCCATGCGGTGCTGGTGCAGAGCGGGCAGATGACCGAGGTCGAGCAGCTCAGCGACATGGAACTGTTCTGATGAACTACTGGCGCCGCCGCAGCCTGATGCTGCTGCTGGCGCTCAGCGCCAGCCTGACCGTCGGCAGCCACTGCCGCGCCGATCGCCGCGACCGGCTGGAGGCGCCGCCCGCCGCTATTGCGCAGGCCGCCAGCGCCGAGGCCCCGGCCTACGAGCAGCGCGATCTGGACTGGGTGGATGCCAGCCGTGCGCGCGCCGTGCCGGCCCGCCTCTACTGGCCCAAGCAGGTGGCGGACGGTGCGCGCGTGCCCCTGGTGGTGTTCTCGCACGGCATCGGCGGCTCGCGCCGCGGCTACAGCTATCTGGGCGCCTACTGGTCCTCGCAGGGCATTGCCAGCCTGCATGTGCAGCATGTCGGCAGCGACCGCGAACTCTGGTTCGGCAATCCGCTCACCCTGGTGTCGCGCCTGCAGGATGCGGCGCAGGAGCGCGAGGCCCTCAACCGCGTGGGGGATGTGCGCTTCGCGCTGGACCAGATGCTGCATGGCGAATGGGCGGCGCACATCGACACCGAGCGCATCGTGGCCGCCGGCCATTCCTATGGCGCCAACACCACCCTGCTGCTGGCCGGCGCCCGCGTGACGCGCGCTGGCCAGGCCCTGGATCTGCGCGAGCCGCGCATCAAGGCCGCCATCATCATCTCGGCGCCGCCCTTCTATGGCGAGCCGGATGTGGCGGCCATCCTGCAAGCCATCCGCATCCCGACCCTGCACATCACCAGCACCGAGGACGTGATCCGCATCCCCGGCTACTACTCCGACGCGCGCGACCGCGTGCGGGTCTTCGAGGCCACCGGCAGCGCCACCAAGGCCCTGGCGGTGTTCGAGGGCGGCTCGCACAGCATGTTCACCGACCGCGCCGGCACCGGCGGCGCCCTGCTGAACCCGCAGGTCAAGGCCGCCACCAAGGACCTGACCCTGGCCTTTCTGCGCAGCGTGCTGGATGGCCGGGACGACGGCCTGCGCGGCTGGTCGGAGCGCTATCGAGACATCCTGGCGCGCTGGCTAAGCCAGGGCTCGTGACTTCACCACCGCATAGCGCAAGAGGGTGCGCGTGCGCGCCTGCTCATGGATCACGAGCGGCGCCGGGTAGTCGCGCCCCAGCTGCAGACCGCAGGCCTGCAGCTCCAGCGGCTTGGCCAGCCAGGGCGCATGGATCAGCTTGGGCGGCAGCTTGGCCAGTTGCGGCAGGTAGCGCTTGATGAAGCGCCCCTCGGCATCGAACTTCTCGCTCTGGCTGACCGGGTTGAAGATGCGGAAATAGGGCTGGGCGTCGCAGCCGCTGGAGGCCGCCCATTGCCAGCCACCGTTGTTGGCGGCGAGATCGAAGTCCAGCAACTGCTGCGCGAAATAGCGCTCGCCCCAGCGCCAGTCGACGCCCAGATCCTTGATCAGGAAGCTCGCCACCACCATGCGCAGGCGGTTGTGCATATAGCCGGTCTGGTTCAGCTGCAGCATCGCCGCATCGACGATGGGGTAGCCGGTGCGGCCCTCGCACCAGGCCTTGAACAGGGCCTCGGCGGCCGCGCCGTCCTCCCATTCGATCAGCTCGTACTCGGGCCGGAAGGCGCGCTCCACCACATGGGGGTGGTGGTGCATCACCTGGTGGTAGAAGTCGCGCCAGATCAGCTCGGAGAGCCAGACCTCGGCGCCATGGTCGCCGCCCTGCATGCGCGCATGGGCCGCGCGCGCCAGCCGGCGGATCGAGATGGTGCCGAAGCGCAGATGGGTGCTGAGGTAGCTGGGCCCCTTGACGGCGGGGAAGTCGCGCGTGCGGTCGTACTGGTCCATGCGCGCCAGGAACTCATCGAACAGCCGCGCCGCGCCACGGCTGCCGCCGCGCAGCAGCTCCGGCAGGCCGGCGGGCTCGAAGCCGATCTCGCCAAGACCCGGCACCCGGCCCGCGTGCGGGGGCAGGGCGGCCAGAGCGGCGGCATGGCGCGCCACCGCATAGCTGCGCAGCTGGAAGGCATCGACAGCGCGCAGCCAGGCGTTCTTGTAGGGCGTGAACACGCCATAGGGCCGGCCCAGGCCGGTGAGGATCTCGCTGCGCTCGAAGATCACATGGTCCTTGTGGCTGAAGAAGGCTACGCCCTGGGCCTGCAGGGCCTGCTTGACGGCGGCGTCGCGGGCCAGGGCCTGGGGTTCGTCATCGTGGTTGCAGAACACCGCGTCCACGCCCAGCTCGGCCGCCAGCCGTGGCAGCTCCGCGCGCGCCACCGCGTGGCGCACGATCAGGCCCGCGCCCGGCCGCAGCGCGGCGAGCTCCTCGTTCAGCGCCGTCAGCGCGTCGAGGATGAACTCGACGCGGCGGTCGGCGCGCGGCAGGGCGTCGAGGATCTCGCGGTCCAGCACGAACACGCACAGCACCTCCGCGCTTTGCCTGAGGGCGTGGTAAAGCGCGGCGTGGTCGTCGGCGCGCAGATCGCGGCGAAACCAGACCAGGGCACGTCGGTGGATCTTTTCCATGGCCGCGAGTGTCGATGAAATAAAATGCCCCCATGTCCAAGGCCCGCATCGACCTCACCAACCAATTCCTGATCGCCATGCCGGGCATGCTGGACGATAGCTTTGCCGGCTCGGTGGTCTATATGTGCGAGCACAACGAGAAGGGCGCGCTGGGCCTGGTGATCAACAAGCCGATCTCGCTGACCCTGGGCAATCTGTTCGAGAAGGTCGAGCTGAGCCTGGAGGACGAGGACCTGGCGGCCCGCCCGGTGTTCTATGGCGGCCCGGTGCAGACCGAGCGCGGTTTCGTGCTGCACGAGCCGCTGGACGCGCAGGGCGGCCACTACAACGCCACCCTGGCCGTGCCCGGCGGCCTGGAAATGACCACCAGCCGCGACGTGCTGGAGGCGCTCTCCAACGGTGCCGGCCCCAAGCGCCTGCTCATCACGCTGGGCTATAGCGGCTGGGCCGCCGGCCAGCTGGAAGAGGAGATCGGCCGCAATGGCTGGCTCAATGTGGACGCCGCGCCCGAGATCATCTTCGACACGCCGGTGGAGCAGCGCTACGAGAAGGCGCTCGGATTGCTGGGCATCGACCCGCGCATGCTGAGCCAAGAGGCCGGCCACGCATGAGCCCGGCCGTGCAGACCCCGGCCCGAATTCCACAATCTCTATTGGCATTTGATTTCGGCACCCGACGCATCGGCGTCGCCACCGGCAATGCCTTCCTCAAGTCCGCCGAGGCGCTGCGCCATATCGCCGCCGACACCGACACGCTGCGCTTCGCGGCGATCGAGAAGCTCATCAAGGAATGGCAGCCCGACGCGCTGGTGATCGGCGTGCCTTTCCATCCCGATGGCGCCGAGCATGAGATGACCCTGGCGGCGCGCCGCTTCGGCCGCCAGCTCAAGGGCCGCTTCCGCCTGCCCGTCTACGAGGTGGACGAGCGCTACACCAGCGTCGAGGCCGAGGCCCAGGGCGCGCGCGATGTGGACTCGGCCGCCGCCGCGCTGATCCTGGAACAATTCTTTCGCGAGCATTCATAGCAGCCAACATCATGAGCACTCTCTTACTCGACGCCGAGGCGCTGTACGCCGACCTGCTGAAGGGCGTCAGCAGGCTCTTGCACCCCGACACCGTGCTGGTGGGCATCTGGTCCGGCGGCGCCTGGCTGGCCGAGCGGCTGCAGCGCGATCTGAGCCTGGCCGGCGAGCCCGGCGTGATCTCCAGCTCGCTGCACCGCGACGACTTCGGCTCCAAGGGCATGTCGGCCAGCGCCGACCACACCAAGCTGCCCTTCGAGGTGGAGGGCCGCCACATCCTGCTGATCGACGATGTGCTTTACACCGGCCGCACCACGCGCGCCGTCATCAACGAGCTGTTCGACTTCGGCCGTCCGGCCAGCGTCACGCTGGCGGTGCTGGTGGACCGCGGTGGCCGCGAGCTGCCGATCGAGCCGGCCTTCTCGGCCGCGCGCGTCAACCTGGCCGCCGCGCTGCGCCTGCGCCTGGCGCGCGACGAGAGCGGCCGTTTCAGCTTTGATGTGAAGGGCGACTGAGATGCTCTCCAAACGCAACCCCCAACTGAACAAGCATGGCGAGCTGGTGCACCTGCTCTCCATCGAGGGCCTGCCCCAGGCCACCATCCACCAGATCCTCGACACTGCCGGCACCTTTCTGTCGGTGAACGACCGCGACGTGAAGAAGGTGCCGCTGCTGCGCGGCAAGTCGGTGTTCAACCTGTTCTTCGAGAACAGCACGCGCACCCGCACCACCTTCGAGATCGCCGCCAAGCGGCTCTCGGCGGATGTGATCAACCTGGACATCGCCAGGTCCAGCACCGCCAAGGGCGAGACCCTCTTGGACACGGTGGCCAATCTCAGCGCCATGCATGCCGACATGTTCGTGGTGCGGCACAGCGAGTCGGGCGCTCCCTATCTGATCGCCCAGCATTGCGCACCGCATGTGCATGTGGTGAATGCCGGCGACGGCCGCCACGCGCATCCGACCCAGGGCCTCCTGGACATGTACACGATCCGCCACTACAAGAAGGACTTCCGCAATCTGACGGTGGCCATCGTGGGCGACATCGTGCACTCGCGCGTGGCCCGCTCCGACATCCATGCGCTCAACATCCTGGGCGTGCCGGAGATCCGCGCGGTCGGCCCCAAGACCCTGGTGCCGGGCGATCTGCGCGAGATGGGCGTGCGCGTCTGCCACGACATGGCCGAGGGCGTGCGCGATGCCGACGTCATCATCATGCTGCGCCTGCAGAACGAGCGCATGAGCGGCGCCATGCTGCCCAGCGCCGGCGAGTTCTTCAAGAACTTCGGCCTCACGCCCGAGAAGCTGGCGCTCGCCAAGCCCGATGCCATCGTGATGCATCCGGGCCCGATCAACCGCGGCGTCGAGATCGCCTCCAGCGTGGCCGATGGCGGCCAGAGCGTGATCCTGCCCCAGGTGACCTTCGGTATCGCGGTGCGCATGGCCGTGATGAGCATCCTTGCAGGGAACGAAGCATGAAGATACTGATCAAGAACGGCCGTCTGGTCGACCCGGCCTCGGGCCTGGACCGCATCGGCGATGTGGCGATCGCGGCCGGCCGCATCGTCGGCCTGGGCGATGTGGCGGGCGATTTCGATGCCCAGCGCGTCATCGATGCGACGGGCCTGATCGTCGCGCCCGGCCTGGTGGACCTGGCGGCGCGCCTGCGCGAGCCCGGCCTGGAGCAGAAGGGCATGCTGGAGAGCGAGCTCAACGCCGCCGCGGCCGGTGGCGTCACCAGCCTGGTCTGCCCGCCCGACACCGACCCCGCGCTGGACGAACCCGGCCTGGTGGAGATGCTCAAGTTCCGCGCCCGCAAGCTGAGCCTGTGCCGGCTGTTCCCGCTCGGCGCGCTGACGCGCGGCCTGGCCGGCGAGACGCTCACCGAGATGGCCGAGCTCACCGAGGCCGGTTGCGTGGGCTTCTCGCAGGCCGAGCATCCGATCAAGAACAACCAGTTCCTGACGCGCGCGCTGCAATACGCCGCCACCTTCGACTACACGGTCTGGCTGCATCCCATGGATCCCTGGCTGGGCGGTGGCGTGGCGGCCAGCGGCGCGGTGGCCACGCGCCTGGGCCTGGCCGGCGTGCCGGTGACGGCCGAGACCGTGGCCCTGCACACCATCTTCGAGCTGATGCGCGCCACCGGCGCGCGCGTGCACCTGTGCCGCATTTCCAGCGCCGCCGGCGTGGAGCTGGTGCGCGCGGCCAAGCGCGAGGGCCTGGCGGTGACCGCCGACGTGTCGATCAACTCGCTGCACCTCACCGATGTGGACATCGGCTACTTCAACCCGGCGATGCGCCTGAACCCGCCGCTGCGCCAGGGCCGCGACCGCGCCGCGCTGCGCGCCGCGCTCGCCGATGGCACGCTGGACGCGCTGGTGAGCGACCACATGCCGGTGGAGAGCGACGAGAAGACGCTGCCCTTCGCCGAGGCCATGCCCGGCGCCACCGGCCTGGAGCTGCTCCTGAGCCTGGCGCTCAAATGGGCCCATGACGAGGGCCAGCCGCTTGCCCGCGCGCTCGCGGTGGTGAGCTGCGAGCCCGTGCGCGTGCTGGGCTCGGCGCTGGGCTCGCTGGCGGCCAGCGCCGGCCGCCTGGTGGACGGCGGCGTGGCCGATCTGTGCATCTTCGATCCGAGCCAGCATTGGGCGGTGACGCCCGAGCAGCTGGTGAGCCAGGGCAAGCACACGCCGTTCGCCTTCGAGATCACCGGCTTCGAGCTGCCGGCCCGGGTGCGCTACACGGTGGTGGCCGGGCATATTGCGCACGAAGCCGCCGACCAAGCTGCACAGGCTGCCGCCTGAGATGCGCAGCCTGATCGCCGTTTGGCGCTTGCTGCGCATGGTCCTGCATGTGCTGTGGGGGCTGCTGCTCATCAAGCTGCGCTTCGGCAGCCTGGACCAGGCCGCGCGTCATGCACGGGTGCAGCGCTGGTCGGGCGGCCTGCTGCGCCTGCTGGGGGTGCGCCTGGCTTGCACGGGCCGGGCCCGGCCCGGCGCCAAGCTGCTGCTGGCCAACCATGTGTCCTGGCTGGACATCGCCGCCGTGCACGCGGTGCTGCCCGAGGCGCGCTTCGTCTCCAAGGCGGACGTCAAGCATTGGCCCGTGGTGGGTGCGCTGACCGCCGGCGTGGGCACGCTCTTCATCGAACGCGCCAGCAAGCGCGACGCGCTGCGCGTGGTGCACCAGACCGCCGAGGCGCTCAAGGCCGGCGACACCGTGGCGGTGTTCCCCGAGGGCACCACCGGCGCCGGCCCCGAGTTGCTGCCCTTCCACGGCAATCTGCTGCAGGCCGCCATCGCCACCGAGATCCCGCTCCAGCCCCTGGTGCTGCGCTGGCACGAGCCGGGCGAACGCTTCAGCAGCGCGGCGCGCTATATCGGCGACATGACGCTGCTGCAAAGCCTGTGGGCCATCGCCAGCGCCCGCGGCCTGGGCATCGCGGTGCAGATCCTGCCGGCGATGGAGACCGCGCATGCCGATCGGCGCGCGCTGGCCGAGCATGTGCGCGGCGAAATTGCCGCGGCACTGGAAGCCGGCTGACCCCTAGGATGGGTGGCCGCCAACGGCCGATTTCATAGCTTTTTCAAGACGGCGCTGCCGCTGCGCTGCAACAGTCCGTGGCTTGCAAACCCTCAGGGAGAACAGCCATGAACAAGCATCGTCTACCCAGCCTCACCGCCCTGGCGCTGGCCTGCGCCAGCCTCGGCCCGGCCCAGGCGGGGGTCGTGGTGGGTTCCTACGACCCGCAGTTCGGCCCGACCCTGCCCGAGCTCTCCTACCGTGGCAGCTTCAGCTTCAACCTGCCCGACAGCTGGGTGGACTATGCGCTCAGCCACAACAACGATTTCGTCGATCTCACCGGCGAGAACATCTGGGCCAGCGTGAACCTCACGCTGTTCGAGACCGCCAATCCGGCCAACGCCGTCAGCGCCAGCTTCAATATGCATGTGGACCTGGTGGAGATCGACCGCACGCTGTTGCACCTGCGCAGCTGGAGCAGCTTCTCCGCGGCCACGCCGAACCAGCTGAATGGCTTTGCCGCGGCCAATTTCAACCAGTTTTCCTTCCAGTATGACTACGGGCTGCCGCAACTGACCTGCCTGCATTGCAACGACCCCGATCCAGGCTCGTCGGCCGAGGACGTGCAGGCCGACCTGCTTGGATTCGATCAACTGGTGTTCCACCGGGATGACGCGGGCCAGGGCCGCCTTGGCAAGGACGGCAACGGCCATGAGCTGGGGCTGCGCAGCACCATCAACGACCAGGGGCTTGTGGTCTACAGCCAGGCAGCGCTGCCGGGGAGCGGCCAGCAGGTGCCCGAGCCGGGCACCCTCTATGAGGCGCTGGCGGCGCTGGCGGCCCTGCTGCTGATACCGCGCCGCCGCCCCTGAGCGGCGCGCGCGCTTCAATGCAGGCGCCCGGCGGGTAGCGCCAGCGTCAGCGCCCGGCGCAGCGCCTGGGCGGTATCCCAGTCGCGCGCCTGCTGCCAGGGCGCCTCGAAGAAGGCCTCGTCGGGGCTGGCCGCGCGCAGGCGCGCCAGCAGGGCCTGCCAGCGCCCCTGGGCCAGGCGCGGGCGCGTCAGGCGGGCGTTCTCGCGCAACTGCTGCGTGCAGGAGGCCAGCGCGATGGCCGCCTGCGGCTGCTCCAGCAGCAGGCCCAGCGCGGCATGGTCTTCCAGGCAGCCCAGCAGATGCTCGCGCATGTCGAAGGCATTGAAGGCGCTCAGCGCCTCGGCGAGGCGCTCGCATGCCGGCGCCTGGCGGCCGGCCAGCAGGTCCAGCTTGCCCAGCCACCACAGGGCGTGCGCCGCGCCGCGCCGGTCGCCCGCCGCCAGGCAGATCTTCAGCGAGCGCGCCAGCCCCGCTTCGGCGGCGCCCAGCGCGCCGGCCTCGAAGTCCAGCTGGGCCAGCGAGAGCTCGGCCTCGGCCTCGGTCTCGAGGTGCTTGATCTGGCGCGCCAGCTGCAGCGCGGCCTGCAGGTGCGTGGCGGCCTGGGCGGCCGCGCCGCACCAGGCGTGGATCTGGCCCAGCTGCAGCTGCACCGTGGCCTCGCCGACCTGGTTGCCGCAGAGCTGGAACAGCTGCAGGGCCTCGTGGTCGGCCGCCAGCGCGCCGGCCGCATCGGCGCAGCCCAGGCGCGTCAGCGCCAGCGTGGAGAGGGTGGCGGCCACGTCGAAGGGGTTGTCGCGCTGGCGCCGCAGCGCCAGGCAGGTCTGCAGATCGGCCAGCGCGGCGGCGTGGTCGCTCTGGCTCCATGCCAGCGCCGCGGCCACGTAGAGGGCATGGGCATGGGCCTGCGCGTCGGCCTGCACCGCCGGCAGGGCCAGCAGGCCGCGCAGCAGGGCACGCCCCTCGCCCGAATAGCCGCGCAGGATCCAGAAGCCCTGCAGGGCCACGGCCAGCTTCAGCGCCAGAATCGGGTTGCCGCCGGGGCCGAGCGCATGCCCGGTGGCAGCACGCAGATTGTCCTGCTCGGTCTCGAGCCGGCCCAGCCAGTAGCCCTGCTGGGGGCCGTGCAGGCCGTCGCGCCCCAGCTTGGCGAAGGCGAAGTAATGCGCACCATGCTGCCCACCCATGGCCTCCAGCGTGCCGGCGGCGGCGAGCTTTTCAAGCGCGTATTCGCGTATCGTTTCCAGCATCTGGTAGCGCATACCGTCGGCGGTCTCGGCCTGCATCAGCAGCGATTTCTCCACCAGGGCGCCCAGCAGGTCCAGCACCGCGTCGACGTCGAGCGGCGTGCCGCCGCACACGGCCTCGGCGGCCTCCATGTCCAGCCCGCCCCTGAACACGGCGAGGCGCTGCAAGAGCAGCTGTTCGGCCTCGGGCAGCAGGTCGTAGGACCAGTCGACCAGCGCACGCAGCGATTGCTGGCGCTGCTGCAGCACCTGCGAGCCGCCGGTGAGCAGCTTGAAGCGGTTGCCCAGGCGGCGGTTGATGTCGGCCAGGGAGAGCGTGCGCAGGCGCGCCGCCACCAGCTCGAGCGCCAGCGGTATGCCCTCCAGCCGCGCCACCAGCTCGGCCACCGCGGGGGCCTGCGCCTCGTCCAGTTCGAAGCCGGGCCGGTGCGCCTGGGCGCGCGCGACGAACAGGCGCACCGCGGTGGACTGGCGCAGCGTGGCGAGGTCGTCGCCGGCGCGCGGCACCGGCAGCGGCTGCACCAGATAGGCATGCTCGCCCGGGATGCGCAGGGCCTCGCGGCTGGAGGCGGCCAGGCGCACATGCGGGGCCGCCCTGACGATGGCATGCGCCATCTCGGCCGCCGGCTTGATGAGGTGCTCGCAGTTGTCGAACACCATCAGCACGCGGCGCGTCTGCAGAAAGCTGCACACCGATTGCAGCAGGCTGCGCTCGGGCTCCTCGCGCACGCCCAGCACCTGGGCCGCTTCGGCCAGCGCGAGCGCGGGGTCGCTGATCGGCGCCAGGTCGAGGAACCACACACCGTCGGGGAACTGGTGCATCAGCTCGGCCGCGGCCTGCAGCGAGAGCCGGGTCTTGCCCAGCCCGCCCATGCCCAGCAGGGTCACCAGGCGGGCGCTGCCCAGCAGGGCCTTGATGTCGCGCAGCTCCTGCTCGCGGCCGATGAAGGGGGTGCTCTGCTGCGGCAGGTTGTTGGGAATGGCCTGCACCGGCAGCCAGCGTCCGTCCACCTGCACCACGCGGTAGACCTTGTCGCCATCGGGCGGCGCCGTCGGCAGCTGCTCGGGCGGCCCGACCTCGAAGATCTCCACCGGCGCCGACAGGCCCTTCATCATCCAATGCCCGTGCGAGTCGAGCCGGCAGCCGTCGGGCGTGCCCAGCGCGGCGCGCGCCTCGGCGCTGAGCAGGGTCTGGCCGCCCCGGGCGATCGCCATGACGCGCGCCGCGGTGGGCTTGGCCAGGCCGTCCACTTCCAGCGGCTTGGCGCCGCGCATCACGTCCGCGGCGGCGTTCTCGCGCAGCAGCACCGGCCCGACATGCAGGCCGGCACGCGCGCGCAGCGGCACCGGCAGCGCGGCCAGGGCGCGGTGATAGGCCTGGGCGTAGCCGACCGCATCGGCGGCGGCATCGAACAGCAGCAGCATGCCGTCGGTCTTGTCGATCTCGCGGCCGCGCCAGGGCGGCAGCAGGTCGCGCGCGACGCGGTCATGGTCGGTCCAGACCTGGGCCATCGCGGCATCGCCCAGCGCCTCGGAGAGCTGGGTGCTGTCGACCACATCGGTCAGCAGCAGCGCCTTGGTGTCGTGCTGGGCGTTCACAGCAGGCTCGTGACGCGCACGCTGCTGCCCTCGTGCTCCACCTTCACGTCCTTGCCGCTGCTGCGCGCCAGCCGGATCATGTGCTCGTTGGTGGCGAGGATCTCGGCCACGAAGCCGCGCACGCCGCGCGCGGCCGCATGCTCGGCCAGGCGCTGCTGCAGGCGGCCCCCCAGGCCCTGGCCCTGCCAGTCGGGGTGCACCATGAAGGCGGTCTCGGCCAGATTGGTGCTGGGGTCGACCATGTACATCGCATGCGCCACCAGCTCCGGCTGCTCGCGCGGGCCGCTGGTCGCCACCAGGGCGACCTCGTTCTCGTCGTTGAGATTGCACAGGCGCTGCACGTCGCGGTTGGAGAGGCCGCGCAGCTTGCGGAAGAAGCGCGTGTAGATGTCGCGTTCGGGCAGCTGATGGAAGAGCGCGCGGATCGCGTCGCCATCGCTGGCCTGGGCCGGGCGCAGCAGCAGCGGGCGGCCGTCCTTCAAGCGCAGCTGGCGCTCGTCCTGCACGGCATAGGCATGCAGATTGCGCAGGCCCTGGTCGGCCGGCACATAGCCCAGCGCCTGGGCCGCCTCCAGCAGGCCCGGGCGCGCCGCCGGGTGGGCGATCTGGATCAGCGCCACCGCGCGCTCGCGGATCGACTTGCCGAACAGATGGGCGATGCCGTACTCGGTGATGACGTAGTGCACGTCGCTGCGCGCGATCGCCACGCCCTCGCCGGCCTGCAGGCTGGCGCGGATGCGCGAGCTCAGGCCGTCGTCCTCGGTGGCGGCCAGGCAGATGATGGCCTTGCCGCCGGGCGAGCGCGAGGCCCCCTGCAGGAACTCGGCCTGCGCCGCCAGGCCGCCGTAGAAATCGCCGTGGAACTGGTCCACGCAGACCTGGCCGGTCAGGTCCACCGCGAAGGCCTGCGTCACCGACACCATCTTGTGCTGGGCGGCAATGGTCCAGGCATCGCACACCGCCTCGATGGGCTGGAAGGAGAACAGCGGGTTGCCGTCGATCAGCTCGTAGAGCCGGCGCGAGCCCATCGCGAAGCTCGTGACGATCTTGCCGCGCTGCTGGCTCTTGCGCCGGCCGGTGAGGATGCCGCGCTCCAGCAGCGGGATGATGGCGTCGGTGATGACGTCCGAATGGATGCCCAGGTCCTGGCGGTCCACCAGGTACTTGAGCGCCTCGTTGCTGAAACGGCCGAGGCCGATCTGCAGCGTCGAGCCGTCGTCGATCACGCTGCCGATGTAGCGCGCGATCTGCTCCGAGATCTCGCCCTGCGGTGCCTGGTGCAGGTACTCGATCAGCGGCGTGTCCACCGGCACCAGATGGTCGATCTCGCCCACATGCAGGGTCGAGTCGCCCATGGTGCGCGGCATGTGCGGGTTGACCTCGGCGATCACCAGCCCGGCCTTGGCCACCGCCGCCTTGCTCACGTCCACCGAGACGCCCAGGCTCACGTAGCCGAACTCGTCGGGCATCGAGACCTGGATCAGCGCCACGTCGACCGGGATGCGGCCGATCGCGATCAGCTGGGGCACGCGCGCCAGCGAGATCGGCACATAGTCCGCCAGGCCATGGCGCACCGCGGCGCGCATGTCCTGGCCGACGAAGAAGCAGCGATGCCGGTACTTGGTGAGCGGCGCGCCGGCGGCGTCGTGCTGCACCGCGCGGTCGGTGAGGAAGTGCAGCAGCTCCACGTCCTGCGGCGCCGGCGCGAGCGCCTCCAGCGCCGCCACCAGGCTGCGCGGCGTGGCGCAGGCCGTGCCCACGAACACATGCGAACCGGGCCGTATCAGGCGCAGCGCATCGCTGGCCGAACAGATCTTCTCGGCGCAGGCCAGCAGGCGCGGATCCAGGCCGGCGCCGGGCTGCTCGGAGGGTTCGCTGGCAAGGAAGCGGCTCTGCCAGGCATGGGCCAGGCGGGCCAGCAGGCCCGCCGCGGTGGCCGGGGCCGGGTCGTGGCGGGCGTCGGGGCGTGCGTCGTTTGGCGTCATGTTCATGCGGGGCTCCCCGTCGTGTTAACTGGCCCTAGCGGCAGCGGCAGCCAGCACCTCGCAGCCATGCTGGTAGCCTTGTTCGACGATGTCGTCGAAGCGGCTCCACTCCAGCATGCCCACGCGTGTCAGCGGCGGGTTGAAATACAGGTCGATCTGCTGGCGCGCCTCGCGCTGGCGCGAGTTGCTGTAGAGCACGGTGACGTTCATCAGATAGGCCGCCAGCGAGGGCAGGCGATAGCGGCGCCGGGCGCGCGGGCGCAGGCGATCGCGCAGCAGCGCCCAGGGCCCCGGCACCTCGTCGAAATCGAGCCGGCGCGGCTTGTGGGCGCTCAGGTCCACCGCGATCACGCGGCCGATGCCCCAGCGGCGCCGCATCACGTCCACCGGCAGGTTGTTGAAGCTGCCGCCATCGCAGAGCAGATCGCCCTCGTGGATGACCGGCGGCAGGGCCCCCGGGATCGCCACGCTGGCGAGGATGGCCTTCAGCAGCGAGCCGCGCTGCAGCACCTGCTCGCGCGCCTGCGAGTAGTTGGTGGCGACGCAGAAGAAGTTCTTCCACAGGTCCTCGGCCTGGGCGGCATGGCCGGTGAGCACCTGGATGTTGTGCTCGACGCTGCGGCGCAGGCGCTGGCCGCGGATCAGCGAGACCAGCGGCAGCCAGTTGAAGTCGCCGGTGGGGTTGAGCGCGAAGGCGCGCCGCGCCGTGTTCACCAGCAGCTCGAGCGGCTGGTCGCTCGCCACCAGCACCGCCATCACCGCGCCCACGCTGGTGCCGCCCACCATGTCGATCTGCTCGCCATGCTCCTGTAGCGCGCGGTAGATGCCGATATGGGCAAAACCGCGCGCGCCGCCGCCGGCCAGCACCAGCCCGACGCCCTGGCGGCTCACCAGCCGCGCCAGCCTGGCGATGTCGCCGGGCAGGCGCGGGCGGATGTGCTGGTGGTCGGCGAGCGGGCGGCGCGCCAGCCAGTCGGCCGTGCCCTGCGGGCTGAGCCGCTCGCTCGGGTGCAGCAGCACCAGGATCTCGGTGGCCTCGGTGCGCGGCGGCCGGCAGACCAGGCATTCGGTCTCGATCTCGTGCAGGCGCGCCGGCTGGTCGGCATCGGCCAGCAGCAGCAACTCGTCGCAATGGCGGCAGCAGCGCTGCGTCCAGGGCGTGGCGCTGGCATCGCTCACCAGCAGCACGAAGTCGTGCAGCGATTCGATCTCGTCCAGCCGCACCGCGATGCGCCGGCTCGCATCCAGATCCTCGGGCGGGCGCGCGCTGATGCCAGGCGTCAGCAGCTGCGCATCCAGCTCGGCCGCGGTGATCAGGGCGACCCGGCCATGCTGCCTCAGCTGGCCGGCCAGCTGGCGCGCGAAGTCCAGCGCATCGACGCCGGCGCTGATCGGCACCAGGCCGATCGTGACTGGCTTGTCCAGCAGGGAGCGGCTGCCCTCGGTCTTGAGGCGGGCGATGATCTGGCGCGTCAGCGCGATCGAGACCTGCTCGCTGATGCCCAGCAACTGCTTGAAATGCTGCTTGGACAGGCGCACCAGCACCGAGTCGCGGATCGCCACCAGGGTGGCCGAGCGCGGCTCATCGGTGAACAAGCTCATCTCGCCGACGATCTGCCCGCGCGCGATCTCGCGCACCGCGCGCTGCTCGCCGAACTCGTTGCCGATATAGGTGCGCAGGCGGCCGCTGACGAGCAGATACATGGCGTCGCCTGGCTCGCCCTGGGTCATGAGCGGCTGGCCGGCGGCGATCTCCACCCATTCCAGGCGCTGCAGCAGCAGCTCGACGGCCGCAGGCTCGATCTCGCCGAGCAGCTCCGGCAGGTGCCGCAGCAGCAGGGCCTGCAGATGGGGCGGGTGCGTGGCGGACGGAGCGGGCGGGGCGGGAGAAGCGCAGCTGAGCATGGCGCGCAGTCTGGCCGGCCGCGCGCCGAAAGTCCTGAAAAAGCTATGAAAAAGCCGCCAGCAGGCGCTCGGCGTCCGTGTCGCTCAGCTGGCTACCCTGTTGCATCAGCGCCTGCGCCAGGCCGGGGCCCAGGGCGCCCTGCAACTGCGCCTGCAGGGCGGCCCATTGCTGCTCGATCCAGCCATAGGGGCGCGCCTGGCGCTGCTCGAAATGCTGCCGCGCCAGGCCCAGCAGCTGCGCCGCCGCCTGCGGCCGCTGCAGCGCCCAGGCCAGCAGCGGCAACTGGGTGAGGGCGTAGGGCACGTCGAACCGGCGGGCCAGCTGCAGGGCCGGGCCGCAGGCCTGCAGCGCCGCCTCGCATTGCCCCTGAGCGATCAGCGCCGCCAGCAGATAGCACTGCACATAGGCGCTGCTGGCGCCGGCCTGCACGCTCGGCCGGGCGAGCATGGCGCGCGCCAGCGCCGCCGCCTCGGCATGGCGCTCCAGCAGGAAGATCAGGGCCAGCACATTGCTCTCGGCCACGTCGGCGGCGTCCTGCCAGGCGAGCGCCTGCGCCAGCGCCAGCTCCTCGCGATGATCGCTGAGCGCGGCTTCGAGCTGGCCGCACTTGAGGTGGTAGCTGCCGCGCGCCGCCGCGGCCACCAGGCGCAGGCGCGCGCTCCACTCGGGATGCCGGCCCAGCAGCGCGGCGATTTCGGCCAGCGCGCGATCGACCTCGGGGCTGGCCGAGGGCGCCGCGCGCACCAGGCTCACCAGGGCGCGCAGCAGGTCGCGCTCGTCGCCCAGCGCGCCCAGCGCGCGCAGCTGCGCGCAGGCGCGCATGGCCGCCTCGCTGGCGCGCGGGCTGCCGCGCATCACCAGCTGGCGCGCGAACTCGCGCCACCAGTGGGCCTCGGTGGCGGCCGACAAGCGCCCGCCCAGCAGCGCCTCGCAGTCGGCGACCCAGCCATAGGCCTCGCCGCGCCAGGCGCTGTAGGTGGTGAGCATGCCCACGCAGGTGGCCAGGGCCAGCGCGCTGTCGGGCTCGTGCTGCATGGCCCAGCGCAAGGCGCTGCGGGCGTTGTCGAGCTCGGCGAAGCAGAGCGCGTTGATGCGCGGGTTGGCGGCGCCATCGGCCTGGTCCTGCTGCTGGCGCAGGCGCTGCATCAGCTGGCACAGCGCCCTGGCATGGCCCCGGCGTGCCGCCTCGGCCTCGCCGGCCTCGTCCAGCAGGGTCAGGGCGTAGAGGCGCATGGTCTCGAGCAGGCGGTAGCGCGGCGCGCTCTCGGTGGCCGCCAGCTCGGCCACCACCAGCGAACGGTCCACCAGCGCGGCCAGCCCGTCCACCAGGCTCCAGCGCGCGCTCTCGGCGGTGTCGGTGGCGGCCATCAGCAGCTCCAGGCTGAAGCCGCCGCTGAACACGCCCAGTTGCCGGAACAGCCGCTGCTCGGCGGGCGCCAGCAGGCCGTGGCTCCAATGCAACGCGGCTTGCAGGGTCGGGTGGCGCGCCAGGCTGCCGCGGTGGCCGCGCTTGAGCAGGGCAAAGCGCTCGGCCAGCGCATCGTGCACGCCCTGCAGGCCCAGCAGGGGCACGCGCGCGGCGGCCATTTCCAGCGCCAGCGGCAGGCCGTCGAGCTGGCTGCACAGCGCGCGCAGCAGCGGCAGCTGCTCCGCCCCCAGGCGCAGGCGGTAGTCGGCCGCGCAGGCGCGCGCCGCCAGCAGGCCGATGGCGCCGCTGCGCAGCGCCTGTTCGGCGGCCGTGTCGGCGCCGGCGATCTCCAGCGGCTCCAGCCTTTGCTCGCGCCCGCCGGCCAGCGGCAGCGGCGCCTGGCTGGTCACCAGCAGGCGCAGGCTCGGCTCGGCCGCCAGCAACAGCGCCGCCAGCTCGGCGGTGGCCGGCAGCAGATGCTCGGCGTTGT
The DNA here is from genome assembly GCF_030254645.1 of Paucibacter sediminis. Classification (NCBI taxonomy): domain Bacteria; kingdom Pseudomonadati; phylum Pseudomonadota; class Betaproteobacteria; order Burkholderiales; family Sphaerotilaceae; genus Roseateles; species Paucibacter sediminis. Next base: position 2,875,537 of record NZ_CP116346.1, read on the forward strand.
CCATGATCAGCAGGCGCCGAGCGCCCAGGGCCGGGGCCAGCAGGGCGGCATCGCTGGCGGGCCCGTGCAGCTCGAGCGCGCGCGCCAGGGCCGGCAGCAGCTGGCCCGGTTCGGACAGGGCGCCGAGGTCCAGCCAGAGGGCGCGCGCGGCGCGGCTGTCCAGGCTCAGGTCATGGGCGTCGCGCAGCGCCTGGGCCAGCGCGGTCTTGCCCACGCCGGCCGGGCCCAGCAGGGTCACGCAGCCGGCCTGCTGCATGGCGCGCAGCAGGCGCGCCAGGTCGTCCTCGCGGCCGAACAGCTGGCAGCCGCCCAGCGCCACCAGGGCCGGATTGGCGAGCGGGCTGGCGTCCATGCCCGTGGCCGCTACGGTGAAGCGGTAGCCATGCCCCGGCACGGTCTCGATCAGCTCGGCGCCCAGCACCCGGCGCAGGGCGGTGATCTGGGCGGCGATATTGTTCTCTTCCACCACCAGGCCGGGCCACACCTGGTCGAGCAGCTCGGCCTTGGTGACCAGGCGCCCGGCGCGCTCCACCAGCACGGTGAGCAGATCGAAGGCGCGCGAGCCCAGCGGCAGCACCACGCCATCGGCGCGCAGCAGCCGTTCGCGGGTCAGCAATTCGAAGCGGGCAAAGCGCCAGTTGGTGGAACGCATCTTGGCAGGGTTGGGGCCGCACGCGTGCGGCTGCCGGCGTCTGTGATGGCCGGGCGAGTATGCCTGACAGGCTACAGTTGCCGCATGAACCTGCAAATCCGGCGCGTCGGCATCGACACCTGGCGCGAGAACGTGGCCTATCTGCACCGCGACTGCCCGGTGGTGCGCGCCGCGGGCTTCCAGGCCCTGGCCAAGGTGGAGATCCACGCCAACGGCCAGACCATCCTGGCGGTGCTGAACGTGGTGGACGACGAGCGCATCGTCAGCGCCTGCGAGCTGGGCGTGAGCGAGGACGCGTTCGCGCGCCTGGCGGTGGGCGAGGGCCACGAGGCCAGCATCGCGCATGCGGAGCCGCCCGGCTCGATCGCCGCCCTGCATCGCAAGATCAATGGCGAGCGCCTCACCAAGGACGACCTGCACGCCATCATCCGCGACGTCGCCCAGGCGCGCTATTCCAAGATCGAGCTGGCCGCCTTCGTGGTGGCCACCAACCAGTACGAGCTGGACCGCGAGGAGGTGCTGCACCTCACCGAGGCCATGATCGCGGTGGGCCGCAAGCTCGACTGGCAGCGCGAGGTCGGCCATGGCCTGGTGGTGGACAAGCATTGCATCGGCGGCATTCCCGGCAACCGCACCTCCATGCTGGTGGTGCCCATCGTCGCCGCGCATGGCATGTTGTGCCCCAAGACCAGCTCGCGCGCCATCACCTCGCCGGCCGGCACGGCCGACACCATGGAGGTGCTGGCCGAGGTGGAACTGGGCTTCGAGCGCATGGTCAGCATCGTGCGCGACACCCATGCCTGCCTGGCCTGGGGCGGCACCGCCGATCTCTCGCCCGCCGACGACATCCTGATCTCGGTGGAGCGCCCGTTGTCGATCGACTCGCCCGGCCAGATGGTGGCCTCGATCCTGTCCAAGAAGATCGCCGCCGGCTCCACCCATCTGGTGCTGGACATCCCGGTGGGTCCGAGCGCCAAGGTGCGCTCGATGGCCGAGGCGCAGCGCCTGAAGAAGCTGTTCGAATACGTGGCCGGCCATCTGCGCCTGCAGCTGGACGTGGTGCTGTCCGACGGCCGCCAGCCGATCGGCCGCGGCATCGGGCCGGTGCTGGAGGCGCGCGACGTGATGCAGGTGCTGCAGGGCGACCCGGCCGCACCGCAGGACCTGCGCCAGAAGGCGCTGCGCCTGGCCGGGCGCATGATCGAGTTCGACCCCGATGTGCGCGGCGGCCAGGGCTACCAGATCGCGCGCGACATCCTCGACTCGGGGCGCGCGCTGGCGCAGATGAACGCCATCGTCGACGCGCAGGGGCGCCGCGCCGAGCCGCCACAGGTGGGCAGCCTGCAGGCCGAGGTGCTGGCCGAGGCCGACGGCGTGCTGGTGGCGTTGGACAATCTGCGCATCGCGCGCATTGCCCGCCTCGCCGGTGCGCCGCAGGTGCCCGGCGCCGGCCTCGACCTGTTGAAGAAGCTGGGCGATCCGGTTGCCAAGGGCGAGCCGCTCTACCGCATCTATGCCCAGTTCGACGCCGATCTGCAGTTCGCGCGCAGCCATGCGCAGAAGGACCCGGGCTGCCGCATCGGCGCCGCCGAGCAATTGCCGCACGAGTTCGCGAGCGGCTCGCTGTTTTCGCTGTGACCCTTTATGAGTTCTGACATCCTGCTGCTGGCCTTCGACGACGAGGCCGCCCTGGCGCAAGACCTGGCCCTGGCGCTGGACGCGCCGCTGGCCTTCATCACGCGCCACCGCTTCCCCGACGGCGAGCTGCGCCTGGTGCTGCCCAAGCCGCTGCCGGCGCGCGTGCTGCTGCTGCGCGGCCTGCAGCAACCCAACGAGAAGCTGGTGGAGCTGCTGATTGCCGCGCCCACCGCGCGCGAGCTCGGCGCGCAGCGGCTGGTGCTGGTCTCGCCCTACCTGGCCTATATGCGCCAGGACATGGAGTTCACGCCCGGCGAGGCGGTCAGCCAGCGCCATATCGCGCGCCTGCTGGCCCAGCAGTTCGACCATGTCATCACCATCGATCCGCATCTGCATCGCATCGCCAGCCTCGACGAGGTGATGCCCAAGGGCGCCGGCGTGGCGCTCTCGGCCGCGCCGGTGCTGGGGCGCTGGATCGCCGCCCGCGTGCCCGGCGCGTTGCTGATCGGGCCCGACGAGGAATCGGGCCAGTGGGTGCGCGAGGCCGCGCAGGCCGGCGGCCTGGATTGCGCGGTGGGCCACAAGGTGCGCCATGGCGACCACCAGGTCACGCTGGCGCTGCCGGAGCTGGCGGTGCAGGGCAGGGCGGTGGTGCTGCTGGACGACATGGCCTCCACCGGCCGCACCCTGATCGGCGCGGCCCAGGGCCTGCTGGCGCGCGGCGCGGCCTCGGTCGACGTGGCGGTGACGCATGCGCTCTTCAATGGCGATGCGCTGCCGGCCCTGCAGGCGGCGGGTGTGCGTCATGTCTGGAGCAGCAACAGCGTGCCGCACGCCAGCAACGCGGTCTCGGTGGTGTCGCTATTGGCCGAGGCCTGGCGTAGACTGGGCTGACACAAACAACATTGGGCGTGCTGGCCGGCAAGGCCGGCGCGGGGCCTGACTCGATGCAACTGCTCAAGCTGGTGGCCAATCAGGTGACGGTGGGCGCGCCATTGCCCTTCAATGTGCGCGACGAGCATGGCGGGCTGCTGCTGGCCTGCGGCCAGCTGGTCTACAGCGACAACCAGTTGCAGAGCCTGCTGGCGCGCGGCATGTTTGCCGACGTCGAGGAAATCAAGGCGCTGGCCGCCGGCCGCAAGGTGGTGGCACAGCCGCCCACGCTGTTTGCGCGCTGGAACCATATCTACTGGAGCCTCGACCGTCTGGCCCATGCCAGCCAGGAGCCCGCCGGCCTGCAGCAGGGCTGCCATGAACTGGCCGACGAGCTGATGGCGATGGTGCGCCAGGACCCCGATGTGGCCGTCTACCAGATGGTGCGGCAGGAGGCCCATCACTACCGCATGTACGGCCTCACCCATACGGTGTTCGTGGCGGCGCTGTGCCAGCTGATCGCGGCGCGCCTGGAGTGGCCGGCCGAGCGCCAGCGCTCGGCGGTGCTGGCGGCGCTGACGATGAATCTCAGCATCCTGGAGCTGCAGGCCCGCTATGCGGTGTTCGGCCGCCTCACGCAGGAGCAGCGCGACGAACTGCGCGGCCACCCCGAGGCGGCGGTGGCGCGTCTGCGCGCCGCCGGCGTGGCCGATGAGGAATGGCTGCAGGCGGTGCTGGAGCATCACGAGCATGCCGATGGCCAGGGTTATCCGCGCGGGCTCACCGCGGTGTCGGAGCTGGCCCATCTGCTGCGCCTGGCCGATGTGTTCCTGGCCAAGATCAGCCGGCGCGAGGGCCGCCCGCCGCTGGACATCAAGGAGGCCGAGCGCCAGGCCTATGCGCAATGGCCCGGCAGCCCGATGGTGGCGGCGCTGATCAAGGAGATCGGCATCTACCCGCCGGGCGAGTTGCTGGCGCTGGCGAGCGGCGAGAAGGCGGTGGTGATACGGCGCGGGGCCGGCATGCAGACGCCGCTGGTGGCGGCGCTCACCGACAAACGCGGCCTGCCGATCACGCAGACGCCGCGCCGCGACACCGCCCAGGCCGACTACGCCGTCAAGGCGGTGGAGGCCGACAAGACCCTGGTCACGCGGGTGCCGCTGGAGCGGCTCTACGGCCTGCTCAGCTGAGCGGCTGTTGGCCTTGGCGCCACAGTTGCGACAGAAATATGACTTAAGGCATGGTCGGCCCGGCCGATATGCCTAGCATGGTGCCAGGCAGGGGCGTGATTGCGCCTGCCGGGTCAGTCCTTGCTAGTCATTCAGAAGGAGACAACATGACATGTTCGAAGCAGTGGCGCTTGGCGCCTCTTGCCGCGGCCCTTTTCTTTGCAATCGGTGCGCAGGCGCAAACAGGCGGCGAGTCCGCCTTTTCTTTTTCTGGCTTCGCAACGCTGGGGGTAGTGGGCACCAACACCGACGCGGCCCAATATGCGGGCAACGGCCAGGTGCGTGGCGCCGACAAGTCCTGGAGCGGCGAGGTCGACTCCAAGCTCGGCGTGCAGGGCACCTTCAAGGCCAACGCGATGTTCTCGGGCACGGTGCAGCTGCTGAGCAAGCAGAACGGCGAGGGCAACTTCACGCCCGAGCTGGAATGGGCGTTTGCCAAGGCGCAGATCACGCCCTCGCTGGCGCTGCGCCTGGGGCGCATGGGCGGCCCCTTCTTCGCGGTCTCGGACTTCCGTGACGTCGGCTATGCCAACACCTGGGTGCGCCCGCCGATGGACGTCTACGGCCAGGTGCCGTTCAGCAATTTCAATGGCGCGGACCTCAACTTCCAGACCAATACCGGCCTCGGCACCCTGAGCGCGCAGCTCTTCGGCGGCCAGGGCCGGACCACTGTGGCGCGCACCAAGGTCGACTTCAAGAAGATGCTCGGCTTCAATGCCACGCTCGAGATGGACAACGGCCTGAGCCTGCGCGTCGGCCATCTGCAGGGCCGCCTGACGGCCCACACCACCACGCTGGCCGGCCTGGTGGCGCTGATACGCACCACGCCCTTCACCAGCACCGCCAACGAGCTGGACCCGACCGACAAGAAGGCCACCTTCACCGGCCTGGGCGCCACCTGGGACAGTGGCAACTGGATCGTCAGCGGCGAATACACGCAGCGCCGCACCGACACCTATGCCGCCGATACCGATGCCTGGTACCTGACCCTGGGCCACCGCATCGGCAAGTTCACGCCCTATGGCACGGTGTCGCAGCTCAAGCATGTGGACAGCAACGTCACCAATGTGATCCCGGCCGCCACGCCGCAGCTGGCCCAGCTCAAGGCCACGGTGGACGGCTTCGTGGCCAGCCAGCACCGCGCGCAGAAGACCTGGGCGCTGGGCCTGCGCTGGGATGCCTATCGCAATGTGGCGCTGAAGGCGCAGGTCGATCGCGTCAAACCCGATGGCCCGGGCTTCTTCATCAATCAGCAGCCCGGCTTCGGCACGGGCGCCTCGGTCAATGTCTACAGCCTGGCTGTGGACCTGGTGTTCTGAGGCAGGAGGCCCATGATGAGCAACAAGACATCCTCCGCTCTCCTGGCCGTCGCGCTGCTGAGCCTTGGCGCCGCCGCGCAGGCCCAGGTGGCCGTGATCGTCAACCCCAAGAGCCCGACGGCCAGCATGACGGCCGACCAGGTGGCCAGCATCTTCCTCGGCAAGAGCAACACCCTGCCCAGCGGTGCCACCGCGGCCGCGGTGGACCAGCCCGAAAGCGCCGCGGTGCGCGAGCAGTTCTACACCAAGGTCACCGGCAAGCAGGCGGCCCAGGTGAAGGCGGCCTGGTCGCGCCTGGTGTTCTCGGGCAAGGCCACGCCACCGAAGGAACTGGCCAGCTCGGCCGAGGTGAAGAAGTTCGTGGCCGGCAATGCGGACGCGATCGGCTACGTCGAGAAGTCGGCGGTGGACGGCAGCGTCAAGTCCGTGTTGACCGTCGACTGACGGTTTGAGTCAATGCCCCCGTGGGCGCGCTGCCAGGGCGCGCCCCACAAGGAGAAGTGCATGAACGTCAAGACCCGAATCTGGCTGCTGCCCGTGTTGGCCGCGGCCGTGTTTGCCATCGGGATCGCGGTGGTGTTGGCCTATTCCACGCGCAGTTCCAGCGCGATCCAGGATGTGGGTGCGGTGCACTCGCCCTATCTGGATGCCACCAACCAGTTCGCCTCCCAGCTGGAGGCGCTTGGCGCCACCATCCAGAGCGCGGTGGCCGAGGGCGAGAAGAAGCGCCTCGACGAGGCCAATGAGCGCGCCGCGGCGATGCGCAAGACGCTCGCCACCATCAAGGCCATCGATGGCAAGGGCGAGATGGCGGGCAAGCTGGGCGCCAGCTTCGAGGCCTATTACGCGGCGTCTTCCGAGACCGCCCAGCTCTTCCTGGGCATCAAGCAGGGCGACCAGGCCGGCGCCATTCCGAAGATGCAGGCGGCGCTGAAGAACCTCGAGGCGGTGCTGGCGGACGCCAGGCGCCAGGCCCGCGAGGGCTTCGACGAGGGGCTGGAGCATGCCAAGCGCGGCGTCACCGCAAGCGTCTGGGCGGTGGTGATCAGCGGCCTGGTGGTGGTGCTGTGCCTGGGCGTGGGCTCCTTCCTGGTGATCGGCAGCGTATGGCGCCAGCTCGGCGGCGAACCCGAATACGCGCGCGACGTGATGCGCCAGATGGCCGAGGGCGATCTGTCGCAGGACATCCGCGTCAGCAGCGGCGCCGAGGGCAGCCTGCTGGCGGCGGTGCGCGACATGTCGCAGGGCCTGGCGGCGATCGTCAGCAATGTGCGCAGCGGCACCGACTCGATGACCGTGGCCTCGCGCGAGATCGCGGTGGGCAACCACGATCTTTCGGTGCGCACCGAGAAGCAGGCCAGCTCGCTGGAGCACACCTCCAGCAATATGCAGAACCTCACCGAGACGGTGCGCCAGAGCGCCGATGCGGCGGCGCAGGCGAACCAGCTGGCCGGCTCGGCCGCGGCGGTGGCGCAGCGCGGTGGCGAGGTGGTCTCCCAGGTGGTCACCACCATGGAGGAGATCAACGACAGCTCCAAGAAGATCAACGACATCATCGGCGTGATCGACGGCATCGCCTTCCAGACCAATATCCTGGCCTTGAATGCCGCGGTGGAAGCCGCGCGCGCCGGCGAGCAGGGGCGTGGCTTCGCGGTGGTGGCGGGTGAGGTGCGCAGCCTGGCGCAACGCAGCGCCGAGGCCGCCAAGGAGATCAAGTCGCTGATCGGCGCCAGCGTCGACAAGGTCGAATCCGGCAGCCGCCTGGTGCAGAACGCCGGCTCCACCATGGGCGAGATCGTCGCCAGCGTGCAGCGCGTGTCCGACATCATCGGCGAGATCACCGCCGCCTCTACCGAACAGAGCCAGGGCATTGGCGAGGTGAACCAGTCCATCACCCAACTCGACCAGATGACGCAGCAGAACGCCGCGCTGGTGGAGCAGGCGGCCGCCGCGGCCAGCAGCCTGGAGCAGCAGGCGCAGGCGCTGCAGACCGCGGTCTCCACCTTCAAATTGAGCTGAGCCGTGCCGCCGGGGGGAGCGGGGCGGGCTTTCCTATAATCCGCCTCCTTTCCCCTGAATCGGACCCTGCCTTGAAATTCCTGCTCGACAACTGGTATCTCGTCCTTGCTGCCCTGGTGTCCGGGGGCATGCTGCTGTGGACCACGTTCGCGCGCAGCACCGGCGCCGGCGCGGTCTCCACCGCCGAGGCGGTGCGCCTGGTGAATCGCGAGAAGGCGGTGCTGATCGATGTCTGCAGCGCCGCCGAATACGCCGCCGGCCATGTGGCGGGGGCCCGCAACGTGCCGCTTGACAGCGTCGAGGGCCACAAGCAACTGCCCAGCAACAAGACCCTGCCCCTGGTACTGCTGTGCCAGAGCGGCGCGCGCGCCAGCAAGGCTGCTGGCATTCTTCGCAAGGCCGGCTATGCCAATGTGCAGGTGCTGGCGGGTGGCCTGAAGGCTTGGCGCGAGGCCAACCTGCCGGTCGAGAAGAGCTGAACGACGTTGAAGAAGAGAAGGTTTGCGCGATGCGTGCCGTGAAGATGTACACCACCCAGGTTTGCCCCTACTGCGTGCGCGCCAAGGCGCTGCTCAAGCAACGCGGTGTGGAAGCGATCGACGAAGTGCGGGTGGATCTGGACCCCGGCCAGCGCGACGCCATGATCGCGCTCACCGGGCGTCGCACGGTGCCGCAGATCTTCATTGGCGACACCCATGTGGGCGGCTGCGACGAGCTGATCGCGCTGGACCACCGTGGCGGCCTGCAGCCGCTGCTGCAAGGCGCCTGAAGCCCGCCCGGATTCCGGGCCCCGCATGGCCTGGGTCATAATGCCTGCCGCTGCCCGCAGCAAGAACGCTGGCGGGCTTCACTATTTGGAAAGACACCATGGCCGACGAGACCAACACCCCCGTGTTTCAGATCCAGCGCATGTACCTGAAGGACTTGTCGCTGGAGCAACCGAATTCGCCGCAAATCCTGCTGGAGCAGACCCAGCCTCAGGTCGACATCAACCTGGCCCTGGCGGCCGAGGGCGTGGCCGACGGCATTTTTGAGGTCTCGGTGACCGCCACCGTGACCACCAAGGTCGGCGACAAGACCCTGTTCCTGATCGAGGCCAAGCAGGCCGGCATCTTCGAGATCCGCAACCTGCCGCAGGAGCAGGTCGAAGGCATCCTGGGCATCGTCTGCCCGCAGATGATCTACCCCTATCTGCGCGCCGTGGTGTCGGACGTCTGCACCCGCGCCGGCTTCCCGCCGGTGCTGTTGTCGGAAGTCAACTTCCAGGCCATGTTCGAAGCTCAGCAGGCCCAGCGCGAAGCCGCGGCCGCCGCACCGACCATCAACTGAGAAGCGCAAGCATCAGCGCCGCAAGGCATGGAGGCGCCCAGTGCTGACGAGCATCGGGCGCTTTTTTACTTTGGCCCCCGGCATGGGGGCGTGAGCCAGCTATGAAGATCAGTGTTTTGGGTGCCGGTGCCTGGGGCACGGCCCTGGCGATACAGGCCGCCGAGCGGCACGAGGTGCTGCTGTGGGCGCGCGATGCGGACGCCGTTGCCGCGATGCGCGCGGCGCGCCGCAACGAGCGCTATCTGCCCGAGGCAGCCCTGCCCGCGGCGCTGCAGCTGAGCGCCGACCTGGCGGCGGCGATCGCGCATGCGCGCGAGGGGCTCATCATCATCGCCACGCCGATGGCGGCACTGCGCGGCATGCTGGCGGCCCTGCCGGCCGGCGCGCGCTGCCTCTGGTTGTGCAAGGGCTTCGAGGCCGGCACCGGCCTGCTGGGTCATGAGATCGCGCGCGAGGCCGCGCCCGCGCTGACGGTGGGCATTCTTTCCGGCCCCAGCTTTGCGCAGGAGGTGGCGCTGGGTCAGCCCACCGCCCTGGTGGCGGCCAGCTTCGATGCCGCGCTGGCGCAGGCGGCGGTGGAGGCCTTCCACAGCGAGCGTCTGCGCGTCTACACCTCGGCCGATCCGGTCGGCGTGGAGGTGGGCGGCGCGGTGAAGAACGTGATGGCGATCGCGGTGGGCATTGCCGACGGCCTGCGCCTGGCGGCCGAGGCGCGTGGCGATGCCGCACAGAATCGACTCAACGCGCCCGGCCTGAATGCGCGCGCGGCGCTGATCACCCGCGGCCTGGCCGAGATGCTGCGCCTGGGCCTGGCGCTGGGCGCGCGCACCGAGACCTTCATGGGCCTCTCGGGCATGGGCGACCTGGTGCTGACCGCGACCGGCGATCTCTCGCGCAACCGCCGCGTCGGCCTGATGCTCGCGCAAGACCTGGCCCTGGCCGACATCCTGCGCCAGTTGGGCCATGTGGCCGAGGGTGTCTACAGCGCGCCCACGGTGCTCAAGCGCGCGCAGGACCGCGGCGTCGACATGCCCATCACCGCGGCCGTGGTGGCGGTGCTGGAAGGCCGGCTGGGCCCCGCCGCGGCGGTGGACCTGCTGATGGGCCGCCAGGCCCGTTCGGAGCATTGATGCTGCTGCTGGACCGCCGCGCGCTGATGCAGGCCGCCGTTGGCATGCTGGCCGCCGGCTCGGCCCGGGCCGAGGCCTGGCCGAGCCGCCCGATCAAACTGGTCGTGCCCTTTCCGGGCGGCAGCTCGCCCGACATCGTGGCGCGCGCGCTGGCCGAGGCGCTGGGCGCGGCCCTGGGCCAGCCGGTGCTGGTGCTGAACCAGCCGGGCGCCGGCGGCAATATCGGCACGGCCATGGTGGCCAAGGCCGTGCCCGATGGCTACACGCTGCTGTTCACCATCCAGGGGCCGCTGGTCACCGCGCCCCTGCTGGCGCGCCGGCTGCCCTATGACCCGGTGCGCGACCTGCAGCCCATCAGCCTGGTGGCCAGCTCGCCCAATGTGCTGGTGGTCTCGCCCGCGCTGGGCGTGCGCACGGTGGCCGAGTTCGTCGCCGTGGCGCGGGCGCGCAAGGGCGCGCTCAACTACGGCAGCGTGGGCAATGGCAGTGCCGCCCATCTGGCGATGGAGTCCTTCAAGGCGCGCGCCGGCGTCGAGCTCGGCCATGTGCCCTACCAGGGCTTCCCGCAGGTGGTGAACGCGCTGCTGGCAGGCGAGGTGCAGGCCGGCTTCATGGTGCCAGGTATTGCCATGGGGGCGGTGAAGGCCGGCAGGCTGACGGCCCTGGCCGTCACCAGCCTGGGGCGGGCCGCGGCCCTGCCCGAGCTGCCGACCCTGGTGGAGCAGGGTTATGCCGGTTTCGAGGCGATCTCCTGGCAGGCGGTGCTGGCGCCGGCGCGCACGCCCGCGCCCATCGTGGCGCGGCTCTCGCAGGAGCTGGTGCGCATCATCAAGAGCGATGCGCTACGCAACCGCCTGCTGAGTCAGTACTTCAGCGCCACCGCCAGCTCGCCCGAGGGCCTGGCCCAGCTGATGCGCAGCGAACGCCTCAAATGGGCGGCCGTGATCCAGGCCGCCGGCGTGCAGCCCGAGTAGCTCAGCCAGCGGCCCCTGCGTAGCCGTTCTGGCGCCAGGCCTCGAACACCGCCACCGCCACGCTGTTGCTGAGATTGAGGCTGCGCTGCGCCGGCAGCATCGGCAGGCGCACGCGTTGGCTGGCCGGAAAGCCGTCGCGCAGCGCCGGTGGCAGGCCGGCGGTCTCGCAGCCGAACACCAGAAAGTCGCCCGGCTGCCAGGCCGTCTCGGTGAGCAGATGGCTGCCGCGCGTGGTGAAGGCGAACATGCGTTCGGGCGCGGGGCTCTCCGCATCGAGAAAGGCTTGCCAGCTGGCATGGCGGTGCACCGCCGCGTACTCGTGATAGTCGAGCCCGGCGCGCTGCAGCAGGCGGTCTTCCATCAGGAAGCCCAGCGGCTCGATCAGGTGCAGGCGGCAGCCGGTGTTGGCGGCCAGCCTTATCACATTGCCGGTGTTGGGCGGGATCTCGGGGTGCACGAGCACGATGTTGAACATGGCGGTCTGGACTTCCTGATTTCGTCAATCGGCCGGCGTGCGCGCCAGCACCCAGGCCTGCACGGACGCGGCACCGGCGCGACGCAAGGCGCCGGCAGCCTCGAACAAGGTGGCGCCGCTGGTCATCACATCATCGACCAGCGCCACCTTGGCGCCACGCAGGCCGGCCTGCGCGGCGGGCTCGACGGCGAAGGCATGCTGCATATTGGCGCGGCGCGCATCGAGCTGCAGGCTGGCCTGCTGCGCGGTGTCGCGCACGCGCAGCAGCAGGCCGGCGGCGCAGCGCCATTGTCGCCGCTGCGCCAGGCCGCGCGCGATCTCCAGGCTCTGGTTGTAGCCGCGCTCGCGCAGGCGGCTTGCGGTGAGCGGGATGGGCAGCAGCAGGTCGGGCGCCTCGGCATCAAGGAGCGCGCGGTCCAGCAGCTCGACCAGCAGCGCGCGCCAATGCAGCGCGTCGTGGAACTTGAAGCGCTGCAGCAGCCGGTCCCAGGGGAAGCCGTAGTCCAGCGCCGCGATGCAGTGGCTCAGCGGCGGTGGCGCGCGCAGGCAGCTGCCGCATGCCGGGCCGGCGCCGGGCGGCAGCCGCAGCGCGCAGAAGTGGCAGCGCGGCACGGGCGTGGCGTAGCGCGCCGCGCAGTCGCTGCACAGCCGTTGCGGCGACCAGCGCCGGCACACGGCACATTGGCCAGCCACACGCGGCAGCCGCGCTGCCAGGCGCGCGATGAGGGCATCGGCCAGAGGCGGGGCGAGCGCGGGCATGGCTCAATATACTGCCGCGATGACGAGTGACGTGATCGATGGACAGCGGGCCGGTGCCCAGCTGGATGCCGGCGCCTTGCGGCATCAGCGGCGCCGCCTGGCGGCTGCGCCCGAGGCGCCCTGGCTGCACCGCGAGGTGGCGCAGCGCATGGCCGAACGCCTGCCCTTCATCAAGCTTCAGCCCCGCAGCGTGCTGCTGTGGGACGCCTGGCTGGGTGCCAGCGCGCAAGCACTGCGTGCGCAATACGCCCAGGCGGAACAGCTGCTGGTGGAGGACGAGCCGGCCTTGCTGGCGCGCAGCCAGGGCCTGCTCAAGCGCGGGCTGTGGTCGCGCCTGCGTGGCTTGGCGCAGGGCGCGGCGCAAGGGCAAGCCCTGACCCCCGCGCAGGTGCCGGCGGGTGTGGCCGAGCTGGTGTGGGCGAATATGAGCTTGCATGCGCAGGCGGAGCCGGAGGCGGTGCTGCGCGCCTGGCACGAGGCCCTGGCGGTGGACGGCTTCCTGATGTTTTCCTGTCTCGGGCCCGACAGCCTGGTGGAGCTGCGGCCGCTCTACGCCGAACTGGGCTGGGGCCTGCCGGCGCCGCCCTGGCTGGACATGCACGATATCGGCGACATGCTGGTGCATGGCGGCTTTGCCGATCCGGTGATGGATCAGGAGCGCCTGAGCCTGACCTGGGCCGATGGCGAGGCCTTGTTGAACGATATGCGTGCGCTGGGCGGCAATGTCGCGCGGGCGCGTTTCGCGGGCCTGCGCGGGCGCCAATGGCGCAGCGCCTTGCTGCGCGCGCTCGAGCGCCTGAAGGGGCCGGATGGCCGCCTGCGCCTGACGGTGGAGTTGGTCTACGGCCACGCCTTCAAGGCCGCGCCCAAGCTGCAGGTGCAGGCCGAAACGGCGGTGTCGCTGGAGCAGATGCGCGCAATGGTGAAGCGCCCGCGCTGACTTGCTCCGGATCAACGCCGCACACGGCGACGCACAAAGACCACAGCCCCGTTATGGGGCTACGTTAGAATCCGCCGCGATTTGAATTTCAGCAGCGCCAGGGTAATCGATCCCGATCTGGCGCTCGTTGAGCGAGGTCAACCCCGGTTCAAGAAGTCTCGCATGCCGCCGCGGCAGGTGACGCAGGACATGGGGTGGACATCGGTCCAGCGTCGGTGTTGACCATGTGGCGCGCAGCGCGCGCGGTCTGTACCCTCGATCAATCTGGGATGTTGCGGCAGCGAGCGCCAAGCTCTCTGCCGCAAAGTCCGTGGCGAAGTTTTTGAACAGAAGTGACGACCATGAAGATGATGAACACACGAGTGCATCAGCTGGGGCGCCGAATGAGCCAGCTGGCGGTGACCCTGGGTGCCGCCCTTGCCAGCCACGCGGCCTTGGCGGTGAACGACCTGCCGGGCGGTCCGGCGGTCAACCAGCTCAACCTGCATCCCCCGGTCACCAAGATCGCGTCGGAGCAGATGTGGCTGCACAACATGATGTTGTTCGTCTGCCTGGCGATCTTCGTCGCCGTGTTCGGCGTGATGTTCTATTCCATCTTCAAGCACCGCAAGTCCAAGGGCGCGGTGTCGGCCAACTTCCACGAGAGCGTCAAGGTCGAGATCGCCTGGACCATCGTGCCCTTCATCATCGTGATCGGCATGGCGCTGCCGGCCACCAAGGTGGTGGTGGCGATGAAGGACACCACCAATGCCGACCTCACCATCAAGGCCACCGGTTACCAGTGGAAATGGGGCTATGACTACCTGAAGGGCGAGGGCGAGGGCATCGGTTTCCTCTCCACCCTGGACGTGGCGCAGCGTGAGATGTCCAACTCGGGCAAGCCCGAGGCGGTGGACAACTACCTGCTGAAGGTGGACAACCCGCTGGTCGTGCCGGTCGGCAAGAAGGTGCGCATCATCACGACCGCCAACGACGTGATCCATGCCTGGATGGTGCCGGCCTTCGGCGTCAAGCAGGACGCGATCCCCGGCTTCGTGCGCGACACCTGGTTCCGCGCCGAGAAGGAAGGCGATTTCTACGGTCAGTGCGCCGAGCTGTGCGGCAAGGAGCACGCCTACATGCCCATCCATGTGAAGGTGCTGTCGGCCGCGGCCTACACCGCCTGGGTGGATGGCGAGAAGAAGAAGCTGGCCGCCAAGGCCGATGATCCGAGCAAGGTCTGGGAACTGCCCGCGCTGCTGGCGCGCGGCGAGAAGGTCTACAACGCCAACTGCGCGGCCTGCCACAAGGCCGACGGCAAGGGCGCCGGCCCGATCAAGCCGCTGGACGGCTCGCCCGTGGTGCTGAACGACGACAAGCTCAAGCAGGTCGCGGTGCTGCTGAATGGCCAGAACAACGGTGCCATGCCCTCGTGGAAGCAGCTCGGCGATACCGACATCGCCGCGGTGATCACCTACACCAAGAACAACTGGTCCAACAAGACCGGCCAAGTGGTGCAGCCCGCCGAAGTCGTGGCCGCGCGCAAATAATCATCGGACGTCAAAGAAGGAATCAACATGAGTGCTGTGCTTGACCATCACGGTCATGACGTTCATGACCACCACGATCACCATGCCCCGACGGGCTGGCGTCGTTGGGTGTTTGCGACCAACCACAAGGACATCGGTACCCTGTATCTGCTGTTCTCGTTCACGATGCTGATGATCGGCGGCATCCTGGCGCTGTGCATCCGCGCCGAGCTGTTCCAGCCCGGCCTGCAGTTCTTCAATCCCGAGCTGTTCAACCAGTTCACCACCATGCACGGCCTGATCATGGTGTTCGGCGCCATCATGCCGGCCTTCGTGGGCTTCGCGAACTGGATGATCCCGCTACAGATCGGCGCCTCGGACATGGCCTTCGCGCGCATGAACAACTTCAGCTTCTGGCTGATGATTCCTGCCGCCATCATGCTGGTGTCGTCCTTCTTCATGCCCGGCGGCGCCCCCGCCGCGGGCTGGACGCTGTACGCACCGCTGACCCTGCAGATGGGCCCCTCGATGGATGCCGGCATCTTCGCGATGCACATCCTCGGCGCCTCGTCGATCATGGGTTCGATCAACATCATCGTCACCATCCTGAACATGCGCGCGCCCGGCATGACGCTGATGAAGATGCCGATGTTCGCCTGGACCTGGCTGATCACCGCCTACCTGCTGATCGCCGTGATGCCCGTGCTGGCCGGTGCCATCACGATGACGCTGACCGATCGCCACTTCGGCACCTCGTTCTTCAGCCCCGCCGGCGGCGGCGACCCGGTGATGTACCAGCACATCTTCTGGTTCTTCGGTCACCCCGAGGTCTACATCATGATCTTGCCGGCCTTCGGCATCGTCAGCCAGATCGTGCCGGCCTTCGCCCGCAAGAAGCTGTTCGGCTACGCCTCGATGGTGTACGCGACCGCCTCGATCGCGATCCTGTCCTTCATCGTGTGGGCGCACCACATGTTCGCCACCGGCATGCCGGTGACGGGCCAGCTGTTCTTCATGTACGCCACCATGCTGATCGCCGTGCCCACGGGCGTGAAGATCTTCAACTGGCTGGCCACCATGTGGCGCGGTTCGATGACCTTCGAAGTGCCGATGCTGTGGGCCGTGGGCTTCATCTTCGTGTTCACGATGGGTGGCTTCACCGGCCTGATCTGCGCGATGGCGCCGATCGACATCCAGATCCAGGACACCTACTACGTCGTCGCCCACTTCCACTACGTGCTGGTGGCCGGCTCGCTGTATGCGCTGTTCGCCGGCGTCTACTACTGGGGCCCGAAGTGGACCGGTGTGATGTTCTCGGAGACGCGCGGCAAGATCCACTTCTGGGGCTCGCTGATCAGCTTCAACGTGACCTTCTTCCCGATGCACTTCCTGGGTCTGGCCGGCATGCCGCGTCGCTATGCCGACTACCCGCTGCAGTTCGCCGACTTCAACGCCATCGCCTCGGTGGGCGCGTTCTGGTTCGGCCTGATGCAGGTCTACTTCTTCCTGTTCGTGGTCATCCCGATGATGCGCGGCAAGGGCGAGAAGGCTCCGATGAAGCCCTGGGAAGCTGCCGAAGGCCTGGAATGGCAAGTGCCGTCGCCGGCGCCCTTCCACACCTTTGAAGAGCCGCCCAAGCTGGACGCCAGCGCCACCAAGATCATCGGCTGAGCACCATGGCCCTGACCCCCGAGCAACGCAAGAGCAACCGGCGCCTGGCCTTCATCCTGGCCTCGGTGGCGGCCGTGTTTGCGATCGGCTTCATGGCCAAGATCGCCTACCTGGGGTTCTGAACGCATGAACACACCGCGTTGGCATGTCAGCCAGATCCTGCGCCGGGACAACCGGCTCATGGTCGGCAAGCTGCTGGTCGTGGTGGGCCTGATGTTCGGCTTCGGCTATGCGCTGGTGCCGCTCTACCGGGCCGTGTGCACGGCCCTGGGCATCAACGTGCTGTCGCTCTCCGAGCGCCAGCATGCGGTGCGCGCCGAGGATGTGAAGAACACCCAGATCGACTACAGCCGCACCATCAGCATCGAGTTCGATGCGAATGCGCGCGGCCCCTGGGACTTCAAGCCCGCGGTGTCGCATCTGCAGGTGCATCCCGGCGAGCTGACCACGGTGATGTACGAGTTCCGCAATATCCAGAGCCGCACCATGTCGGCCCAGGCCATCCCCAGCTATGCGCCCAAGCAGGCGACGGCGCATTTCAACAAGCTGGAATGCTTCTGCTTCAACGAGTACACGCTCGCCGCGGGTGAAAGCAAGCAGTGGCCGGTGGTGTTCGTGATCGACCCCAAGCTGCCCAAGGATGTGAAGACCATCACCTTGTCCTATACCTTCTTCGAGGTGCCGGGCAAGAAGCAGGCCGAGCTCAAGAAGCCGGAGTCGCGCATATGAGCAAGGCGGGTGAGGATTTCAAGCAGGCGGTGGCCCGCAAGGGCAGCTTCCTGCAGACCATGAAGGCGGTGGCCTGGTCGTTTTTCGGCATCCGCAAGGGTGCCGGTTATGAGAAAGATGTGGCGCAACTCAATCCCGTGCATGTGATCATTGCCGGGGTGATTGGGGCGGCGCTGTTCGTGCTGGTGTTGGTGCTGCTGGTCAATTGGGTCATTGGCAGCGGCGTCGCCGGCAACTGATAAGCATTTGGTTTGAACTGCAAAGTTTGAAGTTCGAGGAGAGAAGCATCATGTCGGCTGCGACGACTCAGGGGAAGACTCCCTATTACTTCGTGCCCGGGCCCTCGCGGCATCCGGTGATGGCCGCCATCGGCCTGTTCTTCGTGATCCTGGGCGCTGGCCAGTGGATCAACGATCACCAATGGGGCGCCTACTCGCTGGCCTTTGGCCTGCTGTGGTGGGCCTTCGTGCTCAAGCAGTGGTTCGGCGACGCCATCCGCGAAAGCGAAGGCGGCCTCTACAGCGAGCGCATCGACGTCTCGTTCCGCTGGAGCATGGGCTGGTTCATCTTCTCGGAAGTGATGTTCTTCGCGGCCTTCTTCGGCGCGCTGTACTGGGCGCGCGTGCACTCGGTGCCGGCGCTGGGCAGCCTGGAGAACGCGCTGCTGTGGCCCGACTTCAAGGGCCTGTGGCCCAGCGTCGCGGCCGGCCTGACCGCCTCGCCCGCCGGCACCGTGGAAGCCTTCAGCACCGTGGGCCCCTGGCCCCTGCCGACGGTCAACACCGCGCTGCTGCTGACCTCGGGCGTGACGCTGACGATCGCCCACCATGCCCTGCTGGACGGTAATCGCAGCAAGACCATCGCCTTCATGTGGATCACCGTGCTGCTGGGCATCACCTTCCTGGTGGTGCAGGGCTACGAGTATTCGCATGCCTACCATGAGCTCAACCTCAAGCTGAGCTCGGGCGTGTTCGGCTCCACCTTCTTCATGCTGACCGGCTTCCACGGCTTCCACGTCTTCGTGGGCATGCTGATGCTGCTGTTCATCACCCTGCGCCTGCAGAAGGGCCACTTCACCAAGGACCGCCACTTCGGCTTCGAAGGCGCGGCCTGGTACTGGCACTTCGTCGACGTGGTGTGGCTGGGCCTGTACGTGGTCGTCTACTGGATGTGAGCATGGGGGCTGCTGCAGCCCCTGGCCATGCCAAAGCAAAAGCGCCGCATGCAGCGGCGCTTTTTTCGTTCTTTGCCAGCCCGGCTTCAGCGGCCGACCGGTATGCCGGTCGGCTGTATCCAACCCAGTGAGTAGCTGATCCAGATGAACAGGAACAGGGCGATCGACACGCCCACGCGCACCGCCAGCGCGCGCGCCATATTGGCGCCGCGCTGTTCCTTCCTGCCGTTCTTCAGCATGAACAGGCCGGCGGCCGCGAGGGCGCCGAGGATGCCGATGAAGGCGATCGCGAAGATGAATTTCATGGCCGGCATTATTCCCCATCATGGCTGAGGCAAGCCCGCTGCAACGCCGCCTGATCGTGCTGCTGGGCACGCTGCTGGGCATGGCCATCACCGCCGCGCTGGGCTTCTGGCAGCTCGACCGGGCGGCCCAGAAGCGTGCGCTCGAACAGGCCATCGCGCAGCGCGGCCAGCAGGCGCCGCTGGGCAATGCCGAGCTGCGCGGCGATGCGCAGCAGCTGCACCGGCGCGCGCAGTTGCGCGGCCATTGGCTGGCCGACAAGACGGTGTTTCTGGACAACCGTCCGATGGATGGCCGGGTCGGCTTCTTCGTCGTCACGCCGCTGCGGCTGGCGGGGCGCGCGGAGTCGCTGCTGGTGCAACGCGGCTGGGTGCCGCGCGACCAGGCCGACCGCACGCGCCTGCCCGCGCTGGCCACGCCGGCCGGCGAGGTGGAGGTCGAGGGGCGCTTGGCCGCGTCGCCCTCAAGGCTGTACGAGCTGGGCCAGGGCAGCGCCGGCGCGATCCGGCAGAATCTGGCACCCGATGCCTATGCGGCCGAGCTCGGCATCCCGCTGCTGCCGGCCGCGCTGCTGCAAACGCGGGCTGCGGCTGCCGACGATGGCTTGCTGCGCGACTGGCCGGCCCCGGCCGTCGACATCCACAAGCATTACGGTTACGCCTTTCAATGGTTCGCGCTCTGTGCGCTGCTTCTAGGTCTCTATGTCTGGTTCCAAGTCATCCGTCCCCGGCGCCGCCGCCCCATCGCCTGAGCAGGCCGACGCGCCGCTGTCCTTCACGGTGCACAGCCAGCCCCAGCCCGGCGCGATGGCCGGTGCCGCCAACGCGCAGCAGCGCGCCGGCCGCCTGCGCATGCTGCTGGTGGTGGCGGTGTGCGCCGCGCCGGTGCTGGCGTCCTACTTCACCTTCTACGTGCTGCAGCCGCGCGGCAAGGCCTATGGCGAGCTGATCACGCCTACCGTGGACCTGCCGCCCAGCCTGAGCCTGCAGGACCTGCGCGGCCAGCCGGTGCCGGCCGAATCGCTCAAGGGCCAGTGGTTGCTGACCCTGGTGCAGGATGCGCATTGCGACAGCGCCTGCGAGCGCCTGCTCTTCATGCAGCGCCAGCTGCGCGAGATGATGGGCAAGGAGCGCGACAAGATCGACAAGCTCTGGCTGGTGCCCGATGACCAACCGCTGCGCCCCGAGGTGCTTGCCGCCGTCAGTGCCGGCGTGCCGGTGACGGTGTTGCGCGCGCCGCGCGCCCAGATCCAGGCCTGGCTGAAGCCGGCCGAGGGCCATGGCCTGAACGAGCATCTGTTCCTGATCGACCCGATGGGCCGCTGGATGATGCGCTCGCCGGTGCAGCCCGACCCGTCCAAGGTCAAGAAGGACCTGGACCGCCTCATCAAGGCCAATGCCGGCTGGGACAAGCCCGGACGCTGATCGCCGCCGCCCCGCCTGCCATGAACGCCTTCGACTTCACCCCCTGGCTGCGCCTGCTGCTGCTGGGCACCCTGATCGGTGCTGGGCCGCTGCTGTGGTGGCGGCTGCGCCATCGCGGTGCCGGGCTGGGCCCGCGCCTGCGCGCGCTGACCCTGCTGACGCTGTTCCTCACCTTTGACCTGGTGCTGTTCGGTGCCTTCACGCGCCTGACCGACTCGGGCCTGGGCTGCCCGGACTGGCCCGGCTGCTATGGCAGCGCCTCGCCGCTGGGCGCCAGCGTCGACATCCACGCCGCCCAGACCGCCATGCCCAGCGGGCCGGTGACGCATGGCAAGGCCTGGGTGGAGATGATCCATCGCTACCTGGCCAGCGGGGTCGGCTTCCTGATCCTGGTGCTGTGTGTGCTGAGCTGGTGGCAGGCGCGGCGCGGCGCGGCGCGCCCGATCTCGCCCTGGTGGCCCACCGTCACCCTGCTGTGGGTGTGCATGCAGGGGGCCTTCGGCGCGCTCACCGTGACGATGAAGCTGTTCCCCGCCATCGTCACCCTGCACCTGCTGGGCGCCATGGGCCTCCTGATGCTGCTGGCCTGGCAGGCCGAGGCCTATGCGCCGCGGCCGCTGGCCTGGCCGGCCGGCGACCGCCTGGCCGCCTGGGCGCTGCTGGTGCTGGCGCTGGCGCAGGTCAGCCTGGGCGGCTGGGTCAGCACCAATTACGCCGTGCTGGCCTGCAGCGAGTTCCCGCAATGCCAGGGTCAATGGTGGCCGGCGATGGATTTCGAGCATGGCTTCACGCTGTGGCGCGCGCTGGGCGTGGGCCACGACGGTGGCTGGCTGCCGTTCGCGGCCCTCACGGCCATCCACATGAGCCACCGCATCGGCGCGCTGCTGGTGTTCGCGGCGCTGCTGGGGCTGGCTTGGCGCTGGCACCGCCGGCCGCTGTCCGAGGGCCCGCTGTGGGCGCGCCGCCTGCTGCTGGTGGCCGGCTGGCAGCTGCTCTCCGGCCTCTCCAACGTGGTGCTTGACTGGCCGCTGCTGGCCGCCCTGGCCCATACCGGCGGGGCCGCGGCCCTGCTGCTGATCCTGAGTTTCATGTTGGCGCGCCTGCACGCAGCGCAGCGCGCCGCTGCCCTACGATAGACGCTTCCCATGTCAACGACCCCCACCACCCTCGCTGCCCCCGGCGCGCCCTCGCGCTGGCAGCAGTTCTACCAGCTCACCAAGCCGCGCGTGGTGCAGCTGATCGTGTTCTGCGCGGTCATCGGCATGGCGCTGGCGGTGCCGGGCTGGCCCAGCGGCCCCGAGTGGGGCGTGATCCTGGCCGCCACCGTGGGCATCTGGCTGGTGGCCGGCGCGGCCGCTGCCTTCAACTGCCTGATCGAGCAGCAGATCGACTCGAAGATGAAGCGCACCGCCTGGCGCGCCACCGCCAAGGGCGAACTCAGCCGTGTCCAGACCCTGAGTTTCTCGGCCCTGCTGTGCGGCATCGGCTCGGCCATCCTGTGGGTGTGGGTGAATCCGCTCACGATGTGGCTGACCTTCGCCACCTTCGTCGGCTACGCGGTCATCTACACCGTGATTCTCAAGCCGATGACGCCGCAGAACATCGTCATCGGCGGCGCCTCGGGCGCGATGCCGCCGGTGCTGGGCTGGGCGGCGCTGCGCGGCGAGGTGGGCCCCGAGGCGCTCATGCTGTGCCTCATCATCTTCCTCTGGACGCCGCCGCATTTCTGGGCGCTGGCGCTCTACCGCACCGAGGATTACCGCAAGGCCGGCCTGCCCATGCTGCCGGTCACGCATGGCTCGGAGTTCACGCGGCTGCAGGTCTTTCTCTACACCTGGATCCTGCTGGTGGCCACGCTGCTGCCCTTCCTCACCGGCATGAGCGGCTGGATCTATCTGGCCAGTGCGCTGGCCCTGGGCCTGGGTTTCTGCGCCTACGCCTTCAAGCTCTGGCGCCAGTATTCGGACGAGCTGGCGCGCGCCACCTTCCGCTTCTCCATCCTCCACCTGTCGCTGCTGTTCGCGGCGCTCTTGCTGGACCATTACCTGATGCCCTGGATCGCCTGAGATGCAACGCAACACCACGAGACGACTGTTCCTGGCGGCCCTCAGCGCGCTGACGCTGGCGGCCTGCGACCAGATCGGGGGCGCGGCCAAGCCCGCCTTCCGCGGCGTGGACCTGAGCGGCGCCAGCTATGCCCGCCAGCTGAGCCTGCCCGACCAGGATGGCAAGCCGCGCAGCCTGGCGGACTTCAAGGGCAAGGTGGTGGTGGTGTTCTTCGGCTACACCCAATGCCCCGATGTCTGCCCGACCACGCTGGCCGAACTGGCCCAGGTGAAGAAGTCGCTGGGCGCGGATGGCGAGCGGGTGCAGGGCGTGTTCATCACCGTCGACCCCGAGCGCGACACGCCGGAACTGCTCAAGCCCTATATGACGAGCTTTGACCCGAGCTTCGTGGCCCTGCGCGGCAATGCCGAGCAGCTCAAGGATGCGGCGCGCGAGTTCAAGGTCTATTACGCCAAGGTGCCGGGCAAGACGCCCGAGAGCTACACCATGGACCACACCGCCGCCAGCTTCATCTTCGACACCCAGGGCCGGGTGCGCGTGTTCGCCCGCTACGGCGCCGGCGCCCAGGCGCTGGCCGACGACATCAAGCTGCTGCTGAACGAGCGCTCGTAAAGACAAAGGCCCCTCGCGAGGGGCCTTTTGCATGGGGAAGGGCGATCGGCTCGCTCAGGCCGTTTCGGCCAGGGCCTTGCGCATCTTCTTCATTGCCGCCACCTCGATCTGGCGGATGCGCTCGGCGCTGACGCCGTATTCGGCCGCCAGGTCATGCAGGGTCATGCCGCCGCTGCTGTCGTCGTTGACCTTGAGCCAGCGCTCTTCGACGATGCGACGGCTGCGCTCGTCCAGCACCGCCAGGGCGCGCGAAATGCCGTCACCGGCCAGCGCGTCGCGCGAGCGGCTTTCCAGCACGCGCGTCGGCTCCTGGCTGTCGTCGGCCAGGTAGGCGATGGGGGCGAAGCTCTCGCCGTCGTCATCGGTCTGGGGCTCCAGGGCCACGTCGCCACCCGCCATGCGGGTCTCCATCTCCAGCACTTCCTCGCGCTTGACGTTGAGCTCGCGGGCCACATGGTCCACCTGGGCTTCGGTGAGCGTGTTGCGGTGCGTCTGGCCCTCGGCGGCGTCTTCCTTCAGGCTGTGCTTCATCGAGCGCAGATTGAAGAACAGCTTGCGCTGTGCCTTGGTGGTGGCCACCTTGACCATGCGCCAGTTGCGCAGGATGTACTCGTGGATCTCGGCCTTGATCCAGTGCATGGCGTAGGACACCAAGCGCACGCCCTGGTCGGGGTCGTAGCGCTTGACGGCCTTCATCAGGCCCACATTGCCCTCCTGGATCAGGTCGCCCTGGGGCAGGCCGTAACCCATGTACTGGCGCGAGATCGACACCACCAGGCGCAGGTGCGAGAGCACCAGCCGGCCGGCGGCTTCCAGATCGCCATGCTCGCGCAGGCGGCGCGAGAAGGACTGCTCCTCCTCGGGGGTCAACAGGGGCAGGCGGTTGACGGCGCTGATATAGGCATCCAGATTGCCCAGCGAGGGCAGCAGCGCCCAGGGGTCGCGTACTTGCAGTGCAGTGGCGTTGGACATCATGCTCATGGCTTTCTACCTCTCCCAGCCGCTATGGCTCGACGTCCATAATATTAGCACTCATGGCGAATGAGTGCTAAAGGCCACCGAGAAGCAAATTTTCTCAGCTATTTCGACGCCTCCAGCGAGGGTGCGCGCTAACTTTCTGCGCGGCAACCGGCCTCAGATCAGTCGATCAGACCGAAATCCGGGCTGCCCACCATGCCTTCGATGTCGAGCAGGATCAGCATGCGCTCGCCGACCTTGCCCAGGCCGGTGACGAAGCGGGTGTCGATGGCGGCACTCACCTCGGGCGCCGGCTTGATGGCGTCGGCACCCAGTTCCAGCACGTCCGACACCGAGTCCACCACCACCCCGACCACGCGCGAGCAGACGTTCAGCACGATGGAGACGGTGAAGGCGTTGTACTCCGCCGGGCTGCCAAGGCGCAGGCGCAGGTCCACGATGGGCACGATCACGCCGCGCAGATTCACCACGCCCTTGACGAAGGCGGGTGCGTTGGCGATGCGGGTGGGCGCCTCGTAGGAGCGGATCTCCTGCACCTTCAGGATGTCGATGCCGTATTCCTCGGCGCCGATGCGGAAGGTCAGGAACTGCCGGCTGGCAAAGGACTTGTGATCGTCGGCGAGCGTCAGCGCTTGGTTGGGGCGGGTGGCCAGTTCGGTAGAGCTCATGGGGCGAAGGCTTGGGATGGTTCGATGGTTGGACGCGCTGCCCGCTATTGTGCCTAGCCGGGCCGGGCCTGCCGCGGCAATAAACCGCGGCGGCCCGGCCATTGTGCTCAGTCCGCGGCGCTGGACATGGCGCCGGCGCTGGCGGGCAGGTCGAGCACAAAGCTCGCACCCTGGCCCGTCGCGCTGCGGACCGTCAGGCTGCCGTTCATCGCTTCCACCAGGCGCTTGCAGATCACCAGGCCGATGCCCGTGCCCTCGGCCTGGCTGAGCTCGCGCCCGAGCCGGTTGAAGGGCTGGAACAGCTGGGCCTGCTGCGCCTCGCTGAGGCCCAGGCCGGTGTCGGCCACGGTGATTTCGATGCGCTCATCGCCCAGCGCCCGGCTGCTCACCCGCACCTGGCCCTGCGGGTGGTTGTACTTGACGGCATTGCTGAGCAGATTGGTGAACACCTGCTTGAGGCGCGTGGCATCGGCGTAGACCTGCTGCGCGTCGGCCGCCAGTTCCACGCTGTAGGCAATGCCGCGCTTGGCGGCGTCGGCTTCCAGCATGGCCCAGGTCGACGCCAGCAGCGGTTCCAGCGCCTGCGGGGCCAGCTCGAGCTTGAGCGCGCCGGTCTCGATGCGCGACCAGTCCAGGGTCTCGTTGATCATCTCCAGCAGATGCCAGCCGGCCGCGCGTATCTGCGCCAGCCAGCCGCGCTGCTGCTCGCTGAGCTGCTGCTCGCCGCCCAGTTCCAGCAGCTGGGTGAAGCCCAGCATGGCGTTGAGCGGGGTGCGCAATTCATGGCTGATGCGCGAGAGGAACTCGTTCTTGGCCTGGTTGGCGGCCTCGGCGGCGCTGCGGGCGCGCTCCAGCTCGCGCAGCCTGAGCTGGTCGGTGACGTCTTCCACCACGCCCACCAACCGGAACGGCTCGCCGCGGGCATCGCGCTGCATGCTCACCAGGGCGCGCACCTGCACGATCTGCCCGAACTTGGTGATGTAGCGCTTGTTGCGGCGATAGCTGTCGATCTCGCCCCGCAACAGGCTGCGGCCCAGGCGCAGGTCTTCGGCGCGGTCGTCCGGATGGGTGATGGCGATGCTGGAGCGCTGCATCAGCTCCGCGCTGCTGAAGCCCACCAGGCGGCAGAAATAGGGGTTCACCTGCTGCGGCACGCCGCGCAGATCGGTGAACACCAGCCCGACCGCCGCGTGTTCGAAGATGTTGCGAAAGCGTTCCTCGCTGGCGTGCAGGGCCTCGGCCGCGCGCTCGCGTTCCTGCACCTCGCGGCGCAGCTCGGCGGTGCGCTCGGTCACCAGGTCGGCGATGCGCTTGGCGCGACCGGTCACGGTCAGCAGCAGGGCACCCAGCAGGGCCGTGCTGATCAGGCCGACCACGGCGAACAGCAGGCTGCCCATGCCGTCGTGGCTGGGCATGGGGCCGGCGGCCCAGGCACGCAATTCCCAGGCCCGGCCGGAGAACTGCAGCTTGTGCACGCGGCTCAGGGGTGGCAGCGTCTGCGCCGCGCAGCCCGGCTTGCCGGCCAGCAGCGGCCGGGCGGTGTGCGGGTCGGTATCCACCAGGCAGAAGGCCAGGTAGGGTGCGCTGGCACGCACCACGGTGTCGAGCACCTGGTCGGGGCGGATGGTCGCGAACACCATGCCGCGCAAGGCCTGCTGGCGCAGCGCCTGATTGTCCGGCTCACCCGGCTCGCCCGCATAGACCGCCTGGTACAGCACCACGCCGGTGTTGTCGGCGCTGTCCTGCGAGAGCCGGAAGCCGGCGGTGGCCGCGGGCAGGCCGGTGCGCGCGGCGTGGTCGAGCGCGGGGCGCGCCTGCGGAATCGCGCGGATGTTCACGCCCAGCGCGCTGGCATTGCGTTGCAGGGGCTCGATCAGGCGGATCGCCAGCTTGTCCTCGTCGGTGGCGATGCGCAGATCGCCCGCGCGCTGGCGCTCATGTACCCGATAGTCGGCCAGGCCGTCACGGCGGGCCGCCGCATCGAAGGCCGCCAGCTCGCTGGGGCCCACCCTGGCCGCCCAACCCAGCGCCAGCAGGCGGCTGCCGGTGGCCAGCCGCGCCACGCTGCCGCGTTCGAACTCGCGCCGGTTCAGGTTCGGGTAGATGCTGAACAGCACCTGGTTGGCTGCCAGCGCCTGCAGCGGCTCCTGCAGCGCGGTCTCCAGCGCGTTGGCGGCCGCCAGCGCATCGCGCTCGAAGGCCTGGCGCTGGCCCTGTGTCTCCCAGCTGATCACCTGGGAGGTGGCCAGCACCATCAGCAGGGTGGCGGCCAGCATCGGCAGGGCCACGCTGATGCGCCGCGGCGCCCAGGTGGCACGCGGCTGGCCGATCAGGGTGAGGGTGATGGGCGCACCGATCAGTACGCCCAGCGTGTCGCCCACCCACCAATGGCCCCAGGTGGAGGGCAGCTGCGCCAGCGTGGCCGCGCCATTGAGCCACAGCGCTGCCGCGCCCATGCTCGGGCTGATCAGGCAGGACAGGCCGGCCCCCAGGGCGTAGAACAGCGCCAGGTCGCGCGGCTCGGTCAGGCTCAGCTCTTCCGGGTCCGCGCCGCGCAGGCGCTGCACGGCCCAGGCGCCCACCCAGGCCTGCAGCCCAGCGCCCACGCCGATCAGCGCCGGCCCCAGCAGCGAGGGATGGCCGCGCTCCATCGCCAGCAGCACATTGGCGGCAAAGGAGCCCAGCACCACCGCCGGCACCATGCGCCAGCCCCAGCACAGCAGCGCGGCCAGCGCCAGGCCCGCCGAAGGGTAGAGCGGGGTGGCGTAATTGGGCGGCAACGCCAGGCGCAGCGCCAGCACGCTGATGAGGGCGTAGGCCAGGCCCAGCAAGAGGCTGCGCAGGGCCCAGGTGAGGAACGGAGGCGGCATGAAGAAGGGGAGGGCTCGGTGGCAGGGCGGTGCCACTGCGCCATGAGCCTAATGCAAAAACGCCCGGCGCCAGAAGACTGAACGGGCCGGGCGTTTGACTGTCGGCATGGCGCGACGCCATGCGAAAGGACGGTGTCAGACTAGACGTTGAAGAGGAAGTTCAGCACGTCGCCATCCTTGACGACATAGTCCTTGCCCTCGGCGCGCATCTTGCCCGCGTCCTTGGCGCCCTGCTCACCCTTGTAGGCGATGAAGTCCTCGTAGGCGATGGTCTGGGCGCGGATGAAGCCGCGCTCGAAGTCGGTGTGGATCACGCCGGCCGCCTGCGGTGCGGTGTCGCCCTTGTGGATGGTCCAGGCGCGCACTTCCTTCACGCCGGCGGTGAAGTAGGTCTGCAGGCCCAGCAGGCTGAAGCCGGCGCGGATCAGGCGGTTCAGGCCGGGCTCGTCCTGGCCCATCTCGGCCAGGAACATGGCCTTGTCCTCGTCCTCCATCTCGGAGAGCTCGGCCTCGGTCTTGGCACAGATCGCCACCACCGGGCCGTTCTGGGCCGCGGCGTATTCCTTCAGGCGCTCCAGGAAGGGGTTGTTCTCGAAACCGTCCTCGGCCACATTGCCCACGAACATCGCCGGCTTGGCGGTGATCAGGCACAGCGGCTTGAGGATGGTCAGCTCCTCCTTGCTGAAGTCGATGCCGCGCACCGGCTTGGCCTGGTCCAGCGCGGCCTGGCATTTCTCCAGCACCTTGACCAGCGCGATCGCTTCCTTGTCGCCGGCGCGCGCCACCTTGTTGTAGCGGTGCAGGCTCTTCTCCACCGTGCCCAGGTCGGCCAGGCAGAGTTCGGTCTGGATCACCTCGATATCGGAGATCGGATCGACCTTGCCGTTCACGTGGATGACGTTGGGATCCTCGAAGCAGCGCACCACGTTGACGATGGCGTCGGTCTCGCGGATGTGCGAGAGGAACTGGTTGCCCAGGCCCTCACCCTTGGAGGCACCCGCCACCAGACCGGCGATGTCCACGAATTCCACGATGGCGGGCAGGATGCGCTCGGGTTGCACGATCTCGGCCAGCTTCTGCAGGCGCGGATCGGGCAGTTCCACCACGCCCACATTGGGCTCGATGGTGCAGAAGGGATAGTTCTCGGCGGCGATGCCGGCCTTGGTCAGCGCATTGAAAAGAGTGGACTTGCCCACATTGGGCAGGCCCACGATGCCGCATTTGAGGCTCATGAGGGACGCTTTCGAAAGGGGCCAAGCAGGAAGGAGCAGGCTGGCCGGGAGGCAAAGGCGGTATTTTAGTCGGCTTGCCTACAATGAGCTCCATGGAACGATTTGACATCCTGGTGCGCGGCAGCGGTTGCGTCGGGCGGGCGCTGGCGCTGGCCTTGGCGGCGCGTGGTCTGCGCGTGGCCCTGCTGGGCCAGCCCGAGCCCAGCGGCGCGTCGGCGGCGCCGCGCGAGGACGTGCGCACCTATGCGCTGAACGCCGCCTCGGTGGCCCTGCTGCGCGAGCTGCGCGTCTGGGACGCGCTGCCGGCCGACGCGGTGTCTGCCGTCTACGACATGAAGGTGCGCGGCGATGCCGCCGGCGCGCTGCTGGAGTTCAGCGCCTGGCAGCAAGGCGTGCGCGAGCTGGCCTATATCGTCGACGCCGCCGCGCTGGAGGCCGAGCTCGCCACCGCGCTGCGCTTCTCGCCCCATGTGCGCCTGGTCGATGCGCCGGTGCCGGCCGAGTTGCAGGCCTTGTGTGAAGGGCGCGACTCGGCCTCGCGCGCGGTCCTGGGCGTGCGCTTCGACGTGCATGCCTATGGCCACAGCGCGATTGCCGCACGCCTGCGCGCCAGCCAGCCGCACCAGGGCGTGGCCCACCAATGGTTCCGTTCGCCCGATGTGCTGGCGCTGCTGCCCTTCGAGCGGCCCGAGCCCGGCTGTTCCTACGGCCTGGTCTGGTCGCTGCCCAAGCAGCGCGCGGATGAGCTGATGGCGGCCGGCACGGCGGAGTTTGAAGCCGCCCTGCTGGAAGCCAGCGGCGGCGCGGCCGGCACGCTCACGCTGGCCAGCCAGCGCAGCGCCTGGCCGCTGAGCCTGGCGCGCGCCGAGCCGGTCTGCGGCCCCGGCTGGGTTCTGCTGGGCGATGCCGCCCATCTGGTGCACCCGCTGGCCGGCCAGGGCCTGAACCTGGGCCTGGCCGATGTGGCGGCGCTGGCCAGCGTGATCGCCGCGCGCGAGCCCTGGCGTCCGCTGGGCGACGAGCGCCTGCTGCGCCGCTATGTGCGCCGGCGCCAGTTCGACACCTGGGCCATGGGCGAGCTGACCGATGCCTTGCTGAAGGGCTTTGCCAGCGAGGCGCCGGCGCTGCGCGGCCTGCGCAACCAGGGCCTGAGCCTCCTCAATCAAATCGGCCCGCTGAAGCGCTGGCTGACCTCCAGGGCGCTGGGCGCCTGAACCGCCCTCGCACCGATTCTCTACCGAGCACCACCATGAAGCTTTCCCTGATTTGCACCGCCGCGCTGGCGCTCGCGCCCCTGCTTGCCCATGCCAACGAGGCCCTGATCCGCAAGAGCCTGGGCGAACGCCTGGTGGGCGCGCCCAAGATCGACGAGGTCAAGCCCTCGCCCATGCCCGGGCTGTGGGAGATCCGCATCGGCAACGAGATCCGCTACACCGATGCCACCGGCCAATACCTAATCGAGGGCGAGTTGCTGGACCTGAAGGGCCGCCGCAACCTCACCGAGGAACGCGTGGCCAAGCTCACCGCGATCGATTTCGCCAACCTGCCGCTGAAGGACGCCATCGTCTGGAAGACCGGCAATGGCAAGCGCCGCATCGCGGTGTTTGCCGATCCGAACTGCGGCTACTGCAAGCGTTTCGAGCGCAGCCTGCAGGACGTCAAGGACCTCACCGTCTACACCTTCGTGATCCCCATCCTGGGCGGCGACTCGCCCGAGAAATCGCGTGCCGTCTGGTGCGCCAAGGACCAGACCAATGCCTGGCGCAACTGGATGCTGGAAGGCACGCCGCTGCCCAAGCCGGGCGCCGAGGCCTGTGACGCCAGCGCCATCGACCGCAACCTCGCCTTCAGCCGCAAGCATCATGTGAACGGCACGCCGGCGGTGATCTTCGAAGACGGCACGCGTGCCCCCGGGGCGCTGAGCGCCGAGCAGGTCGAGCGCCGCCTGCAATCCATCAAGTCCTGAACCACCCGCGGATCCGCCCCTCATGCCTGCTGCTGTATCCGGCAACCTGCCCTTGAATCCCGTCGCGCTGCGGCTCGGCTACCTGGGCCTGCTGCCCTTTGTGTTCGGCGCGCTGCTGGTCTGGCTGGTGCGCGAGGATGCCCATCCCTATGTGACGGCCGCGCTGTCCGCCTACGCGGCCGTGGTGATCTCCTTGCTGGGTGGCATCCACTGGGGCCTGGGCTTCCGGCAGAGCATTCCATCGCCGCAGCCCTTCGTCTGGGGCGTGGTGCCGGCGCTGATCGCCTGGATCGCGGTGGTGATGCCGCCCTATGCCGGCCTGGTGGTGCATGGGGTGATGCTGATCGCCTGCTATGCAGTGGACCGCCGCAGCTATCCCGCACTGGGCGCCAGTGCCTGGCTGACGCTGCGCTTCCGGCTCAGCGGCGTGGCGGCGCTGAGCTGCTTCCTGGGGGCGGCCGGTAGTTAGGGCCTGCTAACACTGCGCTTGCCCGATGCGTTGCCACCAGAACAGCCGTGAACTAGGCGCAAACCGAAGCCGGGGTCGCTCCCCCGGCGAGGCTTTGCAACGACGTGCACGGCTGTTCTGGTGGCAACCCGAAGGGAACGGGGCTGGCAGGGCCCATCTCGTCGTTGAACTCCTTGCCCAGGCAGAAAGCCTGGGCAGCGTCGTCCGCCTAGACCTGGGCCCTGCCGGCCCCGTTCGCACGGGCAAACGCAGTGTTAACAGGCCCTGAGATGATCCACTACAAGATCGAGATTGCCGACGCGCAAGCGCATCTGTACCGCGTCACCCTGACGGTGACCGCGCCGTCCGCCGAGCAGGCCTTCAGCCTGCCGGTGTGGATTCCGGGCAGCTATATGGTGCGCGAGTTTGCACGCCACCTGAGCGGCCTGCGCGCGCGCCAGGGCCAGCGCGAACTGCCGGTGCATCAGACCAGCAAATGCGCCTGGCAGGTGCGCTGCAGCGGCCGTGCCGCGCTGGTGCTGAGCTACCAGGTCTATGCCTTCGACACCTCGGTGCGTGCGGCCTTTCTCGATGCCCAGCGCGGTTTCTTCAACGGCACCAGCCTGTGCCTGCGCGTGCATGGGCGCGAGGGCGAGCCGCATGGCATCGACCTGGCCGGCCTGCTGCCCGGCTGGCAGGTGGCCACCGGCATGCGCGCGGGCCGCGGCAAGGCCAGCTACGAGGCGGCCGACTACGACGAACTGGTGGACCATCCCTTCGAGCTCGGCAAGTTCTGGCGCGGCCAGTTCAGCGCCGCCGGCGTGCCGCACGAGTTCGTGGTGGCGGGTGCCTATCCCATCCTCGACGGCGATCGCCTGCTGCGCGACGCCCAGCGCATCTGCGAGGCCCAGATCGATTTCTGGCACGGCGCCCATCCGCCCGGCAAGCGCGCCGGCAAGCCGCCCGGAAAACCGCCTTTTGAGCGCTACGTGTTCCTGCTCAACGCGGTGGACGACAGCTACGGTGGCCTCGAGCACCGCGCCAGCACGGCCCTGATCGCCGCGCGCCGCGACCTGCCGCGCCTGGGCCAGACCGAGCTGAGCGAGGGCTATGTGCGCCTGCTGGGCCTGATCAGCCACGAGTATTTCCACACCTGGAACGTCAAGCGCCTGCGGCCCGATGTGTTCGCTAGCTTCGACTACGGCCAGGAGAACTACACCCAGCTGCTGTGGTTCTTCGAGGGCTTCACCTCCTATTACGACGAGCTGTTCCTAGTGCGCAGCGGCCTGATCGATGAGGCCCGCTACCTGAAGCTGATTGCCGGTACCTTCAGCGGCGTGCTGGGTGCGCCCGGGCGCAAGCACCAGAGCGTGGCGCAGTCCAGCTTCGACGCCTGGGTCAAGTACTACCGCCAGGATGAGAACACCCCCAACGCGGTGGTGAGCTACTACACCAAGGGAGCCATGGTGGCGATGGCGCTGGACCTGGCGCTGCGCAGTGCCGACAAGCCGCGCGCTCAAGCAAATGCCGGGCCGTCCCAAGTTTGCTTGTCCCCCTCGGGGGGCGGGGAGGGCGCAGCCCGGAACTCGGGGCCGTCAAGTCTCGACGCGGTGATGCGCCTGCTGTGGCAGCGCAGCGGTGGCGGCCCGATCGGCGAGGCCGACATCATGGCCGCCGTGACCGAGCTGGGCGGTGCGGCGCTGGCGCAAGACCTGACCCTGTGGGTGCATGGCACCGACGATCTGCCGCTGCCGGCGCTGCTGGAGCGCTTCGGCCTACGCTGGGCGGCCGACAAGCCCAGCCTGGCGCAGCGCATCGGGCTGCGCGTGTCCGAGAACGGCAGCATCGTCGTCAAGCAGGTGCTGCAGGGCTCGGCCGCGCTGGCCGCCGGTTTCTGCGCCGGCGACGAGATCCTGGCCTGCAATAGCTGGCGCCTGCGCAAGCTGGAAGACGCGCTGCTGGGCCTGCAGCCCGAACGGCTGACGCACATGGAATGGCTGGTGGTGCGCGACCAGCGCGTGCTGATGCTGCTGCTGCAGCTGCCCACCGGCGAGGCCGCCGCCACGCCGGTGGCGCTGAGCCCTGCGGCCAAGGCGCCGGCGCGCGCGCTGAGCCTGCGCCGGGCATGGCTGGGCGGCTGAAGCCGAGGCCTCGGCGGCAGCATCGACTGGCTTGGATGGGCCTGTTGGCCGGCGTGCTGCTGGCCCATCTCTGGCTGAGCGAGCAGGTGGTCCGGCTGCAGCAGGGCTGGCGTGCGCCGACCGAGGCGATGCCGCCGCGCCTGCAGGCCGCGTTCGTGCGCGAGCTGCGGCCCGCGACGCCTACCCGGCCGGCGGCCCGCGCGCGCGCGCTGGCGCCACGGCCGACGCGTTTTGCGGCCGCGCCGGCGGCCTTGCCTCTGCTGCCACCCCCGGCGCCCGAGCCGCTGCCGGCCATGCCCGCACTGCCCCCGCTCGCCGCGGCGCCCGCGCCGGCGGCATCTGCATCGTCATCAGCCGCTGCGTTTGAGCCCGGCCCCGAATGGCCCGCTTCCACCCAACTGGACTACCGCCTGCTGGGCAACTACCGCGGCGAGGTGCATGGCAGTGCCCAGGTGCAGTGGTTGCGCCAGGGCAGCCGCTACCAGGTGCATCTCGACGTGGCGATAGGCCCCAGCTTTGCGCCGCTGATCTCGCGCCGCATGAGCAGCGAGGGCGAGCTCACGCCGCAGGGCATCGCGCCGCGCCGCTACGACGAGGACACCCGCATCCTGTTCAGCGAGCGCCGCCGCATCACCCTGCAGTTCGAGGGCGAGACGCTGCAGTTTCCGAATGGCCGGCGCGAGGCTGCACCGGCTGGCGTGCAGGACACGGCCAGCCAGTTCGTGCAGCTCACCTGGCTGTTCCTGACCGGCCGCGAGGCCTTGCAGCCGGGGCGGGTGGTGGAGCTGCCGCTGGCCCTGCCGCGGCGGCTCTACCGCTGGCGCTACGAGCTGCTGGGCGAGGAAGAGCTGGAGACCCCGCTCGGCCCCCTCAAGACCTGGCACCTGCGCCCGACGGTGCAGAACACCAGCGGCGACCTGAAGGCGGAGGTGTGGCTGGCGCCCGCCCTGCAATACCTGCCGGTGCGCCTGCGCATCGTGCAGGACGAGCAGACCTATGTGGACCTGATGCTCAAGCAGGCGCCGCTGCAGGAAGCCCAGCCGGTCGCCCAGCCTATAGTTCAGCCCCAAGCAGATCCCCCATCCAAGGAGTCCCCATGAGCTACGAATGCATCCTGACCGAAACGCGCGGCGATGGCGCCCGCAAGACCGGCCTGATCACCCTGAACCGCCCCAAGCAGCTGAATGCGCTGAACGACCAGCTGATGGACGAGCTGGGCCAGGCCCTGCTGGCCTTCGATGCCGATGACAGCATCGGCTGCATCGTGCTGACCGGTTCCGAGCGTGCCTTTGCCGCCGGCGCCGACATCCCGACGATGGCGCCGCACACCTTCATCAGCGCCTTCAAGAGCGGCCTGATCTCGAAGAACTGGGAAACCATTCTGCAGGTGCGCAAGCCGGTGATCGCCGCGGTGGCCGGCTTCGCGCTGGGCGGCGGCTGCGAGCTGGCGATGATGTGCGACTTCATCATCGCCGCCGATAGCGCCAAGTTCGGCCAGCCCGAGATCAAGCTGGGCATCATCCCGGGCGCCGGTGGCACCCAGCGCCTGCCGCGCGCGATCGGCAAGAGCAAGGCCATGGACATGCTGCTCACCGCGCGCATGATGGATGCGGCCGAGGCCGAGCGCGGCGGCCTGGTGTCGCGCGTGGTGCCGGCGGATCAGCTGCTGACCGACGCCCTGGCCGCGGCCGAGACCATCAATGGCTTCAGCGGCCCCTCGGTGATGCTGATCAAGGAGCTGGTGAACCTGGCCTACCAGGGCCCGCTGAAGGATGGCGTGGCGGTGGAGCGGCGCTATTTCCACGCCCTGTTCGGCACCGAGGACCAGCGCGAAGGCATGGAGGCCTTCCTCGCCAAGCGCCAGCCGGGTTTCCAGCATCGTTGACGCAGCTTGGGTGTCATTCGTCATATTCCAAAAGATTCTTGGTTAAACAGGAATAGTCTTTTGCGATTTGACTAGTGTTTTCCCTAGGGCGGAGTCCCTACAGTTCGTTCCATGGACCCGGCGATAGGCGCCACGGTTCAAGTCAACGAACCCCAAGGACCCCGTCATGAACAAGCTCTCTACGATCTCCGTCGCTCTCGTGCTGGCCGGTCTGGCCGTCGCCTCCGGTGCCAATGCCCAAAGCAAGACGCGCGAACAAGTGCTGGCCGAACTGCAGCAGGCCCGCGCCAGCGGCGAGCTGGCCCAGCGTGCCGCCGAGATGGAAGGCGTTGGCGCCCTGGCCGCACCGGTGAATGCGCCGAAGGCCCACACCCTGAGCGCCAGCGAAGCCGTCAAGCCGGCCACGCTGCCCGCCGCTGCCCCCGTCAAGGGCAAGACCCGCGCCGAGGTGGTGGCCGAGCTGCAACGTGCCCGCGAAACCGGTGAACTGGAAGAGCAGTTCTCCGAAGGCGGCCCCGGCTACTTCGCGGTGACGCGTGGCATCAGCGGCACCCCGGTGCTGGCCGGCAAGTAAACCGGCGCCACCCCGCCTTGATCACGCCCCGCTGTTCGCGGGGCGTGTCTCATTGGGGCCGGCATATGCTTCAATGCGGGTCGGCCTGGCCGCTTTGGCGGCATGGTTGGCCGCATCGTGCGAGGGAACCGTGGCAGACGACGATCTCCTGTATTTTTCCGACGAAGACACGCCGGCTCGGGACGAGCGCCTGACGCCCTGGGTGGTGTTGGTGGTGGACGACGAGCCCGGCGTGCACGAGGTCAGCGCCCTGGTGCTGGCCGAGCTGGCGCTCGACGGCCGCGGCGTCAGTCTGCTGCATGCCCAGAGTGCGCGTCAGGCCGAGGCCATGCTGCGACAGCGCGACGACATCGCGGTGGTGCTGCTGGACGTGGTGATGGAGACCGAGACCGCGGGCCTGGACCTGGTGGCCCGCATACGCCGCGAGTCGCGCAGCCCGCGCGCGCGCATCGTCATCCGCACCGGCCAGGCCGGCAGGCTGTCCGAGTACGAGGTGCTGCGCCAGCACGATGTCAACGAGTACTGCCAGAAGACCGATCTGACCGACCGCCTGCTGAACCGCGTCTGCCTGCTGGCCTTGCGCAACTACCGCGATATCCTGTCCGCCGGCGGCTGCTTGTCGCCGGCCTGACGAATGATGCAAGGAGCGCCGCATGAACAACACCCTGGCTGCCAGCGCCGGACCCGAGCGGCTGTTCTCGGTCGATGAGGGGCGCGCGCTGGCCGAGGCGGCGCTGCGCTCCATCACCCTCAGCACCTCGCGCGTCAGCGGCGACGAATTCTTCCGCGTGCTGGTGCGCGACCTGGCCAAGGCGCTGGACGTGCATTACGTGATCGCCGGCGAGCTGTGCAGCGTGCAGGGCAGCGAGGCCGCCCGCACGCTGGCGGTGTGGGCGGGCAGCGACTTCATTCCCAACATCACCTATGGCCTGGACGGCACGCCCTGCCAGAACGTCAGCTGCCAGGACATGTGCTTCCACCCCAGCGGCGTGCAAGCCGAGTATCCGCAGGACCAGCTGCTGGTGGACATGGGGGCGCAAAGCTATATCGGCATGCCCATGGTCAGCACCGAGGGCAAGACCCTGGGCATCCTGACGGCGATGGACGTGCGGCCGATGGACGAAGGCAAGCGCCTGCTGGCGCTGTCGCTGCTGTCCATTTTTGCGGCGCGCTGTGCGGCCGAGCTGCAGCACCGTGCGCGCGAGGCCGAACTGGAGGCCCTGGTGGCGCGGCGCACGCGCGCGCTGGAGGAGGCGCGCGCGCACCTGGTCGAGCATGAGAAGCTGGCGGCCCTGGGCGGGCTGGTGGCGGGCGTGGCGCATGAGGTGAACACGCCGATCGGTGTCGCCATCACCTCCTCATCCGGCCTGCGGCGCTTTGCCGGCGAGATCACCGAGATGCTGGCCAGCGAGAAGGTATCGCGCAGCCGGCTGGCCACGCTGTCCTCGCAGATTGCCCAGTCCGCCGAACTGGTGGAGCGCAATCTGCAGCGCGCGGCCGAGCTGATCGGCAATTTCAAGAACCTGGCGGTGGACCAGAGTTCGGAGGAGGTGCGCGAGTTTGTGCTGGCCGACTACCTGGAGGCGCTGGTGACGGCCCACCATGCCGAGATCAGCAAGCATGAGGCCCGCATGCAGCTGCAGGTGCCGCCCGGGCTGCGCGTGCGCATGGCCGCCGGCATGCTGGCGCAGATCACCTCCAACCTGCTGATGAACGCCCTGATCCATGGCGGCCGCCCGGACCTGCTGCTGAGCCTCGCGGTGCAGCAGCAGGGCGATGGCCTGCGCTATGTGTTCGAGGACAACGGCGTGGGCGTCACGGCCGAGCTGCGTTCGCGCATGTTGGAGCCCTTCTTCACCACCCGCCGCGGCGAGGGCGGCAGCGGGCTGGGCTTGCACATCGTCTACACCCTGGTGCAGCGCCTCGGCGGCAGCCTGACGCTGGAAAGCGAGCCGGGGCAGGGGCTGCGCGTCAGCCTGCTGCTGCCCGGCGTGGTGGCCTCATGATTCCCGGCGCAGCGCCGGGAACAGGATCACGTCGCGGATGCTCGGCGAGTCGGTGATCAGCATCATCAGCCGGTCGATGCCGATGCCGCAGCCGCCGGTGGGGGGCATGCCGTATTCCAGCGCGCGGATGAAGTCGGCGTCGTAGAACATCGCCTCCTCGTCGCCGGCATCCTTGTTGGCCACCTGGGCCTGGAAGCGCGCGGCCTGGTCTTCGGCGTCGTTCAGCTCCGAGAAGCCGTTGGCGTACTCGCGGCCGGTGATGAAGAGCTCGAAGCGCTCGGTGATCTTGGGGTTGGTGTCGGAGGCGCGCGCCAGCGGCGAGACCTCCACCGGGTAGTCGATGATGAAGGTGGGCTGCCAGAGCTTTTCTTCCACCACCGCCTCGAACATGCCGAACTGCAGCTCGGCCAGGGTCCAGTGCTTGGGCGGCTCCTCGCCCAGCGCCTTCAGCTTGGCATGCAGCGCGCTAGCGTCATCGGCCTCGGCGGCCGAGAGGCCGGCATGGGCGATGAGCGAGTCGCGCACCGACAGGCGGGCGAAGGGCTGGTCCAGGTGCACTTCCTTGCCCGCATAGCTGACGCGCGCATTGCCGGTGGCGGCGCGCGCGGCGTGGCGCAGCACCTCCTCGGTGAAGTCCATCAGATCATGGTGCGTCCAGTAGGCCGCATAGAACTCCATCATCGTGAACTCGGGGTTGTGCCGGACCGAGATGCCTTCGTTGCGGAAATTGCGGTTGATCTCGAACACGCGCTCGAAGCCGCCCACGATCAGGCGCTTGAGGTAGAGCTCGGGCGCGATGCGCAGGTACATCTCCTGGTCCAGCGCGTTGTGGTGGGTGATGAAGGGCTTGGCGTTCGCGCCGCCCGGGATCGGGTGCAGCATCGGCGTTTCCACTTCCAGGAAACCATGCTCCACCATATGGCTGCGGATCGAGGACACCGCCTTGGAGCGCGCCACGAAGCGGGCGCGCGCCTGCTCGTCGGTGATCAGGTCCACATAGCGCTGGCGGTACTTCTGCTCCTGGTCGCTCATGCCGTGGAACTTGTCCGGCAGCGGGCGCAGGCTCTTGGTGAGCAGGCGCAGATTGCTGACGCGCACCGACAGCTCGCCCGTCTTGGTGCGGAACAGCGTGCCCTCGGCACCGACGATGTCGCCCAGATCCAGGTGCTTGAAGGCCTCGTAGCTTTCCTCGCCCACGCCGTCCTTGGTGACGAAGAGCTGGATGCGGCCGGTGGCGTCCTGCAGGGTGCCGAAGCTGGCCTTGCCCATCACGCGCTTGAGCATCAGGCGGCCCGCCACGCTCACCGCCACCGCCTGCGGCTCGAGTTCCTCGTTGGCCAGCGCGCCATAGCGCTGCGCCAGCGGCAGGGCGCGGTGCTGGGGCTTGAAATCGTTGGGGAAGGGGACGGCGGTCTTGGCGCGCAGGGCGGCCAGTTTCTCGCGGCGTTCGGTGATCAGCTGGTTTTCATCCTGCGCGGCAGGGCTGTGGTGGGGGGCGGCGGGGCTGTGCTGGGTCATCGCGTCAACTCATTGAATTGGCGGCGATTTTAGGCGGTGCGCGGGGTTTGCACGGGAGCCCCCCCGTAGAATCTGCTGCTTCGCCTGAATTTGGCCCCCCATGACGCTCGCGCTGCCCATCCTCGATCGACCGATACGCTTCGCCCTGGTGGGCTGCGGCCGCATCGCCAAGAACCATATCGAGGCGCTCGCCAAGCATGCCGGCCGCGCCGAACTGGTGGCGGTTTGCGATCATCAACCGTCCGCCTTGCAAGCCGCGGTGGCCGCCACCGGCGCAGCAGGCTTTGCCTCGTTGGAGGCCTTGCTGGCAGCAAGCGATGCCGACGTGGTGGTGCTCGCCACGCCCAGCGGCCTGCATTCGCAGCAGGCCATGGCCGTGGCCCGCAGCGGCCGCCATGTGCTGAGCGAGAAGCCCATGGCCACCAAGTTCGAGGAAGGCATGGCGATGGTGCGCGCCTGCCGCGATGCCGGCGTCAAGCTCTTCGTGGTGAAGCAGAACCGCCTCAACAGCACCGTGCAGCTGGTCAAGCGCGCCATCGATCAGGGCCGCTTCGGCCGCATCTATATGAGCACCGTGAACGTGTTCTGGACGCGCCCGCAAAGCTATTACGATGCCGCCCCCTGGCGCGGCCGCTGGGATCTGGACGGCGGCGCCTTCATGAACCAGGCCAGCCATTACGTCGACCTGCTGGACTGGCTGGTCGGCCCGGTGGACAGCGTGCATGCCTACACCGCCACGCTGGCGCGCGACATCGAGGCCGAGGACACCGGCGTGCTGAGCGCGCGCCTGCGCCATGGCGGCCTGGCGTCCATCAACGTCACCATGCTCACCTACCCGCAGAACCTGGAAGGCTCGATCACCATCCTGGGCGAGAAGGGCACGGTCAAGATCGGCGGCACCGCGGTCAACAAGATCGAGCATTGGCAGTTCGCCGAGCCGCATGCGGACGACGAAGCGGTGCGCAATGCGAGTTATGAGACCGGCAGCGTCTATGGCCATGGCCATCCGCTTTACTACGACAACGTTATCCAGACCCTGCGCGGCGAGGCCAGCGCCGAGGTCGATGGCTACGAGGGCCTGCGCTCGCTGGAGATCCTGATCGCGGCCTACCGCAGCGCGCGCGACGGCCAGCGCGTCGGTCTGCCGCTCGTCTTCTGAATCGCGCCATGAGCTACTGGAAACACGACAGCGCCATCGTCGATGAGGGTGCGCAGCTCGGCGAGGGC
Organism: Paucibacter sediminis; assembly: GCF_030254645.1. Taxonomy (NCBI): domain Bacteria; kingdom Pseudomonadati; phylum Pseudomonadota; class Betaproteobacteria; order Burkholderiales; family Sphaerotilaceae; genus Roseateles; species Paucibacter sediminis. Next base: position 2,915,875 of record NZ_CP116346.1, read on the forward strand.
ACCAAGGTCTGGCACTTCGCCCATGTGAGCCCGGGCGCGCGCATCGGCGCGGGCTGCTCGCTGGGGCAGGGCGTCTACGTGGGCAACGATGTGGCCATTGGCAACAACGTGCGCATCCAGAACAACGTCTCGGTCTACGACGCGGTGACGCTGGAGGACGATGTGTTCTGCGGCCCTTCGATGGTGTTCACCAATGTCTACAACCCGCGCGCCGCGGTGGCCCGCAAGGCCGAGTACCGCCGCACCCTGGTGAAGCGTGGCGCCACCCTGGGCGCCAACTGCACCATCGTCTGCGGCAGCACCATCGGCAGCCATGCCTTCATCGGCGCCGGTGCGGTGGTGCAAAAGGATGTGGCCGATTTCGCGCTGATGGTGGGCGTGCCGGCGCGCCGCATCGGCTGGATGAGTCGCTACGGCGAGCGCCTGGTCTTCGACGCCCAGGGCCGCGCGCAATGCCCGCACACCGGCGATGTCTACGAACTCCAGGACGACGAGCGCTGCTGCGTGCTCGTGACACAAGGAAACCTCGCGTGAGCCTGCTGCCCTTCATCGACCTCAAGGCGCAATACGCCGCCCTCAAGACCAGCATCGATGCGCGCATCCAGCGCGTGCTGGACCATGGCCAGTACATCATGGGCCCCGAGGTCAAGGAGCTGGAGGAGAAGCTCGCCGCCCATGTGGGCGTGAAGCACTGCATCAGCGTGGCCAGTGGCACCGAGGCCTTGCTGATCGCGCTGATGGCGCTGGACCTGCAGCCCGGCGACGAGGTCATCACCACACCCTTCACCTTTGCGGCCACCGCCGAGACCATCGTGCTGCTGGGCGGCGTGCCGGTGTTCGTGGACATCGAGCCCGACACCTGCAATATCGACCCCAAGCTGATCGAAGCGGCCATCACGCCGCGCACCCGCGCCATCATGCCGGTGAGCCTGTACGGCCAGGTCTGCGATATGGACGAGATCAACGCCATCGCCGCCCGGCATGGCGGGCTGCCGGTGATCGAGGACGCCGCGCAGAGCTTTGGCGCCAGCTACCGTGGCCGCAAGAGCTGCGGCCTCTCCACCTGGGGCGCCACCAGCTTCTTCCCCAGCAAGCCGCTGGGCTGCTATGGCGATGGCGGCGCGCTCTTCACCGACGACGACGCGCTGGCGCAGGCCGCGCGCGAGATCCGCGTGCATGGCCAGAGCCAGCGCTACACCCACACCCGGCTGGGCGTGGGCGGCCGCATGGACACCATTCAATGCGCGGTGGTGCTGGCCAAGCTGGAGCGCTTCGACTGGGAGATCGCGCGGCGTCTGGCGATCGGCGAGCGCTACCAGGAGCTGCTGGCCGGCCTGCCCGAGGCACTGGGCGTTCAGCGCCTGGCCGTGCGCGGCAACCGCGATTGCGTCTGGGCCCAGTTCACGCTGCAGATCGAGGCGCGCGAGGCGGTCTTCAAATCGCTCAACGGCGCCGGCATCCCCACCGCCATCCACTATCCGCGCCCCCTGCATCAACAGCCGGCCTATGAGCGCTTCGGCCGGGGCCAGGTCTTGCCGCATGCCGAGGCGGCGGCGCGGCGCGTCATGAGCCTGCCGATGAGCGCCGACCTCAGCGAGGCGCAGCAGGACGTGGTGGTGGCGGCGCTGCGCCAGGCCTTGCAGCAACACGTGGCCAGGGTGTGAGCCGGTGAGGCATGGGCTGTTCAGGGCCACCCTGACCCTGCTGGCCGGCGGGGCCTTGGCCCAGCTGTTGCCGCTGCTGCTGGGGCCCTGGATCACGCGCCTGTTCTCGCCCAATGAATTTGGCCATTTCAGCCTGGTCTGGTCGGTCGCCACCAATCTGGCGGTGGTGGGCTGCGCGCGCTACGAGTTTGCCCTGCCGCTTGAAAAGGACGAGTCCGACGCGGCCCTGCTGATGGGGCTGTGCCTGCGCCTGCTGCTGGTGGTGACGGCGGTGGCCGTGGTGGTGGGTGGCCTGCTGGCCTGGCGCCAGCAGCTTGAGCTGGCCTGGTGGTTGCCGCTGGCGGTGCTGGCCGGCGCGGCCACGCAATGGCTCACGCTCTGGGCCAGCCGGGCGCAGCGCTTCCAGCTGCTGGCGGTGGCACGCGTGCTGCAATATGGCGGCGGCGCGCTGGCCCAGGTGGCGCTGGGCCTGCTGCAGCTGGGGGCCTGGGGCCTGCTGATGGGGCCGGTGCTGGCGGGCCTGGCCACGGCCGTGCTGCTGGCGCGGCCCGCCCCCGTGGGTGGCTGGCGTGGCCTGCTGCGCCAGCCCCGCGAGGGCCTGCAGCGCCTGGCTCGCCGCCACCGCGATTTCCCCCTGCTCAACACCCCGCATGCCTTCGCCACCGCCCTGCAGGACAGCCTGGCCATGTTGCTGATCGCCGCCTGGGCGGGCGACGCCGCCGCCGGCTACTGGGCGCTGGCCTTGCGCTATCTGAAGGCGCCCGCCGGCCTGGTGGGCGGGGCACTGTCGCAGACCCTGTATCCGCGCCTGGTGGCGGCCGCCAGTGCCGCCGAGGCCCTGGCCCTGGTGCGCAAGTCCATGGCCCTGCTGGTGGCCCTGGCCCTTCCTTTGATGGCGGTGCTGATGCTGTGGGGCCCCTGGCTGTTCGCGCGCGTGTTCGGCGAGCGCTGGCATGATGCCGGTGAACTGGCGCGCGCGCTGGCACCCTACATCGCCCTGCACTTCGTGGCCTCGCCGCTGTCGGTGGCCACCATGGCCTGGGGCGCGCAGGCCTGGGCGCTGCGCCTGGCCCTCGTGGGGCAGGCGGCCTTTGTGCTGGGGCTGGTGCTGGGCCTGCGCTGGAGCGGCCTGATCGGCGCGGCCTGGGGCGTGTCGGCCGCGATGCTGCTGTACTTCGGCTATTTCTTCTGGGCCCTGGCCAACTGGAAAGGCTTTGCTGAGCATGAGCGCCTGGCTTAGAAGCGTCTTCAACCGCTGCCGCCGCGCGCTGTGGCGGGCGCTGTTCTTCCGCATCGTGTTCGGCGAGCGCTCGGCCCAGGGCCAGGTCTTGCCGCACACGCGCATCGCGCCCAGCACCTGCATCGAGGGCGAGCGCCAGCTGCAGCTGGCCGATCATGTCTTCATCGGCCAGTTCAATTTTCTCGACGCCCATGGCGGGCTGACGATAGGCGAGGGCGTGCAGATCACCAACTTCGTCAGCATCGTCACGCACAGCTCGCACCGCAGCCTGCGCCTGCTGGGGCGCGGCTATGCGGCGCAGCAGGGGCCGGCGCCCGGCTATGTGAAGGGGCCCGTGGAGATCGGCCCCTACTGCTTCATCGGCCCGCACAGCCTGATCGAGGCGAACACCCGCATCGGCCGCGGCGTGGTGGTGTGCGCCTACGCGCAGGTGCGCGGCGAGGTGCCGGACTTCGCCATCGTGGCCGGCCAGCCCGCCCGGGTGATCGGCGACGTGCGCCATGGCGATGCCAAGCTGCTGGCCCAATACCCCTGGCTGGCCGCGCATTACCAGGCCTGGGCCAAAGAACTGCCCGAGGCCGCCAGGCCATGAGGCTGGTGCTGATCGGCGATGGCGAGAGCCCGCATCTGCTCAAGTGGGCGCGCGCGCTGGCGCCCGAGCTGGAGCTCTGGGCCGCGTCGTCGCGCGGCTTCTCCGCGGCCTTCGAGGCCCTGATCCCGGCCGAGCGCCGCTACGCCATGCTGACCGACCCCGCGCATGGCGGCGGCAATTTTGCGGTGCTGAAGAGGCTGCCGGCGCTGGCGCAATGGCTCAGGCGCGTGGATGCCGATTGGCTGCACGCCCATTACCTGACCTCGCATGGCACGCTGGCCTGGCTGGCCAGGCGCGGCTGGGGCTTGCGCGCGCACATTGCCGGCTCGGCCTGGGGCAGCGACATCCTGGTCACGCCCGAGCAGGGCTGGCCCTACCGCTGGCTGATGCGGCGCGTGCTGCAGGCCTGCGACATCACCACCTCCGACTCCGCACACATGGCCGCGCGCATGCGTGAACTGGGCGCCGCCGAGGTCATGACCTTTCCCTTCGGCCTGGAGGAACTGCCCAAGCAGGGCGCGCGCAAGCAGCCCTGGCTGTTCTTCGCGAATCGTGGGCTGGAGCCAATCTACCGGCCCGAGCGCGTGATCTCGGCCTTCGCCGCGGTGGCGGCGCAGCGGCCCGAGGCGCGCCTGGTGGTGGCCAACGATGGCTCTTTGCGTACCGCCCTGCAGGCTCAGGTGGCCGCGCTGGGCCTGGCCGAACGGGTCGAGTTCGTCGGCCGCCTTGACGCCAAGACTCAGGCCGGCCATTACGCCCGCGCGCGCTGGTATCTGAGCCTGCCGCAGAGCGATTCGGTGTCGGTCTCGGTGCTGGAGGCGATGGCGCATGAATGCTTACCTATCCTCTCCGACCTGCCAGCCAATCATGAGTTGCTGAAGCCGGATGGCGGCCTGATCCTGCGTGATGACGAAGATCTGGCCGGCTTGCCGCTTCGTCTGCAAGAGCTGAGCGCCAGCGCCGAGCGCGCCGGTGCCGCCAATCGCGCCTGGGTCGCCAGGCATGGCCTGTTCGCCCCGGCGGTGCAGCGTTTTCTGGCGCGCCTGCGCCAATTCCCCACGACATGAAGATCCTGCTCATCAACCATTACGCCGGCTCGCCCCAGCATGGCATGGAATACCGGCCCTATTACCTGGCGCGTGAGTGGGTGCGCGCGGGGCACCAGGTGCTGATACTGGCGGCCTCGCACTCGCATGTGCGCAGCAGCCAGCCGCAGCCCGGCGGCCAGACGATCGATGGCATTGCCTACTGCTGGTACGACACGCCGGCCTACGAGGGCAATGGCCTGGGCCGGGTGCGCAATATCTGGGCCTTCTGCCGCCAGGTCTGGAACGATGCCGAGATGCTGGCGCGCGAGTTCGCACCCGATGCGGTGATCGCCTCCAGCACCTATCCGATGGACATCTGGGTGGCGCGCCGCGTCGCCCGCATGGCCCGCGCCAAGCTGGTCTACGAGGTGCACGACCTCTGGCCGCTCTCGCCCATCGAGCTTTCGGGCATGTCGCCACGCCACCCCTTTGCGCTGCTGTGCCAGAAGGCCGAGAACGAGGCCTACCGCGATGCCGATGTGGTGGTCTCGATGTTGCCCAAGGTGCAGGATCACATGGCCGCGCATGGGCTGGATCTGCGCAAGCTCCACATCGTGCCCAATGGCATTGCGCTGGACGAATGGCAGGCTGACGAGGACAGGCAGGGCGTGCCGCTGAATGCCGAGCTGGCAGCACACCTTGAAGCCCAGAAGGCTGCCGGCCGCCTGGTGCTGGGCTATGCCGGCTCGCACGGCCTGCCGAATGCGCTGGACACGTTGCTGGATGCAGCCCGGCTCCTGAAGCACGACGCCATCAGCATCGTGCTGGTCGGTGGTGGCCACGAGAAGGCGCGCCTTGAAGCGCGTGTGCGCGCCGAGGGGCTGAGCCATGTAGCGATGTTCGCGCCCATTCCCAAGCGCCAGATCCCGGCCCTGCTGGCCGCCTTCGACATCGCCTACATCGGCTGGCAGCGCACCCCCATCTACCGCTTCGGCATCGCGCCCAACAAGCTGATGGACTACATGATGGCCGAGCGGCCGGTGCTGCATTCGGTGGAGGCGGGCAACGACCCGGTGGCCGAGGCCGGCGCCGGCCTGACCGTGCCGCCCGAGGATGCTAGCGCGGTGGCCGAGGGCGTGCGCCGTCTGGCGGCGCTGCCGGCCGCGGAGCGCGCCGCGATGGGCGCGCGCGGCCGCGCCTTTGTGCTGGCCCAGCACACCTATCCGGTGCTGGCGGCGCGCTTCATCCAGGCCCTGCAATGAGCGAAAAGGAGCGCAAGCAGGAGCTGGACGCGATCGCGGCGCGCTACGCCAGGCGTGCGCCCTCGGACCGCTACAGCCTGCTGCGCCCCGAGGTCTGGCAGATGCTGCAGGAGCGCCAGCGCGCGCTGTGGCGCCAGCTGGCCGCGCGGCCCGGCGCGCCACAGGACTGGTGCCTCACCGAGGTGGGCTGCGGCGCGGGCGGCAATCTGCTGGAGATGCTGCGCCTGGGGCTGGCGCCCGAGCACCTGAGCGGCATCGAGCTGCTGCCGGAGCGCTACCAGGCCGCGCGCCAGGTCTTGCCCGCCGCCGTGCACCTGCACCTGGGCGATGCCTCGCAAGCGCCGCTGCAGGACGCCAGCCAGGATCTGGTGCTGCAATCCACCGTGTTCTCCTCCATCCTCAGCGATGCCGTGCAGCGGCAGCTGGCCGAGGCCATGTGGCGCTGGCTGAAACCGGGCGGGGCGGTGCTCTGGTACGACTTCATCGTCGACAATCCGCGCAACCCGGATGTGCGCGGCGTGCCGCTGCGGCGCCTGCGCGCGCTGTTCCCCGCGGGGCGGCTGCGGGTGCAGCGCGTCACGCTGGCACCGCCGCTGGCGCGCGCCGTCTGCCGCCTGCATCCCGCCGCCTATACGCTGTTCAATGTCATTCCCTGGCTGCGCACCCATGTGCTGGCCGTGATAGAAAAGTAAGCCCTGCCATGAGCGATCTGCCCTTCCTTCCGTTTGCCTTGCCCGAAATCGGCGAGGATGAAATCGCCGAGGTGGTGGACACCCTGCGCTCCGGCTGGGTCACCACCGGGCCCAAGGCCAGGCGCTTCGAGCAGGCTTTTGCCGAGTACCTGGGCAAAAACGGGGACGATGGGCAGACCGAGTGCATCGCCGTCAACTCCGCCACCGCCGGCCTGCATCTGGCGCTGGAGGCGCTGGGCATCGGCCCGGGCGACGAGGTCATCACCACCACCCATACCTTCACCGCCACCGCCGAGGTGGTGCGCTACCTGGGCGCCGACGTGGTGCTGGTGGACATCGACCCGCTCACGCTCAACATCGACCCCAAGCTGGTGGAGGCCGCGATCACGCCGCGCACGCGCGCCATCGTGCCGGTGCATTACGCCGGCCTGGCGGTGGACATGCTGGCCATCCTCGACATGGCCCGAAAGCATGGCCTGCGCGTGGTGGAGGACGCGGCGCACGCCCTGCCCACCACGCTGGAGCGCGAGCTGATCGGCACCATGGGCAGCGATGCCACGGTGTTCAGCTTCTACGCCAACAAGACCATGACCACCGGCGAGGGCGGCATGCTGGTGACGCGCAACGCCGAGCTGGCCAAGCGCGCCAAGGTAATGCGCCTGCATGGCATGAACCGCGATGCCTTCGACCGCTTCACCGCCAAGGTGCCCAGCTGGTACTACGAGATCGTCGCGCCCGGCTTCAAGTACAACCTCACCGATATCGCCGCCGCCCTGGGCCTGCATCAGCTCAAGCGCATCGATGCCTTCCAGGCGCGCCGCGAGCAGATCGCCCAGGCCTACTTTGATGCCTTTGCCGACCTGCCGCTGATCCTGCCGCCGCAGCCGCCCGAGGGCGACAAGCATTCCTGGCACCTCTATGTGCTGCGCCTGGCCGACGAGCTGGAGATGGAGCGCGACGTCTTCATCGAGCGCATGTTCGCCAAGGGCATCGGCTGCAGCGTGCACTACATCCCGCTGCACCTGCACCCCTACTGGCGCGACCGCTACGACCTGCGCCCCGAGCAGTTCCCGCATTCGCAAAAGGCCTACGAGCGCATGCTGAGCATCCCGCTCTACACCGCGATGAGCGATGCCGATGTGCAGCGGGTCATAGATGCGGTACGAGAAATTGCCCTCGGTTGATGGCCAAGCGAGTTTTTGACTTTCTGTGCGCCGCGCTGGGCCTGGCGCTGCTGGCGCCGCTGCTGCTGCTGCTGGCGCTGTGGGTGAAGCTGGACACGCCCGGCCCGGTGTTCTATCGCCAGGAGCGGGTGGGGCGGCATGGCAAGCCCTTTCTGATCCACAAGTTCCGCAGCATGCACGTGAGTCGTAGCAGCGACGCACCGGGCCTGCAGATCACCGTGGGGGCCGACCCGCGCATTACGCGCAGCGGCCGCTTCCTGCGCGCCAGCAAGCTCGACGAACTGCCCCAGCTCTGGGACGTGCTGCGCGGCGCGATGAGTCTGGTGGGCCCGCGGCCCGAGGTGCCGCGCTATGTGGCGCTGTACCCGGAGGCGCAGCGCCGCATCGTGCTCTCGGTGCGCCCCGGCATCACCGACCCGGCCTCGCTGCAGTTCCGCCACGAGAGCGAGCTGCTGGCCCGCGCCGCTGACCCGGAGCGCGAGTATGTGGAGGTGCTGATGCCGCAGAAGCTCGAGCTGGCTTGTCAGTACGTGATGCAGCGCTCGCTGGGCCTGGACTTGCGCATTATTTGGCGCACCCTGCGTGCACTCAGCCGTTGAGAAGGCGTCGAGCGGCTGAGGCTGCGTTGGCCTCAGCGCATGACAGCGGCCAAATGCCTGGCATGCGCGTGATCAGCGCTGATTTCGCAGCGGCCGCCCTTGCAGACCGGCTTGGCTTTCAGGGCACGCACCATCACATTGCCGCTGCTGAGGAAACCGGGTTCACGGCATTCTGATGCGGTGGTCACGAAGCCGCAGTGTTGCCAGAAGCGGATGGCGGTCGTGTTGCTGGTGAGTACGCCCAACTGCATATGCGTCACGCCCTTCCAGGTACGGAGCTTGTGAGCCAGATGTTCGACGGCCTGGCAGCCGATATGCCGGCGTCGCTGTTGCGGCCTGAGCAACAGCAGCCCGATGTGCGCGATGTCTGGGGCAGGGTAGCCGCGTGCCACCTGCAGCAGGCCGACCGAAGTCTTGTGGTCGACGACGGCAAACAGGAAGCGGTCATCGTCAGCACACTCCGCCGGGAAGCAGGAAAACAGCGATGCACCATCAGCGGCGCCGGGGAACTGCCCATAGGTCTGCAGCCGATAGTCCGCAGCTTCGAGCACGATGCTTTCAGCGAGGGCAAGGTCTTCTTCGTTGCTACGGATCAGGTGTCTAAGGTTCATGACTTCACCCCGCAGACATGCTGGTTGGCTTGCGCCGGCATAACAGGCCGAACGTCTTCCCCGCGCATTCTTGATCCAACTAGCGCGGCGGGTACAGTCTTTTTGTAATCAGAAGCAGCTGGGGCAGCCGGCTGGCTGGCTAGCGGGTGTAGCGCCGCACGATCTCGTCGATGCTGCCAGCCTTGCGCAGCTGCTCCAGCGCGGCGCTCAGCTTGTCGGCCAGGGCCGGATCCGATTTGGGGTTGAGCGCAAAGTAGTAGGCGCCCTCGTCGCTGAGCTTGGCGAGTCGGGTCAGCTCGAGGCCGCCGGCATTGCGCTGGCTCCAGGCCATGCCGATCTCGGTGTCCACCATGGCATCGACCCAGCCGCCTTGCAGCAGCTTCAGCACCGCGGCATTGGAGCTGTCGCTCAAGATGGCGGTGGCGGGCACGCCGGCGGCGGCCAGGTCTTGCGCCGCCGCCTCGCCGCGCACCACGCCATAGCGGTAGGCCTTGAGATCGCGGCTGTCGCCATGCTGCTTCAATGCGTCGGCGCGCACGAATACCCAGGTGCTGCGCGGCAGCAGCGGGCCTATCCAGATGAACTGCTGCTCACGCTCGGGCTTGCGCGCGGTGGTGTAGACCAGCGTGTTGGGCTTGCTCTGCGCCCAGGCATAGGCGCGCGCCCAGGGCACGCTCTCGATCTTGCAATGCAGGCCGGCCTCGTGGCAGGCGGCGCGCAGTGCCTCGGTGGCAATGCCCTTGAGTTCGCCATTGCGCTCGCTGTAGTTGTAGGGCGGCCATTCCTCCGTGTAGGCATGCAAATCGGGCAGCGGCTGGGCATGCAGGCCCTTAGCGAGCAGCAGGGCGGCCAGCTGCAGGGCGGCTGGCCACAGTAAACGGAGCGAACGATGGCAGAGGGCGGTCGGCACGTTGGAAGAAAGCTGATGGCAGCGGGCACAATTGCAGGCTGGCACTATCGGGCCGGCCCGAGGCATGCGGATGACACCTGCGCGACACGGTAGCACCCGCTTGTGCGCCTTCCCGGGCCGGATTTACCCTGAAGATCAACATCAACGCTTTCTTACCGATCGACCGACACCCGTGCTGTGGCAATCGCTTGACACCTTTCTGACGGGTTTGCGCCGGCACCGCGAACCCGTTTCCCTGTTGCTCGACGCACTGGTGGTGGTGCTGGCCTGGCAGGCCACCTATCTGTTCCGCCTGGGTTTCGAGCGCTGGATGTCGGCGCGCCCGAGCTACGACGCGGCCGTCATTGCCGGCCTGACCCTGCTCTATGTGCTGGTGCTGTGGGGCCTCAAGGTGCCCAAGGGCATGTGGCGCTTCAGCGGTTTCGGCGAGGCCAAGCGCCTCGCGGCGGCCTGCCTGATCGCCGGGGCACTGGGCGCCAGCATCGTGCTGATGGCCGAGCTCAAGGCCGTGCCGCGCGCGGTGCTGGCCCTGCACCCGATGTTCAGCCTGATCGGCCTGGCGATGATGCGCCTGGGCTACCGCATGCTCTACGAGCATATGCGCGGCCGCCTCAGTGGCAGCGCCAAGGAAACTCACCGCGCGCTGGTGCTGGGCGCCGGCGATGCCGCGCGTCTGCTGCTGGCCGGCATCCAGCACCAAGGCTGGGTGGTGGTGGGCCTGCTGGACGACGACCCCGCCAAGCGCGGGCTGCGCGTGGGCGGCGTGCCGGTGCTGGGCACGCTGGACGATGCCCTGCAGCTTTCCGAGCTGCACGGCATCACCGACCTGATCGTGGCCATGCCCTCGGCCGAGACCTCGCGGCGCCGGCGCGCCCTCGACCTGGCCGGCCGCACCGGCCGCCATGTGCTGACCGTGCCCACCATCGCCGAGCTGCATTCGGGCAGCAAGCTCGACCAGCTGCGCGACATCGAACCCGAGGATCTGCTGGGGCGCGAGCCGGTGCAGCTCGACGAGGCAGGCATCAGCGAAGCCTTGAGCGGCAAAGTGGTGCTGATCACCGGCGCCGGCGGTAGCATCGGCAGCGAGCTGTGCCGCCAGGTGGCGCGCTTCGGCCCGCAGCGCCTGGTGCTCTACGAGCTGAGCGAGTACGCGCTCTATGCCATCGAGCAGGAGCTCACTGAGCGCTTCCCTCACCTGCCCCTGGTGCGGCTGGTGGGCGATGTGAAGGACGCCGCGCATCTGCGCCAGACCTTTGCCCGCTTCAAGCCGCAGATCGTCTTCCACGCCGCCGCCTACAAGCATGTGCCGCTGATGGAGGTGGACAACGCCTGGGCCGCGCTGCGCAACAACACCCTGGGCACCTGGCATACCGCCCAGGCTGCCGCCGAGGCGGGGGCCGAACGCTTTGTGCTCATCAGCACCGACAAGGCGGTGAACCCCACCAATGTGATGGGCGCCACCAAGCGTGCGGCCGAACTGGTCATCAGCCATATGGCGTCAATCGCGGCGAGCCAGGGCCATGCCACCCGCTTCATGGCGGTGCGCTTCGGCAACGTCTTGGGCTCCAGCGGCAGCGTGATTCCGAAGTTCAAGGAACAGATCGCCAGGGGCGGGCCGGTCACCGTCACCCACCCTGACATCACGCGCTACTTCATGACCATTCCCGAGGCCGCCCGCCTGGTGGTGCAGGCCGCCGCCATCGGCGAGACCGGCCAGGTCTATGTGCTGGACATGGGCGAGCCGGTGCGCATCGTCGATCTGGCCAAGGACATGATCCGGCTCTCGGGGCGCAGCCTGGATGAGGTGCGCATCGAGTTCTCGGGCCTGCGGCCGGGCGAGAAGCTGTATGAAGAGCTGCTGGCCGATCGCGACAGCGTGCTGCCCACGCCCATCGCCAGGTTGGCGGTGGCGCGGCTGCAGCAGGCGCCGCAGCAGGTGGAAGAAGGCGTGCGCGTGGATGAGTGGCTGCAGGCCTTGATCGCCAATGAGCCCTTGGCGGACGATGCCAAGTCGCGCGCGCTGTTGCGGCAGCTGGTGCCCGAGTACCAGGCGCCAGGCATCGTGTCTTGAACCGCGGCAGCGCCGGCGCTCTAGTCTAGATAAGGCAGCAATGCGGAACATGCATGCGAGCGAGCAGCTTGGCTCAGCGCCTGAGCTAGCCGCTTTCGCGATTGCTTCAGCCCAATGAATCACGCTTTCTTGATCTGCCTTGTCGCTCATGCACAACAAAGCCGCTTCTTGCCTCAAGACGAGGCTTGCGCTGCCGTTAATATGCCGTCACACAGTGTTGTGGGCCTGAACTCAGAAGCCAAAGTGTTTACCCGCAATATGCGTTGATTCGTTGACAGTGCTGTGATGGCGTGCTCTAGAATGCGCGAGCGTGCAATTAGGTACGTGTGATTCGCGAATCATTTTTGAGTCTTTTAATCCATAACCTTTGTGGAGTTCACCGAATGAAAAAATATGTGTTGAAGGCGACCGCTCTGGCGATCGGTGCGCTGGTTGGAGGCGTTGCGTTCGCCGCTGCACCTACCCACATCACGCTGTCTGATGACGTGGCTGATGCTCGCACGTACGGCACCGAGCTGGTGGCCGACGGCACCACGCTGACGGACGTCTACCTGGCGACCAGCACGAAGATGGGCTTCGGCGTGTCGAAGAATGCCGTGCGTTTCGTGCGCTTTGACATCACGAACGCCAAGTGGGCCAATGCTGTCGATGCTACGAATCTGACGGCTGAAACTGCTGCCGCAGTTGCTCTGGCTCCGCAGGTTGCCGTTGTGCAAGGTGGCGCAACGACCGACAGCTATGTGATCTTCCAGATCACGGCTGCCGACACGAACTACGACCAAGCTGACGTGTTCAAGCTTGCTCTGGACACCATCGGTGTGAAGGTGACCAGCGTTGGTACCTCTGTCGATCTGACCTATGCGCTGTACGAAACCGCTGAGAAGGCCGTGGCAAATGCTGCTGCTACCAAGCTGGCCGGTTACAACGAGACGGTTGCTAAGTTCGGCAAGGCGCTGAACCTGGCGATCACCGCTGGCGCGAACACCGCCGGCGTCGAGAAGGCGTTCAAGCAGTTCACCACCGCAACGGCTGGTACCTTCACCAAGACCATCGCGCTGGGTAAGTTGAACAACGCTGTCAACACCCGATACACGAAGACTGGCGGCGCGATTGGTCTGGGCGATCTGATCGACACGGATTCGGCTCTGGTCGTGAAGGGTGATTTCTCGGCAATGGGCTCGACCGGCAAGGTGTTCCTGGACAACGCCGACTCGTGCGGTAGCTCCACTGGTGATGCGGACTTTGCAACCGGCAACACCAGCAAGGGCACGATCGTGGTGGATGCTAATGCCGTCACGAACAAGAACGTGTGCTACACGGTTTCTGGCAGCACCGCTGTGCCTGCTCAGACCGTAACCGTGGCTTACGACATCGTGGCCAAGGGCACCGCGACGACGGCTGACGTCGGTGACACCACGCTGGGCACCATCGCTCACGACGGCACGACGCTGCAGGCTCCGTTTGCCACCATCCATCCGGACTACCTGTCGCGCGTCGTTCTGACGAGCACCTATGGTACGGACGCTGCTGTGGCGGCTTCGGTGATCACCGAAGACGGCAAGACCTGCGCCTCCGGCACTGCTGACTACAACCTGAAGGCTGGCAAGCTGCTGGTGATCAACACGAAGGACATCTGCCCGTCGATGGCTGATGGCTCGACCCGCCTGGCTGTGAAGCTGGACGTGGTTGCACCGTCGAGCACGATCTCTGGCGTGTACAACGTGATGAACTACGACCAAGTGACTGGCAAGACCAACTCGCTGATCTCGTACCCCCTGCTCCGTCCGGGCACGAACTAAGCACTTAGGTGCTTGGCTGAAAGGGGCGCCGCAAGGCGCCCCTTTTCTTTTGTCTGTCAAGAGTGCGGCGAGGATGTGAGCGCAGTCGTGCCTACAATGCGGGCCGCGGCCAGCCTCAGCCGCTGATCAAGCAATATCCTCGAGACCATGCAAGCTCCCTCTGCCTCTACTCGAACCACTTCGTCCTTGCGTCGCCACATGGCTGGCTTTACCTTGCTGGAAATGCTGGTCGTGCTCGTCATCATCGGCATGCTGGCCGGCCTGGTAGGCCCCCGTCTGTTCTCCAAGGTCGAACAATCCAAGGTCACTACGGCGGCGACCCAGGCCAAGACCCTGCGCAGCGCGGTGGAGAGCCTGCATCTGGACATCGGCCGTTACCCCACGGCCGAAGAGGGCCTGGCCTTGCTGGCCAAGGCCCCGGCCGACCAGGCCCTGGCAGCACGCTGGCGCGGCCCTTACCTCGATGGCGCAGTGCCGGATGATCCGTGGGGCCATGCTTACCAATACGCGCTACCCGGCGCAGATGGTCAGCCCTTTGCACTCTATTCGCTGGGCGCCGACGGCAAGCGCGGTGGTCAGGGCGATGCGGCCGATGTCGGTGTGCTGCCGCCTGCCGCGCAATAGCAGCAGTCGCAACGGCGGCGGTTTCACGCTGCTGGAACTGCTGGTGGTGCTGAGCATCGTGGCGATGACGGCAGGCCTGATCCTGCCTTCGACCTCACGCTGGATCGCTGCGGCGCGCGAACGTGCCTGGCAGCAGGAGTTGCGAGCCCAATTGGCCGCGTTGCCGATGCGCGCCTTTCAGTCCGGCGAGCCGCTGGAACTGGATGCTTCAGCCTTGCGCAGCTTGTTGGAAGACGACCTGCCAGCCTCGGTGCAACTCGAGTTGTCCGCACCGCTGCGCTACAGCGCGGCAGGCGTTGCCGCCGCTGCCACGGTGCGCGCAAAGGACGATGAAGGGCGAGGACGGGTCTGGACCATCGCTCCGATGACGGGGCGGGTGACGCCTTGACGGCCGCCATCGGAACCGTGCCGCGCTGCCGCCGGGCGCCTTCGGCGGCAGGCTTTGGCTTGCTCGAGGCCATCGTGGCGCTGGCGATTCTGGCCGGCACGGGTGCGGCCCTGTTCGCCTGGATTTCGCAGAACCTGCAGGCGGCCGCTCGCATCGAGGCCGAGCAGTCGCGCGTGGCCCTGCAACTGGCCGCACAGGGGCTGCTGGCCAGCGTCAATCCTTATGCTGAGCCCGAAGGCATGCGGCGCTTCGGGGCTACCAGTGTGAGCTGGCGTGCCAAGCTGGTGGCGCCCTTGCGCGCCAGCGTGCCCACCCAGGCCATGGAGCAGACGCGCTGGCGTGTCGGCCTGTATGAGCTGACGGTCATCGCCAAGGATGAGAACACCGCTGCCAGCACCGAGTTCACGCTGATGCAGGCGGGCCTCGAGGCCCTGGGTGCGGCGACGTCCAGGGCGGATCCGCCATGAACCAGCCCATCATCAACAAGCAAGCCAGCCAGGCCGGCATGACCCTGCTTGAAACCCTGGTCACGCTCGTGATCGTGGCGATGGTGGCCGGCCTGCTGTCTGAAGGCTTGTTCCAGATTGGCCGCATCGAGCAGCGCCTGGGTGGCGCGCAATTGCAGGCCCAGGTGGAGCGCCTGCACGCGATCTGGGTACAGCAGGCGCTGGAGGGGCTGATGCCCGGCGCCAAAGACAGTCCGGAGCGCTTCCGCGGCGCGGCGCGCGAACTTGCGGGGCTCAGCACTCAGTTGCCGGTGGCGCAGGCCCTGGGCCCCCAGCCCATGCGTCTGAGCTTGCGCTTTTCGCCCGATGCCGGCATGACCGAATTGCTGCTGAGCTTTGGCCTGGACGGCCTGCCACCGCAGGAGGCGGTGCTGGCTCAATGGCCGGGGGACCGCGGCGCATTGCGCTATCAGGACCCTGCGGGCACCTGGCTGGCCCAATGGCCACCGGCATTGGACGGTGCCGCCCAGTCGCCCAGCGCGCTGCCGCAGGCCATTGCGCTGGACCGGGGCGAGGGCCATGGCCTGCTGCTGGTGGCGCGCCCGGCGGCGCGAGCTGAGCCTCTGGGGCAGCGCATCGATGTGGAGAAGTTGCCATGAGGCAGCGGCGCGGGGTGAGCCAAGCGGGCCGAGGGCAGGGCGGCTATGTGCTGCTGTTCGTGACCGTGGCACTCACCGTGATCGCCATCGTGGCGGCGCGCTTTGCGCTGCGCATCGACGGTCTGCGCGCCCAGGCGCTCACCATGCAGCACTATGCCGACGCCAGCCTGCAGGCCGAGAGCGCCAAGGCGCAGGCGCTGTACTGGCTCGGCACCCGGCAGATGGGCCTGGCCTCGGCCGGCTTCATGGACGAGCAGCCCTTGGCGCTGGACGGCAGGCTCTACCAGACCGCGCAGGGCGCGCTGCTGCGCGTGCAGGACGAACGTGGCCTGCTCTCGCTCAATGCACCCGACCGCGAGCTCTTCCCGCAGCTGCTCATCAGTGTCGGTGCCTCGTCCCAGGATGCCGCAAGCATGCTGGACGTGCTGGAAGACTATGCCGATGCCGACAGTCTGAAACGCCTGAACGGTGCCGAGGTGATCGACTATCGTGCCGCCGGCCTGCCCGGGCCGCGCAATGATTGGATCCTCTCGGTAGGCGAGTTGGGCCGCATGCCGGTGTGGCAGCGCTCGGCCGAGCTGCGTGCCCGCCTGGAGCCCTGGCTGGGCGTGCGCCGCGACAAGTTATTCAACCCCAATACTGCCCCGCTGGGTTTGCTGAAGAGTATCTGGCCCAAGGTTTCGGCGCAGCAATGGGATTTATTCGAAACTCTTCGAAAGCGCGCCCCATTTGCTGATGCTGCCGCGGCCACCGCCGCCACGGGTATTCCGTTCACGGCCGACAACCTGCTGTTCCATGCCAGCAACGCCCTGCGCCTGCAGGTCTGGGCCCCCGGGATGCCGCAGTCGCTTGAGTACAATCTTTTGATTCTTCCGACGGGGGCCACAGCGCCCTGGCTGATCCATGAGGTCCGCCAGTCCAACCGTCTTGCACCCACCGATGCCACGATTCCCGTTGCGAAATTTCCTGTCCCAAGCCAGGCCGTCGCCCAGCCCCGAGCGCTCGCCCAGCCTGCGCCGTGAGGGCCTGAACCGGCCTGCCGGGGCGAGGGCGCGTGCGCCGGTACTGCTGGCGCGCAGCCTGCTGCGGCACCGCGCCTTCAGCTTAGGCGGCCTGCCGGTGGCGGACCGCGTCGGTGCGCTGCAGGCGCAGTTGCTGGCCTGGCAGCCCTTTGTCGACAGCCTGGTTCTGGTGGACCTGCATGGCGAGCAGGCGCAGGCCTATGCGCTGCCGCGCGAGCTGGTGAGCAGCGCCGGCCTGCGGCCGGAGCTGCTGTGGCCCGAGAGCCTGTGTCACACGGCCCTGACCGATGGACTGCACCTGCTGCAATGCATGGAGGGTGTGGAGGGCCAGTACTGGCAGGGTGGTGTGCTGCTGGCCAGCCGTTGGTGGGCCGCCGCGCCCAGCCTGGAGGACTGGCAGGCCTTTGCGCGCCAGAGCCGTGCGCCGGCTTCGTCCCATGCCGCGGCGGCCCTTCCGGAGGTGCAGGCACTGCCCTGGCAGCGACCCTTGCGCCAGCCGCGCCCGGCCGAACAGCTGGGCCGTGCTGCCGCTGGCCAGGAGCGCCTGCTGGTGGGCGCTGGGGCGCTGTTGCTGCTGGTGTTCAGCAGCATGACGGCGCGCGCCGCTTGGGATGCCTATCAGGCGCGCGAGCAGGCACAGTCGACGGTGGCCCAGCTCAGGCAAGACGTGACCCCCTTGCTGGCCGCGCGCGACAAGGCCCTGGCCGCTGCCGACCAGAGCGCGGCGCTGCTGGCGCAGCTGCGCGCGCCGCAGCCGCTGGAGGTGCTGGAGGAATTGGGCCGCCTGCTGCCCAAGGGCAGCACGGTGAAGGAGTTCGATCTCAACCAGCTGACGGTGCGCGTGGCGCTGGAGCTGCCTGCCGAGGTCTCGCGTGCCCAGGTCATCACCGGGCTGGAGTCGGGGGCCTGGTTCACCCAGATCAGCGAGGTCAAGGACGGCGGTGGTGGTGGTGGCGCGCGCAGCGGCATCAGCCTGGAGATGAAGCTCGCCGCGGCCCAGCCACCGGCGCGCCAGCAACAACAGGGCGCCGACGCGGGGCTGAGCCGCGGCGCTGCCGACATGCCCGCGCCCCCGCCGGGCATCGATGTGCAAGTGCCCACGCCCAAGCAGCCCGGAGCGAAAAAAACATGAGCGTCGTGCTCGATCAAGCCGGCAATAGCAGCGGCTCGCCATCCTGGTTGCAGGCCCTGCAGCAGGCGCGCAGCGAATGGCGCGCCAACACGCGCCTGCGCTGGGGCGTATGGGCCATCCTGGCGATCTTCTGGCTCTGGCTGGCCCTGCTGGCGCAGGACCATGCCACGGCCTGGCGCGGCGAGGCCGACGAGGCGCGCGCCGAGCTGCAGCGGCTGCGCCCGTTGCAGAGTGGCGGTGCCATCTGGACCCAGCGCGCCGAGGACGCGCGCAAGCATCTGGAGGCCGCGCGCAGCATGCTCTGGAGCGGCTCCAGCCAGGGCCTGGTGGAGGCCGCATTGCAGGACACCTTGCGCGCCTGGGCCGAGAAATCGGGCCTGCCGGTGCGTGAGCTCGCCATCATGGGCGCGGGTGAGCAAAAAAAGGCCGGCAGTCAGCCGGCGGTGCGCGCGCGCCTGGTGGTGGACATAAACAACCGCCTGGCCCTGATGGGCCTGCTGGCCGAGCTGGGCCGCTCGCCCAAGCTGATGCTGGTGGACAGCTTGCGCCTGCGGCCGCTGGCCCAGCCGGCGCGCGCCGAACTGGAAGTGCGGGTGCTGTTCCAGGCCGAGGAGCGCAAACCATGACGCTCGATGATCTGGGGCCGCGCCAGGCGCTGATGCTGTTCGCCGCCGCCGCGCTGCTGGGCTGGTTTGCGGCACTGCCCGAGGCGCCACCGGCGGAGCTGGTGCAGGCGCGCCGCGATGCCTGGCAACTGGCCAGCCTGCCCGTGCCCGGCGATGCCACGGCGCGCGCGGTGCTGATGTCCAGTTCACCGATCTGGGGGCCCGAGGCCAAGCCCGATGCGGCGACGCAAAAGCCGCCCGAAAACCTGCGCTGGCGACTCGCCGGCGTGTTCGGCTCTGGCAAGGTGGGCGGCGCCCTGGTGCTGTTCGACGACCCGGCCAAGCAGCCGCAGCGTCTCAAGGTGGGCGAGAAGCTGCCCAGCGGCCACGTCATCGAAGCCGTGGACGGCAATCAGGTCTGCATACGTATTGGAAAAAAGCTGTACCGCTTTGGAGTCGAACAACGTGATTGAAGATCATCAACCGATGCTTTTTTCCAAGCAGCGTGTCGTCCTGCGCCTGCTGGCGCTCAGCGCCGCCTTGGTGGCGGCCGGCTGCGCCGAGCTCAAGGCCCTGGGCCCTTCGGGGCCGATGGCACCAGTGATGCCCGGCAGCCTGCCCATGCCCGCCTCGGCCGATAGCAATGCCATCCAGGCGGCTAGGCCCAGCGACAAGCGCGAGCTGAGCATCACGCCGCTGCCCGCACCGCCCGATCGCAAACCTTCCAAGTACTCGGCCTCGCTGGCAGGCCGCGATGCGCAGATCAAGCTTGACGGCAGCGCCAGTGGCGAGGAGGTCGCCGCCATCAATCTGCAGCAAGTGCCCCTGCCCACCTTTGTGCAGGTGATCTATGCCGAGATCCTGAAGCGCAACGTCAACATCGACCCTGCAGTGCAGGGCCGCAAGGATCTGGTGACCTTCCGCACCGGGGCCAGCCAGTCGGCTGCCCAGCTCGACAACGCCGTCAAGCTGCTGCTGAAGAGCTATGGCATCGCCGCCATCGACGTGGGCGGCCTGGTGCGCATACTCCCCGACAACGCCCAGCTCGGCAATCTGCCCGAGATCCGTCGCGGCGAGGCCCTGCCCGACACGCCGCTGCCGCTGCGCCCGGTGTTCCAACTGGTCGAAATGAACGTTGTGCGCCAGACCGATGTGGCGAACTGGCTCAAGACCCTGTTTGGCTCGCGCATCACGGTGCAGGAAGACATCGGCCGCAACGCCCTGCTGCTGAGTGGCACGCCGGACAATATGCAAGCCGCGCTGGAGGCCCTGCGCGTGCTGGACCAGCCCCTGATGGCTGGCCGCAAGAGCGTGGCGCTCTCGCCCGCCTACTGGTCGGCCGATGACCTGGCTAGGCGCCTCAATGAGGTGCTGACCACCCAGGGCTATGCGGTGGCACCGCTCGGCCAATTGGGCCAGCAAGGCACCGTGCGCTACCCGGTGGTGCTGTTGCCGGTGGCCGGCACGAATGCGATCTATGTGTTCGCCGCCAACGACGAGGTGCTCAACCACGTTACCAGCTGGGCTCGCACGCTGGACCGGCCCAACGAGCGCGGCATCGGCCGCAACTACTTCACCTATGCGGTCAAGCACAAGGACGCCAGCGTGCTGGCCAAGACGCTGGAGCAGTTGCTGACCGGCTCGCGCCTGCGCAGCAGTGCCACGGCCACGCCGGCAGGATCGGGTGCGGGCAACGCCCAGGCCGCCGCCAGCAGCAGCGGCTCCAGCTCGGTGGTGGTGGACCAATCCACCAACACGCTGATCTTTCAGGTCGATGCCGATTCCTACTCGCAGATCGCGGCGCTGCTGCAGACCCTGGATCGCCCTGCCAAGGGCGCGCTGATCGAGGTCACCGTGGCCGAGCTGACGGTGGACGAGAAGAACCAGATGGGCGTGGAGTGGCTGTTCAGCCGCGATGTGGGCAATGGCCGCTACGTCAACGGCAGCACCATCGGTGGCACCGGCATCGGCAACAGCGGCTTCAACCTGAAGGTGCTGGACGCAGCGGGCCTCGTGCATGCGGCCTTGAATGCGCTGGCCTCCAACAACCAGGCGACGATTCTCTCCAGCCCGCGCGTGCTGGCGCGCAATGGCGAACAGGCAACCATCCAGGTGGGCCAGGAAGTGCCCATCATCACCAGCCAGCAGACCACCACCGGCACCGTGGCCCTGCCGGGCCAGACCGGTGTGCTGCAGACCGTGCAGTACCGCAACACCGGCGTGATCCTCAAGGTCAAACCGGTGATCCACTCGGGCGACCAGATCGACCTCGAGGTGCAGCAGGAGGTGAGCGCCGCGCAGTCCACCAACACCGGCGTGAACGTTTCGCCCACCTTCAGCACCCGCAAGCTCGAAACCAAGCTGACCCTGCGCAATGGCGCCACCGTGATGATGGGCGGGCTGATCTCCAACAATGCGGGCAAGGGCAATGCCGGCGTGCCCTATCTGAAGGACCTGCCCCTGCTGGGCCAGTTGTTCGGCAGCCAGAACACCACCAACTCCAAGACCGAGCTGGTGGTGCTGATCACGCCCTACATCCTCAATGACAGCCACGACGCCGAGACCATGACCAACGCCTTCCGCAGCATGCTGGGGCCGTGGGCACAGCCTGCCGCCGGTGCCGCGTCCGCGGCGTCGGCACCGATGGCGACGCCGCCTGCGCTGCCCGCGCCCGCCGCCACGCGCACGCCTCCGGGCAATTGATCCGAAAGCGTCTTCTGCCATGCTGATCGGAGAACTGCTGCAGGCCCAGGGCCTGGTTAAGACCGCCGAGATCGAGAACGCCCTGCTGGTGCAGGCCAGCAAGGGGGGCAAGCTCGGCGAGGTGTTGGTGCGCCTGGGTGCGGTCTCGACCAGCAGCCTCTACGCCTGCCTGGCCGAGCAACTCGCCTGCCCCCTGCTGGCCCCGGCCGAGTTCGACGAGGCCGCCGCACGCGCCACCATGGAGCGCCTGCGCATGCCGGCCGGCTGGTGGCTGGACCGCCAGGTGCTGCTGGCCGAGACGGAGGCCGGTCTGCAGGTGGCCAGCACCGACCCGCTGGACATCGATGTGCGCGAGGCCCTGGCCGAGGAGCCGCTCGCCGCTGCCCACCATTGGCGCCTGCTGCTGCCCGCCGATGCCGAGGCGCTGGCCCAGCGCCTGCGCCAGCATGCCCAGGGTCAGAGCGGCAGCCTGGACGCGCGCACCCTGCGTGAGCTGGCCGAGGATGCCCCGGTGGTGGCCTTTGTCAACAACACGCTGGCGCAGGCCCTGGAGGCGCGTGCCTCGGACATCCATGTGGAGCCGGGCGAACGCGAATGCACGCTGCGCTTTCGCATCGACGGTGTGCTGCACACCCGCTCGACGATGCCCATGGACCGCTATCCGGCCATCGCCTCGCGTGTCAAGCTGATCGGCGGCCTGGACATCGCCGAGCGCCGCCTGCCGCAGGACGGCCGCATCGGCACGCGCGTGGCGGGGCGCGAGGTGGATATCCGCATCTCCTCCATCCCGGCCGTGCATGGCGAATCGTTGGTGCTGCGCCTGCTGCCCAAGGAACGGGGCGACATCGGCATGCACCGCATCGGCATGGAGCCGGACCATATGGCCCAGTTCCAGGACTGGCTGCAATGGCCCAACGGCCTGGTGCTGGTGACGGGCCCCACCGGCTCGGGCAAGAGCACCACGCTTTACAGCGCGCTCTCGCATATCAACGACGGCGTGCGCAAGCTCATCACGGTGGAAGATCCGGTGGAATTGCGCCTGCCCGGGGTGGTGCAGATTCAGACCCAGGCCGACATCGGCTACACCTTTGCGCGCGCGCTGCGCTCCATCCTGCGCCACGATCCGGACGTCATCATGGTGGGTGAGATCCGCGATCGCGAGACCGCCGAGATCGCCATCCAGGCGGCGCTCACCGGCCACCTGGTGCTCGCCACCCTGCATACCAACGATGCGTTGTCGGCGGTGAACCGCCTGGTCGACATGGGTATCGAGCCCTATCTGGTGGCGGCCGCACTGCGCGCCGTGATGGCGCAGCGTCTGGTGCGGCGCCTGTGCCCCAGCTGCGCCCAGCCGCACAATGATCCGGAACCGCTGGCACAGCGCTGGGCACGCCTGGCGCCGCGCACGCCGGCCGCCGCCAATTTGCCGGCGCAGCCGCAGTGGCTGATGGCCAAGGGTTGCGCGGCCTGCTCGGGCACCGGCTTCCGAGGCCGCGTCGGCATCTATGAGCTGGTGACGGTGACGGCACCGCTGCAGCACGAGATCGCGCAGAACGCGCCGATCGAACGCCTGCTGGAGCTGGCCAACCAGGATGGGCGCCGCTCGATGGTGGACGACGGCCTGATCAAGACCTCGCGCGGCCTCAGCACCCTCGACGAAGTGATGCGCGCGGCCAGCGCGCAGGACGAGTAGGCGGCGCCCCATGCAGAGCTTCAAGTACCGCGCCCAGGACGCCTCGGGCCGCGAGGTCAGCGGGCAGCTGGAGGCGGGCAGCGAGGCCGATGCCGCACGCGAACTGCTGCGCCAGGGCCTGCGCCCCTTGCAGCTGCAATCCAGCGCGCCGCCCGCGGCGGCCGTTGTGGCGCTGGGCCGCCAGCGTGCCATCACGGTGGCGGATCGCGTGGTCAGCCTGCGCGAGCTGGGCACGCTGCTGAAGGCCGGCGTGGCGCTGGACGAGGCCCTGGAATCGCTGGCCACCGGCCACGCCGCCAGCGGTGTGGGCGCCAGCATGGCGCGCGCCCTGGCCGATGTGCGTGCCGGGCAGAATCTGTTCGACGCGCTGACGGCCAGTGGGCTGGGCCTGCCGGAGCATTTGCTGACCCTGGTGAAGGTGGGCGAGGCGAGCGGCCAATTGGCCGCCGCACTGAGCGACGCGGCCGAACAGCTGGAGCTCTCGCGCCGTACCAGCGCCGAGGTGCGCAGCGCCCTGATCTATCCGACCGTGCTGGTCACCGCCGGCCTGGCCGCGGTGCTGATCATCTTCGTGGGCGTGATCCCGCGCTTTGCGCCACTGCTGAAGAGCGCGCGCGGCAACGTGCCCGAATTCTCGATGTGGGTGATCGAGACGGCCGTCTTCATGAAGGCCAATCTGCTCTGGCTGGGCCTGGGTGCTGCGGCGCTGCTGATGGGGTTGGTGGTGGCGTTCTCGCGTGCAGCCGTGCGTCAGGGCCTGATGGATCGCCTGGCCATGGCCCCGCTGGTGGGGCCATGGCTGCGCGATGCCGAAGTGGGCCGCTGGGCCACGCTGATGGGCACCATGCTGCGCAACCGCGTGCCCTTGCTGGAGGCGCTGCGCCTGTCCATGGGTGCCACCGGCCTGCGCGATTTCCGCCTGCTGGTGTCTTCGGCGGCGCGCGAGCTGGAGCATGGCCGCAGCCTGTACGAGTGCCTGCGTCACTCGCCCTGGATACCTCCGGCCCGGCTGAATCTGATCAAGGTGGGCGAGCGCTCCGGCACGTTGGACGCCATGCTCAGCTCGCTGGGCAGCATGCAGACCGATACCGCGCGTGAGCGTCAGAAGCAGGCGATGGCGCTGATCGAGCCGGTGGCGATTCTCGTGATCGGTGCGGTGATCGGCGTGCTGATGGTTTCAGTGATGATGGCCATCACCAGCATGAACAGCGGCGCCGTGTAAGTCGTCAAAGGGCTGGGTCTCGCTCGGACCCAGGCGTGCCGCACGCGCCTGCATGAAGGCGGCGATCTCGGCCGGCGAGTTCAAGCGACGCTGCGCCAGGGCCGGCACCAGCTCGCGCAGCGAGGTGGTGCTGACCGGGCCCTCGAACTGCAAGCCCTTGCCCGCGGCTTGGCTGAACCAGACCATGAAGGGCACATGCTGGTCCTTTTCACTTTTGCCGGCGCTGCCGCTGCCCGGGCCGCGCTGGCGTTCGTAGATGCCGGCCCAGAGCTCCTTCTCGCGCAGCCAATGGTCCGAGGTCAGCACCATGGCCACGTCGCCCTGGGCGGCCTGCAGCGCGTCGCGCAGCTCGCTGACCACGGTCTGCAGCAGATCCAGATTGGCCTGGTAGTCGAGCGCCAGGCTTTGCGCGCGGCCGCCCGCCAGCGCGATGGGCGGATGCGGCACGTTCAGATGCAGCCACACGACCTGGTTGTCCGGGTCGGCGAGGGTCTGGCGAGCCTGCGCGCGCAGCGCCGCCAGCGTCGCGCTCCACTGGCGCAGAAAGTCGGAATAGGGGTAGTCGAATTCCTGGCCGCGCTTGACGCTGCGCGTCAGGGCCGCCCACCAGCCGGGGAAGAACTGCACCGGCTCGGCATGGCAGCGCCGCGCGCCGCGCGCGATGGCGCAGTAGTCGTGATAGAAACCCACCACGCCATAGCCGATGCCGGCCTCGTCCAGGTCGTTGAACAGGCCGGCATGCGCCCGATCAAAGCGAGCGCCGCTGCGGTTTTCCAGATAGCCCGCGCCGCCGCTGTCCAGTGCGCCGAAGCGCCGGCCCTGCAGCATGCCGGGAATGGATACCAGGGTGTTGGGACCCGCCGGCATGGCCCGCGTGGCCACAAAGCCCTGTGCCTGCATCTCGCGTAGCGGGCTGCGATCGAACAGGCCCGCGCGTTGTGAAATCTCCAGATCCCATTCGTCCAGCACCAGTACCAGGGTGCGGCGCAGGGTGGGCTGCAGAGTGGCGGGGGCAGGTCTTGCCTCGACAGATTTCATCAGGCTCAGCAGGTAGCCGGGCATGCCGGGTTGCAGCGCAAACATCGAGAGCATCGCCACGGCGGCGGCCGATGCCAGGCGCCATTGCGCTTCCAGTTGCAGGCGCCAGACCGCCAGCGCGGCGCCCAGCACGCAGGCCGTCAGCAGGGCCAGCTTGAGCATGCCGCTGAGCGCCAGGCCGGCGGCGAGCGAGCGGCGAAAGATCTGGAACAGCGCCACGAAGAGCAGGGCCAGCAGGAGGCCTCGGGCCGCGCCGGCCAGCCAGCGCGGACGCCGCGGCTGGTCCAGCACTGCGCCCAGCAGGGCCAAGCCGGCCAGCAGCGCAGCCAGGGCCCAGGCCTCATCGAGGTAGACGCGCGGCGCGAAGGCGAGATAGAGCGAGGAGGTGCTTTGCAGAATGCTCTCGGAGAGCGCGATGGCCGCCAGCGCGGCCAAGCCCAGCAAGGCATAGCGAAGGCCTTGGCGCAGCGGCGAGGCCTCGCTCATCATCGGCGTGTCAGCAGCAGCAACTCGCGTTGCTCGGAGATGCGGATGCTTTGCGTCACGCTGAACCAGGGCGCTGCCGCGGCCACAAAGGCCTCGCGGCTCCAGCCCTCGTACAGCGCCAGATTCGCCGCGGCGATCTCGATGAAGCGCGGGTCATCGCGCGGCACGAATTCGATCAGCAACTGGCCCCGGCAGTAGCCCGCCATGGTCTCGAAGATCTGCACCAGCGGCAGTCGCTCGGTGACGGCCAGGTGATGCACCACCGCCAGCATCAGCACCAGATCGAACTGCTGGTGCAGGCGGACCGGCAGGTCCAGGGTCTCGGCCAGGCGCCAGCCGGTGGCTGGTGTGGGGCGCGCCATATTCGCGTGCAGGCACTGGATGGGCAGGCGCTCGGCGCGGGCCTGGCGGTGCAGGTCTTCCAGCGCGTTGAGGTCGTCGTCCAGGGCCAGCACCTGCGCCCCTTGGGCCACGGCCAGGCGCGAGAACTCGCCGCTGTTGGCGCCTACGTCCAGCACCTGTGCGTAGGGGCGCGCGGCCAGGATCTGCGCCACCGCGGCACGCTTGGCCTGCAACTCGGCGTCGCCATAGTGGTCGCGATTGACGGTGTATTCGCTCCAGGTGCTGGTGCCGCGGCAGGCGGCGGCGAGGCGCTCGACGAAGCCACGCAGGTTCTTCAGCAGCCAGGGAGTGCTGTCGGCGGCGGGCCTGCCGCTGCGGGCGGGGCCTGGCTTGTGCTCGGTGTGCGCAATGCGGCGGCGCTCCAGGCGCGCCGGCAGGCGCACGTGCAGCAGCATGGCCAGATTCCACTGTGCATGCCAGGGCACATAGCTGGCCACCTCAGCGGCCTTCAGGCCGTCGCGATGGGCCAGGAAGATGTCGCGCGGGCTGCGGCCCAGCTCGGCCACCGCCAGCAGCGGCAGCACGAAATGGCGCACGAACTGGCCGTAGGCCTCCCAGCCGGGGGCGTCGTCGTCGCAGCGCTGGCGCAGCGAGAGCAGGTCGCAAAAGCGCGGCTGCGGTCCATCGAACAGCACGTTGTTGGCGGCGGCGTCCTTGAGGGTCCAACCCTGCGCCCAGGCGCGCGCCTGGATGTCCAGGGTCAGCAGGGCGGCATCGGCCAGCATGCCCGGTGTCCACTCGAAGGGGTAGCTGGGCCAGCGCACGCGCGCATGTTCCAGCAGCAGACCGCCGCCTTCCAGGGCAGGGTGCTCGGTGGCAGGGATCAGCAGGCCGTCACGGCACAGCGAGGCGTAGAGCTCGCTGGCCAGCAGGCTGTGCGTTGCCTCGGCAGCCTCGGGGCGTACATGGCGCCATATCCTCGCCCCGTCGTCCTCCACATGGCCGGACGGGTCGCGAAAGCTCAGGCTCATCAGGAACGGTCCCGGCCGAAGCGCCGCTTGATGGCGCGCCAGATTTCCTTGGGGTTGCGCAGGTAGTAGAGCGCGCCCACCGCCGCGGCGATCAGGCCCTGGATGATCAGGTGCGCCGAGCCGCCGTCGATGTACGCATGGGCGAAGCCGGTGGTCGCCATCAGCATCAGCAGGACCAGCAGGGCGTAACGGAAAAAGGGCATGGGGCGCAACTCGAAGGCGGAACGGGTGACCGGACCGGCTTGGCAGGCAAGGCGATCCAGGGGCCGCATATTACCAGCCGGGCCTGCACCGACCCGGGGCAGGGCGGCCTCGTACAATCCGCGGCCTTTGCGCATCCAACCTCTTACTCCCCGCTGCACCGGCCCTGGCTGCCGGTGCCTGGCCCCATTGTCTTGAAGCTCGCCCGGCATACCTTTTTCAACCTGCTCGGCCTGGGTGCGCCCCTGCTGTTCGCGCTGGTGTCCATCCCGGTGCTGGTGCGGGTGCTGGGGCCCGAGCGCTTCGGCCTGCTGACGCTGATCTGGGCGGTGACCAGCTATTTCGGCCTGTTCGATCTGGGTCTGGGTCGGGCGCTGACCCAGCAATTGGCGATCACCCTGGACCGCAAGGAGGACGGGCAAGTGGGCCCGCTGAGCGCCACGGCGCTCGCCTTGATGGCCGCGCTGGGCCTGGTGGGTGGCGCGCTGATGATGGCCCTGGCACCCTGGGGTGTGGACCTGATCAAACAGTTACCCGATCGCCAGGAGGCCATCAACGCCACGCTGGTGATGGGTCTGGCGATGCCCTTCATCGTGCTCACTGCCGGGCTGCGCGGCATGCTGGAGGCTTGCCATGCCTTCGAGGTCTTGAATTACATCCGCCTGCCCATGGGCTTGTGGACCTTCGTCGGGCCCTGGCTGGTGGTGCTGTGGCGCGGCCCCGACCTGTTCACCATCACCGTGGCCCTGGCCGCTGGGCGGGTGTTGGCCTGCGCTGTGCATGGTTGGCTGGCCTGGCGCGCGCTGCCGCAGCTGCGTGGCCGCCTGCGCCTGGAGCGCGCCTGGTTGCGCCCCTTGCTGGTATCGGGCGGCTGGCTCACGCTCAGCAATCTGGTGAGCCCCTTCATGGGCTATGTGGACCGCTTCGTGATCGGTGCGAGCGTGTCCGCCGCCGCGGTGGCCTTCTATGCCACGCCGCAGGAAATCGTCACCAAGCTCTGGATCATCCCGGGCGCGCTGACGGCGGTGCTGTTCCCCGCCTTTGCCGCCCAGGTGGCCAAGCAGGATGGCTCGGCCTGGGGCCTGTTCGATCGCGCCGTGGCGACGCTGTTCGTGGTGCTCCTGCCCATCACCGCGGCGCTGGCCCTGTTCGCGCACGAGCTGCTGGGCTGGTGGATAGGGCCCGAGTTCGCGCGTCAGAGCGGCCCCATCCTGCAGGTGTTTGCGCTTGGCATCCTGATCAACTGCCTGGCCCATGTGCCGCTCACCTGGCTGCATGGCGCCGGCCACTTCCGTGCGCCGGCCCTGCTGCATTGCGCCGAGCTGCCGCTGTTCGTGCTGGCCCTGTGGCTGCTGAGCGCACGTTGGGGTCTGATGGGGGCAGCGCTGGCCTGGTTGCTGCGCATGCTGCTGGATTCTGCGGCCCTGTTTGCGCTGGTGTGGCGTGAGCGCGGCGGCGCCGCGGGTGCGGCCGCAAAGCATGGCATGCTCGTGCCGGCCGCGCTGGCGCTACTGGCTTTTGCCGGCCTGGGCCTGGGCAGCGCAGCCTGGCGTGCGGCCTGGCTGCTGATGGTGCTGGCCGCTGCCGCGACAATGGCGGCGTCGCTCTACCGCGCATCACGCCCTTCCCATTGAAGCTCCTGCCGATGAATCCCACGCCGCTCGTCAGCATCATCACCCCGGTCTACAACCAGGCCGAGTACCTGGCCGCGACCATGCAGAGCGTGCTGGCGCAGGACTATCCGGCGCTGGAATACATCGTCATCGACGATGGTTCCAGCGACGACTCGCTGGCGCTGGCGCAGCGCCTGGCCGACGCGCATCCCGGGCGGGTCACCGTGCTGACGCAGGCCAACGCCGGTCAGGCCGCCACCCTCAACCGCGGCTGGGGTCTGGCGCGCGGCGAGGTCCTGGCCTATCTCAGCTCGGACGACTGCCTCTGCCCGGGCGCCGTCACGGCCATGGTGCAGGCCCTGCAGGCGCGCCCCGCGGCGCCGGTGGTCTATTGCGATTTCTGGCTCATCGATGCGCAGGGCCGGCGCCTGCGCGAGGTGCAGACCGAGGACTTCAGTGCCGAGCGCCTGGCGGTGGACCTGGTCTGCCAGCCCGGCCCTGGCGCCTTCTTCCGCCGCAGCCTGTTCGATCGGACGGGCGGCTGGAACGCGGCGCTGCGCCAGGTGCCCGATTTCGAATTCTGGCTGCGCGCCGTCAACCAGGGCGACTTCGTGCGCGTACCGCAATGCCTGGCCGAATACCGCATCCACGAGGGCTCGGCCTCGTTCCGCGTCATGCCCGTGGCGCGGGCCGAGGAGATCATCGGCGTGGTGAGCGGCTTCTGGGACGCACGCGCCCAGCAGCAGGGCCGGGCGCGCTCGACGGCCAAGGCGCTCAGCATCGCTGCCAAGAACCATGCGCAGTCCGGCCGTGTGTTCCCGGCGCTGCGGCGTTTTGCGCAGGCACTGGGCCAGCGCCCGGCGCTGGCGCTTGAGCTCGCCATGTGGCGGCAGTTGCTGGTGGGTTTTTTGCGCCGGCTCTACTACCAATTCAAAACGCGGCTGGCTTCCTGATATGCCTGATCAACGCATGCGAGGGCAGCGCCCGTGAGCCAGAGCGAACTCTCCGCAACACCGCGGCCGATGCCCATGCCCCTGAGCGAGCGGCGCGATCCCCTCGTGCTGCCGCTGCTGATGCTGCTTGCCCTGGTGTTCGCCGTGCATGCCAGCCTGCGCGGCCTGCGGTCGGACTACGACGCCGCTGCCTACGCCAACTGGTTCGAGCTGATCTCCAAGTTCAGCCCGGCTGAATTTTGGCGTGCGCTGCAGGAGTCGAATGTCTATTTCCAGGGCGATCTGTTCTTCAGCTTCGAGATTGGCTTCGCCGTCCTGAGCTTCCTGATTACACGGGTGGTGGGCAGCGTCGAGGGCTTCTTCTTCGTGCTGACGCTGCTGGGCCTGGCGACCAAGCTGCTGGCGATACAGCGCAGTTGCCCGCGGCCCGGCTGGGCTCTGCTGTGGTACTTCAGCTGGTACTACCTGCTGCTGGAGATGACGACCCAGCGCGCGGGCTTGGCAGCGTCGCTGGTGCTGATGGGTTTTCCGGCGCTGTTTGCCGGGCGCTACTGGCGCTTCCTGCTGTTCACGCTGGCGGCGGGCCTGTTCCATGTCTCCGCGGTGATGGCGCTGATGCTGGTGCCGCTGCGCTGGCGCCCCTTCGGCCCCAAGGGCCTGCTGCTGCTGATGCTGCTTGGGTTCGCGCTCAGCGCAATGTCGCTGCTGCCGCTGGTGGAGTTGGTGGGTCAGTTCAACGACAAGATCGCCGAGTACTACAAGCTCTTCATGGAGGTCGGCTTCTACGAGTCGGTCAATAAGTTCAATGTGGTGGTGCTGCTGCGCCTGCTGCTGCTGGCCATCGGCATCTTCGGCGCGAGTGCCGAGTTCAAGACGCTGCCGGGCTACGCGCTGGCGGTGAACATCTTTGCGGCCTCCATCTTCTTCTACTACGCCTTCGCGTCGTTCCCGCTGGTCGGGGGGCGTGTGTACGAATTTCTGGGCGTGTTCCAGATCTATTTCATCGGCTACTACGCCCAGATCTTCCGGCGCAACCTGCTGGCAATGGGGCTGCTGATTCTGGTGCTGCTGATGCAGTTCTATGCCCTGGTGTTCCATGTGAAGTTCGTCGATTTCTTCTACTTCATCGGCAACTCGTACAACATCGAGACACAGCATCGCAAGTGAGGCCCCGAACAGCATGAACAGACAGATGGAGGAAGCCAAGTGAAGGAAGAGATCGTCCAACTGATCGTCGCGCGCCTGACGCGCGATGCCGAGCCACTGGCCGCGGCCTTCCAGGCCTCGCGCAGCGAGGTGGGCGTGCGCTACTGCTGCGTCGACGATCTGTTGCCCGAGGAGCTGGCCCGCCGCATTCACGAGCGCTTTCCCAAGCCCGAGGCGATGCGCCTGATGGACAGCTTCCGCGAGAAGAAATACACCAGCAAGAGCTTCGATAAGTTCGACCCGCTGCTGGCCGACATCACCTTTGCGGTGCAGGATCCGCGCGTGCTGGCGGTGGTGGAGCGCATCACCGGCATCCAGCAGCAGATCCCCGATGCCAGCCTCTACGCCGGCGGCCTGAGCGCGATGACGCAGGGCCACTTCCTCGGGCCCCATATCGACAACTCGCACGAAGCGTCGCGCCAGTACTACCGCACGCTCAATCTGCTGTACTACGTGTCGCCCGACTGGTCGCTGGAGAACGGCGGCAATCTGGAACTGTGGGACCGGCAGGTGCGCCAGCGCGCCACCATCGTCAGCAAGTTCAATCGCCTGGCGTTGATGGAGACCACGCCGACGTCCTGGCATTCGGTCAGCAAGGTGGCGGTGGACCGCACGCGTTGCTGCGTGTCCAACTACTACTTCTCGCCGCGTTCGCCCACCGGCAGCGACTATTTCAACGTCACCTCCTTCAGCGCCTGGCCGAACCAGCCGGTGCGCCGCGCGCTGGCACGCCTGGACAATGGCCTGCGCCAGGCGGTGCGTTGGCTGGCACCGCAGGGCCTGGGCAAGAAGGACGTCTACGAAGGACCCAAGCAGTGAATTTCGACAGCGCCCGCGGGCGCTTGCTGCTGTATGCGCCGAATGTGCATACCGGTGGCGGTTTCGTGCTTCTGAAGAGCCTGCTGCAGGCCTGGCCGGCCGAGCGTCGCCTGGTGGCCTGGCTGGACGAACGTGCCCGTGCGCAGCTGCCGCTGCCCGAGGGTGCGCAGGTTCACTGGGTGCGGGCCGCGCCGGCCTCGCGCCTGGGTGCCGAGTTTGCGCTCGCGCGCGCGGGCCAGCCGGGCGATCGCGTGCTGTGTTTCCACGGCCTGCCGCCGCTGTTGCGCAACCGCGCCTCGGTGCAGGTGTTCCAGCAGAACCGCAATTACCTCGGCCAGGTACCTCTTTCGGCCTTTGCCTGGCGCACCCGCCAGCGCCTGCGCTTCGAACAGGCCGTGAGCCGCTGGCGCCGCCACCTGGTGGATGCCTACTGGGTGCAGACCGAGTCGATGGCGCGGGCTTTGCAGGACTGGTGGGGCGAGGGCCAGGCGGCACCGGTGCGCGTGTTGCCCTTTGTGCCGACATTCGCACCCGCACTGCCTGAGCCAGCGCGGGGCGCGCTGCAGCCCTGGGACTTCGTCTATGTGGCCGATGGCGAGGCGCACAAGAACCACCGGCGCCTGGTGGAGGCCTGGGTGCTGCTGGCGCAGCAGGGTTTCAAGCCCAGCCTGGCGCTGACGCTGTCGGCGCGCGATGGCGCGCTGAATGCATGGCTGGACCAGCAGGTGGCCACGCATGGCCTGGCCATCCGCAATCTGGGCCAGATGGACCACCAGGCCGTGCTGACACTCTATGGCCAGGCGCGCGCGCTGGTGTTCCCCTCCCTGGGCGAGTCCTTCGGCCTGCCGTTGATCGAGGCCAAGGTCATGGGCCTGCCCATCCTGGCCGCCGAGCTTGATTTTGTGCGTGATGTCTGTGAGCCCGCCCAGACCTTCGACCCGCACTCGGCCGTGTCGATCGCGCGCGCGCTGCGACGCTTCCTGCAGCAGGCCGAAGCGCCGCGAACGCCGGCCACGGCCAGCGAGTTCCTTGCACGGCTGATGGACGGGGCCGCATGAAGGTGCTGCTGCTGAGCCAGCATTTCTGGCCCGAGTCCTTTCGCATTAACGAGGTGGCGCAGTCCCTGGTGGAGCAGGGTTGCGAGGTGACGGTGCTGACCGGCAAGCCCAACTATCCCGAGGGTCAGGTCTTTCCCGGCTACCGGGTGGGCGGCGTGCAGCGCGAGCGCCACGAGGGCTACGAGATCGTGCGTGTGCCCCTGCTGCCACGCGGCCAGGGTGGGGCGCGCAAGCTGGTGCTCAACTACCTGTCCTTTCTTTGCTGCGCCAGCGTGTTGGGGCCCTGGGCCCTGCGCGGTCAGCGCTTCGATGTGATCTTCGTCTACGGCACCTCGCCGATCCTGCAGGCGATTGCGGCCATCGTGCTGAAGTGGATCAAGCGGGCCGCGCTGGTGACCTGGGTGCAGGATCTGTGGCCCGACAGCCTGCAGATCACCGGCTTTGTGAAGAACCCGCGCCTGCTGGCCGCGGTGGCCGTGGTGGTGCGCTGGATCTACCGGCGCAACGATCTGCTGCTGGTGCAGTCCGAGGCGTTCGTGGCCCCGGTGCAGCGCATGGCCGGCGGCACGCCGGTGGCGGTGCACCACAACCCGGGCGACCGCGCGCTCAGCGCCAGCGGCAGCGCCGCGCTGAGTTTCAAGCCGGGCCTTTTTCACATCGTGTTCGCCGGCAATCTGGGCACGGTGCAGGCGCTGGAGACGGTGCTCGATGCGGCCGAGCTGCTGGGGCCGAACAGCGGCATCCACTGGCACATCATCGGCAGCGGTGCCCGTGGTGCCTGGCTGGCCGAGCAGGTCCGGGCCCGTGGCCTCGGCCAGGTGACGCTGCCGGGTCGCTTCGAGCCGGCGCAGATGCCTGCCATCTTTGCCCAGGCCGATGCCTTGCTGGTGAGCCTGATCGGGGGCGAAGCGATGAGCCAGACCATTCCGAGCAAAATACAGGCCTATTTGGCGGCCGGCCGGCCGCTGTTGGCCTCGATGGACGGGGAGGGCGCGCGGGTCGTGAACGAGGCGGGTGCGGGCCTCAGCAGTCCGGCGCAGGACGCAGCGGCACTGGCCGTGGCGGCGCGCCGCCTGCAGGCGATGAGCCCGGCCGAGCGCGCCGCCATGGGCCGGGCGGGCCAGCGCTACTTTGACGAATATTTTGAGCCGGCGAGGCTGGCGCGGGCCCTGCGTGCACAGTTCGAGCGCGCAAGAGCCGGGCATGAAAGAAGCAGTGAATGACAAGCAATGATGTGAACAAGCCCTCGGGCAAACGCCGCCTGCTGGTGCTGGGCGCCAGCGGCATGCTGGGCAATGCGGTGCTGCGCTGGTTCGAGCAGGACGGCGGCGTCGAGGTGTTCGGCTCGGTGCGCAGCCTGGGCAGCGTGAAGGGCCTGCAGGCCAAGGCGCCGGCCGCGCGGTTTGTGCCGGGTGTGGACGTCGAGAGCCTGGACAGCCTGACGCGGCTGTTCGCCCAGGTGCGGCCGGACCTGGTGGTGAACTGCATCGGCGTGGTCAAGCAACTGGCCGAGGCGGATGACCCGCTCACCGCCATTCCCATCAATGCGCTGCTGCCGCATCGGCTGGCGCGCTTGTGCCAGGTGGCCGGCGCACGCCTCATCCATGTGAGCACCGACTGCGTGTTCTCGGGTGCGCGCGGCGGCTATGTGGAGAGCGACGCCTCGGATGCCTACGACCTCTATGGCCGCAGCAAGCTGATGGGCGAGGTGGACTACGAGAACGCCATCACCCTGCGCACCTCCATCATCGGTCATGAGCTGGCCAGCGCCCATGGCCTGGTGGGCTGGTTCCTGGCGCAGCAGGGGCCGGTGCGCGGCTTCACCAAGGCGGTCTTCTCCGGCCTGCCCACGGTGGAGCTGGCACGCGTGATCCAGCAGCATGTGATCCCGCACCCCGAGCTGCACGGTACCTATCACGTCTCGGTGGCGCCCATCAACAAGTACGAGCTGCTCAAGCTGGTGGCCGCCGCCTATGGCCGCAGCAATGAGATCGCACCCGACGACAAGCTCGTGATCGACCGCTCGCTCAATTCCGAACGCTTCCGCGCCGCCACCGGCTATGTGCCGCCGAGCTGGCCGGAGCTGGTGCAGCGCATGCGCGACTTCGCTTAAGCCTTTCTAAGATTTCGAGAGTTCCATTCCATGTTCAAAGACAAAGTCCTGCTCATCACCGGTGGCACCGGCAGTTTCGGCAACGCGGTGCTGCAGCGCTTCCTGAAGTCCGACTTCGCCGAGATCCGCATCTTCAGCCGCGACGAGAAGAAGCAGGAGGACATGCGCATTGCGCTGAAGAGCGACAAGGTGAAGTTCTACATCGGCGATGTGCGCGACTACGACAGCGTGCACGACGCGCTCAATGGCGTGGACTATGTGTTCCATGCCGCCGCGCTCAAGCAGGTGCCGTCCTGCGAGTTCTACCCGATGGAAGCGGTGAAGACGAATGTGATCGGCGCCGAGAACGTCATGCGTGCGGCCATCGCGCAAGGCGTCAGCCGCGTGGTGGTGCTGTCCACCGACAAGGCGGTCTATCCCATCAACGCCATGGGCATGTCCAAGGCCATGATGGAAAAGGTGATGGTGGCCAAGTCGCGCCTTTGTGACCCCAGCAAGACCGTGCTCTCGGCCACGCGCTATGGCAATGTGATGGCCTCGCGCGGCTCGGTGATCCCGCTGTTCCTGCAGCAGCTGCAGGACGGCAAGGCACTCACCATCACCGACCCGGCGATGACGCGCTTCCTGATGTCGCTGGAGGAGTCGGTGGATCTGGTGCTGTACGCCTTCGAGCATGCGCGCCCGGGCGACATCTTTGTGCAGAAGGCGCCGGCCTCCACGGTGGGCGATCTGGCCGAGGCGATGCGCCAGCTGCTGAAGCTTGAGAACGAGATCAAGATCATCGGCACGCGGCATGGCGAGAAGCTGTACGAGTCGCTGGTCTCGCGCGAGGAGATGGCGCGTTCGGAGGACCTGGGGGGCTATTACCGCATCCCGGCCGACTCGCGCGACCTCAACTACGCCAAGTACTTTGTGGAGGGCGAGACGGCCATCTCCAGCATCGACGACTACACCTCGCACAACACCAAGCGCCTGACGGTGGACGAGGTCAAGCAGGTGCTGCTGCAGCTGGACCTCATCAAGGAGGCCCTGCATGCTTAAGGTCATGACCGTGGTCGGTACCCGGCCCGAGATCATCCGACTCTCGCGCGTGATGGCCCAGCTCGACAAGCACTGCGAGCATGTGCTGGTGCACACCGGCCAGAACTACGACTACGAGCTCAACGAGGTGTTCTTCAGCGATCTGGGCATCCGCAAGCCCGATCACTTCCTGGAGGCCGCCGGCGCCACCGCGGCCGAGACGATTGCCCAGGTGATCATGAATGTGGACAAGGTGCTGGAGCAGACTCAGCCGGATGCCTTGCTGATCCTGGGCGACACCAACAGCTGCCTGGCCGCGATTGCCGCCAAGCGCCGCAAGGTGCCGATCTTCCATATGGAGGCGGGCAACCGCTGCTTCGATTTCCGCGTGCCCGAGGAGATCAACCGCCGCATCGTTGATCACACCTCGGACATCAACCTCACCTACAGCCAGATCGCGCGCGACTACCTGCTGCGCGAGAACCTGCCGCCCGACCAGGTGATCTGCACCGGCAGCCCGATGCGCGAGGTGATCGAGCATTACCGCCCCGGCATCGAGGCTTCGGACGTGCTGGCGCGCCAGGGCTTGACGGCCGGCAAGTACTTCGTCGTCAGCTCGCACCGCGAGGAAAACGTCGACTCGCCCGAGAACCTGCAGCGCCTGCTGCAGATCATGAACACCCTGGCCGAGCGGTACCAGGAGCCGGTGATCGTCTCCACCCACCCGCGCACGCGCAAGCGCCTGGAGACACTGCTGGCCCAGCAGCCCATGCATGCGCTGGTGAACTTCATGAAGCCCTTCGGCTTCCTGGACTACATCAAGCTGCAGAGCGGCGCGCGCGCCGTGCTCTCGGACAGCGGCACCATCACCGAGGAATCATCCATCCTCAACTTCCCGGCCCTGAACCTGCGCGAGGTGCACGAGCGGCCGGAAGGGTTTGAAGAGGCGGCGGTGATGATGGTGGGCCTGGACGTGGCGCGCGTGCTCGATGGCCTGGCCATCCTGGCAACCCAGCCGCGCGGCGACGAACGCCTGCTGCGCCTGGTGAACGACTACGCGCCCGCCAATGTCTCCGACAAGGTGCTGCGCATCATCGTCAGCTACACCGGTTTCGTGAACCGCAAGGTCTGGCGCAAGCCCGGCGTCTGAGCTCAGGGTTATCGACCTTGCCGGCCGCTAGAATCGCGCCCAGTTTTCCGCCGAGCCTGGCTCGGCCCTGCCTATCCGCACCGGCGGCTGGCCTACGACGCTTTGTGCCCATGACCTCACCACTTCGCAGTGCCTTTGCCTTCACCGCCCGTCGCTGGACGGGTTTGCTGTCAATGCTCCTGCTGGCGGCCGTGCTGCAGGAACCCGCGCTGGCGCAGGCCATCCCGGGCATCTCCAACGACCAGCTGCCCACCTCGGGCGGGCCGGTGCGGCTGAGCCAGCCACTCTCGCAGAAGAAGAATGGCGAGAAGGATCGCAGCGGCAAGGACGGCAGCCGCAGCGATCGCCGTGATGCCGATCAGGACTGGGTCAAGCCCGTCTACAAGCCCAGCGAGTTCGAACTCTTTGTGCGCCAGCTGGCTGGCATCACCAAGGTGCAGGGCGAGCGTCTGGACGACGAAGGGCGCGATGCCTTGCGTCGTTTCGGTGCCGACCTGGTGACCGGCCGCAACTTTGACACCGAGGCCGCCACCGAAGGCGCCAGCCTGGTGCCCGACGACTATCTGCTCGGCCCGGGCGACGAGGTGATGATCAATCTCTGGGGCTCGGTGGAAGCCAATCTGCGCCTGGAAATCGATCGCAGCGGCCGCATCGCGATCCCGCGCGTTGGCATGGTCTCGCTCACAGGCGTGCGCTACGCCGACCTGCGCCAGGTGATCTCGCAACGCGTGGCGGCCCAGTTCCGCAATTTCGACCTGTCGGTGGCCCTGGGCCAGGTGCGCGCTGTGCGCATCTATGTGACCGGTTTCGTGCAAAAGCCCGGCGCGCTCTCGGTGAGCGGGCTTTCCACCGTGCTGCATGCCCTGATGGCCGCCGGTGGCCCCACCGGCGTGGGCAGCTACCGCAGCATCCAGCTGCGCCGCGGCGGCCAACTGGTGAGCAACTTCGACCTCTATGACCTGCTGCTGCGCGGCGACCGCAGCGGTGACCGCGTGCTGCGCAACGACGACGTGGTGCATGTGGCCGCGGTGGGCGCACAGATCGGCGTGATCGGCAGCGTCAACAAGCCGGCCGTGTTCGAGCTCAAGGGCAACGAGACGATTGCGGATGCGCTGGCGATGGCCGGCGGCCTGTCGGCCGTGGCGAACCGCAACACGGCGGTGGTGCACCGGCTTGATGAGCGCGTGGGCCAGGCCCTGCGCGACGTGGATCTGAAGAAGGACCTGAGCCAGCCCATCGGCAATGGCGATGTGCTGCGGGTGGCGAGCGTGGCCGACATGGCGCGCCCGGCGCTGCGCCAGAGCAAGCGCGTGCGCGTGGAAGGCGAGGTGCAGCGCCCCGGCGATTACCTGCTGCCCGCTGGCAGTTCGCTGCGCGACGCGCTCAACGCGGCGGGCGGCTTGACGCTGGAGGCCTTCCTGTACGGCGCCGAGTTCACGCGCGAAACGGTGCGCGTGTCGCAGATTGAAAACTACGACCGTGCCTTGCGTGATCTGGAAGCGGAGCTGACGCGCGCCTCCGTGACGCAGAAGGAAAAGGTCGTGGCGCCCAGCGACAGCACGGTGGCCCGCGGTACCGAGCAATCGCGCCTGCTGGATCGCCTGCGCTCGGTGCAGCCGACCGGCCGGGTGGTGTTGCAGTTCGGCCCCGCCGACGCGCAGTTGCCCGAACTTTCGATCGAGGATGGCGACCGCCTCTACGTGCCCGCCAAACCCTCGGCGGTCAACGTCTACGGCAGCGTGTTCAACAGCGGCAGCTATCTGTTTACCGCCGGCCGCTCGCTCGAGCAGTACCTGGGCATGGCCGGTGGTGCCACGCGCAGTGCCGACAAGGGCAGCGTCTTCGTGGTGCGCGCCAACGGCAGCGTGGTGAGCAATCTGGCGCGCGCCGGCTGGAACTTCGGTGGCGGCCGGGTCGAGGCCCTGCAGGCCTTGCCGGGCGACACCATCTTCGTGCCCGAGGACATGTTCCGCGTTGGTGACAGACAGGATCTGAAGGACTGGTCGCAGATCCTTTATCAATTCGGCTTGGGTGCGCTGGCACTCAAGAACCTGAAGTGAGCCCCGAACACGCGAGTGCAGCCTTGAATTCGACTAACCCCATGAGTTCGCAGGCAGGGCCTGCGGGTGCCGACGGCCTGGACCTGGTGCTGGAACTGGCGCGTCACACGCGCAAGATCGTCGGCGCCTCCTTCCTGATCGGCTGCCTGGCGCTGGGCGCGACCTATCTGGTCAAGCCCACCTTCACCGCTGCGGTGGTGCTCTTGCCGCCGCAGCAGCAGCAGTCGCTGGCGACCTCGGCGCTATCGTCGCTGGGCGCCTTGGCGGGCCTGGCCGGCGGCGCGGCTGGCATCAAGAGCCCGATGGATCAATACGTGGCCCTGCTGCAGAGCACCACCGTGGCCGACCGCCTGATCGAGCGTTTCAAGCTGGCCGAGGTCTATGACGAGGAACTGCGCTCGGATGTGCGGCGCCGTTTCTGGGCCAATCTGCGGGTTGCGGCCGGGCGGCGCGATGGCCTAATCACGATCGAGTTCGATGACAAGGACGCGCAGCGCGCCGCCGCGCTGGCCAATGCCAGTGTCGACGAGTTCCGGCGCATCACCTCCGAGCTGGCGATCACCGAAGCGCAGCAGCGCAAGGTCTTCTTCGAGAAGCATCTGAGCGAAACCAAGCAACGCCTCGCCGCTGCCCAGCAGGGCCTGGCGGACAGCGGCATCTCCACCGGCGCCTTGAAGGCAGAGCCCAAGGCGGCCGCCGAGGGCTATGCCAAGCTGAAGGCCGAGTACACCGCCGCGCAGGTGCGCCTGCAGGCCATGCTCAGCAACTTCACGGCCAATGCGCCCGAGGTGATGCAGCAGCAGTCCGGCATGGCGGCGTTGAAGGCGCAACTGGACAAGCTGGAGAGTGCCGGCAACGCCGCGCCCGACAATGGCGCCGGCTACATCAGCAAGTACCGCGAGTACAAGTACCAGGAAACGCTGTTCGAGCTGTTCTCGCGCCAGTACGAATTGGCGCGCGTGGACGAGAGCCGCGAGGGTGGTCTGGTGCAGGTGGTGGATGCCGCCCAGGTGCCGGACAAGAAGAGCAAGCCCAAGCGCGCGGTGATCGCGCTTTCGGCCACGCTGGTGAGCGGCGTGCTGATGGCCTTGTTCGTGTTGATGCGTGCGCGTTGGCGCATGGGCGACAGCACGCCCGAAGAGCGCGCCAAGCTGGGCAAGATCTGGCCGGCTCTGTGGGGGCGTGCGTAAGCGGGGGCCCAACCCCTTCGGAGCCGAACCAAGCCCCCATGTTCTCCACATTTGCCCTGAGCTTCGCGGTCGCGGTGGTGCTGACCCTGCTGATCGTACGCTCCTCGCGCCTGCATGCGCGGCTCTCGGCGGACCACGATTTTTCCGGTCCGCAGAAGTTCCATGCGCGGCCGGTGCCGCGTGTGGGCGGTATAGGCATCTTTGTCGGGTTCACGGCAGGCGCACTGCTCTGGGCCTACAAATCGGCCGAGGTGCGCGAGCCCACGCTGGCGCTGCTGGTCTGCGCCTTGCCTGCTTTCTGCGCGGGCTTGCTGGAGGACTTCACCAAGCGCATCAGCCCCGCCTGGCGCATGCTGGCGCTGGTGTTGGCGGCCTTCCTGGGGGCCTGGTTGCTGAATGCGCGCATCGGCTACACCTCCATCCCCGGCGTGGATGCCATCGCCGCGACCTCCATCGGCGCGGTCGTGCTGGCGGTGTTCGTGGTTTCGGGCGTGGCCAACTCGATCAACATCATCGACGGCTTCAATGGCCTGGCCTCGATGTGCAGCGTCATCATGCTGACCGGCGTGGCGGCTGTGGCCTTCACCGTCGGTGACCCATGGATTGCCATCAGCGCCCTGCTGGCGGTGGCCGCGACGCTGGGCTTCTTCGTCTGGAACTACCCGATGGGCCTGGTGTTCCTGGGCGACGGCGGGGCCTATTTCCTGGGCTTTGTATTGGCCGAGTTGAGCATCCTGCTGATCGCGCGCAATCCGGATGTCTCGCCACTCTTCCCCTTGCTGCTGTGTGCCTATCCGGTGGTGGAGACGGTGTTCTCGATGTATCGGCGCAAGGTCGTGCGCGGCCGGCCGATGGGCATGCCCGACGGCGTGCACCTGCACAGCCTGATCTATCGCCGCCTGATGCGCTGGGCCATCGGCAGCCGCGACGCCAAGGTGCTGACGCGTCGCAACTCGCTCACCGCGCCCTATCTATGGGTGGTGTGTTCCTTCTCCACCATCCCGGCGGTGATCTGGTGGGATGACACCGGCGCGCTGGCGATTGCGCTGCTGCTGTTCGCGCTGGCCTATGTGAGCACCTATTGGCGCATCGTGCGTTTCCGCACGCCGCGCTGGCTCGTCTTCAAGCGCTGAATTCAGTGAAAACCCGAGGTATCGCGCTCTCAGGCGATAATCGAGGTCATGACCGACATTAAAGAGAACGAAGTCGCTGCCGATCCGACGCCTGCGCGCTTCGATACGCTGCCCCTGGACGCCAAGCTCTTGCGAGCCGTGGATGACTCCGGCTACACCAGCATGACGCCCATCCAGGCCAAGGCCATCCCCATCGTGCTGGCGGGCCAGGATGTGATGGGCGCGGCCCAGACCGGCACCGGCAAGACGGCAGCGTTCTCCATCCCCCTGCTGCAGCGCATGCTCAAGCATGAGAACAGCAGTGCCTCGCCGGCCCGCCACCCGGTGCGCGCGCTGGTGCTGGCGCCCACGCGGGAGCTGGCCGATCAGGTGGCCAACAACGTCAAGGCCTATTCCAAGCACACCAATCTGCGCGTGGCCTGCGTGTTTGGCGGCATCGACATGAAGCCGCAGACGCTGCAACTGAAGGCCGGCGTCGAGGTGCTGATCGCCACGCCGGGCCGTCTGCTGGACCATATCGAGGCCAAGAATGCGGTGCTGAACCAGGTCGAGTACGTGGTGCTGGACGAGGCCGACCGCATGCTGGACATCGGTTTCCTGCCCGACCTGCAGCGCATCCTCAGCTACCTGCCCAAGACGCGCCAGACCCTGCTGTTCTCGGCCACCTTCTCGCCCGAGATCAAGCGCCTGGCCGAAAGCTATCTGCAGAACCCGCAGCTGGTGGAAGTGGCGCGCCCGAACGCCACCGCCACCAATGTGGAGCAACTGTTCTACAGCGTCACCGATGACGAGAAGCGCCCGGCGGTGCTGAAGGTGCTGCGCGAGCGCAGCATCAAGCAGGCCATCGTGTTCGTGAACTCCAAGCTGGGCTGTGCACGCCTGGCGCGTTCCTTCGAGCGCGACGGTCTGCGCACCAATGCCCTGCATGGCGACAAGTCGCAGGACGAGCGCCTGAAGGCGCTGGAAGCCTTCAAGCGCGGCGAGGTCGATGTGCTGGTGTGCACCGATGTGGCCGCACGTGGCCTCGACATCGCCGATCTGCCCGCCGTCTTCAACTTCGACGTGCCCTTCAATGCCGAAGACTATGTGCACCG
This sequence comes from Paucibacter sediminis, assembly GCF_030254645.1. Taxonomy (NCBI): domain Bacteria; kingdom Pseudomonadati; phylum Pseudomonadota; class Betaproteobacteria; order Burkholderiales; family Sphaerotilaceae; genus Roseateles; species Paucibacter sediminis. The sequence goes on from NZ_CP116346.1 coordinate 2,958,528, forward strand.
CATCGGCCGTACCGGCCGCGCCGGCGCATCGGGTGTTGCGGTGACCCTGGTGGGCAAATCGGATGCGCGTCTGATCGCCGACATCGAGAAGCTGATCAAGAAGAAGATCGACCTGGATGCGATCGAGCTTGACGAGGAGCGGCCGCGCCGCCCGCGTCGCGAATACGAGGACCGTCCGGCCGAGCCGATGGCAGCCGCGCCGGCCGCCCCGCGCCCGAGCTACCGCGCGCCCGCGGCGCCGCGTGACCCGCTGTTCGACCAGCCCTATGAGGCACGCAACAACGGCGAGGCGGCGGCCTGGGAAAAGACCCCTGCCAATGCCGCATCGGTGGGCAAGGGCCTGTCGAGCTACATCAAGCCCAAGAAGAAGGTGGCGGCGCTGTTCGGTGCCAAGCGTGCGCCGGTGGCCGAAGCCACCGAGACCGCCGAGTCCTGATCAGGCCAAGAGGGCAAACACCGCCGGCACCTTGTCCGGCAAGCTGGTCGGCAGCTTGCGCCATTCCGCCACGCTGGCGCTGCGCGTCCAGCCCTGCGCCAGGCTGATGCCGCAGCTGATCGACAGGCGCGTGCTCGGCTTCAGCTGCGTCAGCAAGGCCTCCAGCAAGGCGCTGTTGCGGTAGGGCGTCTCTATCATCAGCTGGGTCTGCTGCTGGCGCAGCGATTGCGCCTCCAGCTCGCGGATGCGCGCGCCGCGCTGTGCCGCGTCCACCGGCAGATAGCCCACGAAGGCAAAGCTCTGGCCGTTCAGGCCGCTGGCGGCCAGGGCCAGCAGCAGCGAGCTGGGCCCGCTCATGGGCACCACCTCGATGCCGGCGGCATGCGCTGCCGCCACCAAGATCGCGCCCGGGTCCGCCACGGCCGGCAGGCCGGCCTCGGAGATCAGGCCCAGATCGTGGCCCGCCAGGGCAGGGGCCAGCAGCGCCTGCCAGGCCTTGTCGGTCTCGGGCGTCGGCTTGCGCTGGCCGTTGTTTTGACCTTTTGGTGGGCGTGGCAACTCCGAGATCTGCAGCTGCTGCAGCGGCTGCGCCAGCGGGCAGATGGCATCCACCCGTTTCAGAAAGGCGCGCGTGGTCTTGGCGTTCTCGGCTGCCCAGTAGGTGAGGCGCGCTGCGGTGCTGATGACCTGCTCGGGCAACACCTCGCGCAGGTCCACTGCGGCCCCCTCGACGCCGAAGTCCAGCGTGTTGGGCACGAGAAAGAGTCGCCCCGGCTTGGCGCCACTCATCGTGCGGCTCCGCTGTGCAGCAGCGGGTCGAGGCCGGCCTGGCGCAGCAGCTGCGCTGTGCGTATCAGCGGCAGGCCAATCAGCGCCGTCGGGTCGTCGGATTCAATCGCGCTCAGCAGACTGATGCCCAGGCCTTCGGACTTGGCGCTGCCGGCGCAGTCATAGGGTTGCTCGGCGTGCAGGTAGTTGTCGATCTCGGCATCGCTGAGTTCGCGGAAGCGCACCCGTACCGGGGCCAGGTCTTGCGCCGCAAAGCCGCTCACCCGGCAGACCACGGCCAGGGCGGTCTGGAACACCACGCTGCGGCCGCTCATGCTGCGCAGCTGCGCCTGCGCGCGCGCATGCGTGCCGGGCTTGCCTATGCTCTGGCCGTCCAGATCGGCCACCTGGTCCGACCCTATCACCACGGCGTCGGGGAAGCGTGTGGCCACGGCCTGCGCCTTGGCCAGGGCCAGTCTGTTGGCCAGGGCGGCAGGCGTTTCGCCGGGCAGGGGGCTTTCGTCCACCTCGGGCGAGCAGACGTCGAAGGGCAGGCGCAGGCGTTCCAGCAGTTCGCGGCGGTAGCGCGAGGTGGAGGCCAGGATCAGGGGGCGGGGCAGGATGCTCATGGGGCGGATTGTCCCATCGGCGCCCTTACACTTGCGGCATGAAAGAGCGAGTTGTTGACCCCCTCAAGCTGGATGTCGAGGCCTTTGCCCGCGATGGCGCCAGCCTGCAGGGAAGCTGGCCTGCCAGCACGTTGGAGCGCATCGCCGACAGCGCGGCGCCCGAGGCGCCCGTAGGCGATTGGCCGCCGGTGCAATGGACGGTGCGCGGCGAGCGCCGCACTCCGCGTGGCGGCGAGGCCGAGATCTGGCTGCATCTGGAGGCCGATGCCCGCGCGCAGCTGACCTGCCAGCGTTGCCTGAAGCCGGTGGAGGCGCATGTGGCGTTCGCGCGCTGGTTCCGCTTTGTGCGCGACGAGGCCGTGGCCGCCGAGCTGGATGCCGACAGCGAGGAGGACGTGCTGACCCTCACGCGCCATCTGGATCTGCGCGAGCTGGTGGAAGACGAGTTGCTGCTGGAGCTGCCCCTGGTGCCGCGCCACGACAGCTGCCCGGAGCCGCTGCCGCGCCCGCTGGAAGACGCGGACGATGCGGCCATCGAAGAGGAGCGGCCGAATCCCTTCGCCGCCCTGGCGGCGCTGAAGGGCAAGGGCCGCACGCAGTAAGCCGCTCGTCGGGCTTTCTTCCGGGCCGGAAGCCGTGCTAGAATCGCGGGCTTTCCCGGTTCATCAATCGAAAATTTGATTTACCGGGACGCCGAGGCGTCGGTGGCGGGCTGGTCTTAAGCAACACTCGAGCATCTCGGGTGCGCCAAGACACCGTGACCCGCCGAGCAAGCCTCAATCACCGAAGCCGAAGGAGAAATCATGGCCGTTCAGCAAAACAAGAAGTCGCCGTCCAAGCGCGGTATGCACCGTTCGCACAATGCCCTGGTCACTCCGGGCACCGCCGTCGAGCCCACCACGGGCGAAGTGCACCTGCGTCACCACATCAGCCCCAATGGCTTCTACCGTGGCCGCAAGGTCCTGAAGACCAAGGCTGACGCCTCCTAAGACATGGATGGCTGCGGCCGCCCCGGCGCGCCGCACGCACTTCGCATGTTTGTACAAAGCCCGGCTCATCGCTTGCGCGTTGCCGGGCTTTTGTGCTGTCTGGTCGCTGTGATCGGGGCGCCGCGCCCGTCACCTGGTCTGCGGGTGCGCCCGCTTGTTCCTGTCATGCGCCTCGCGTAAGGTCGCCGGCTTGACGCCAGGCTCCGCTGCACACCTCCCGTTCCCATGTCTTCTTCCGTCCCCATTCAGCCCGCCGATGGCGTGGTGCGCCTCTCCGTCGATTGCATGGGTGGCGACCACGGCCCGAGCGTGACCCTGCCGGCCTGTCGCGCCTTTCTTGCGGCGCATCCGCAGGCCGAGCTGCTGCTGGTCGGGCGTGGCGAGGCGCTGGCCGAAGCCAAGGCCTGGCCGCGCTGCACCGTCGTGCCCGCCACCGAGGTGGTGGAGATGGACGATCCGCTCGAAGTCGCCCTGCGTCGCAAGAAGGATTCGTCGATGCGCGTGGCCATCAACCAGCTGAAGGCGGTGGATGGCGTGGCGGCGGCGCATGCTTGCGTCTCGGCCGGCAATACCGGCGCCCTGATGGCGGTGGCGCGCTATGTGCTCAAGACCCTGGAAGGCATCGATCGCCCCGCGATTGCCAGCGTGATGCCCAACCAGCGCGGCGGCTTCACCACCATGCTGGACCTGGGTGCCAACGTCGACTGCAGTGCCGAGCATCTGCTGCAGTTTGCGGTGATGGGTTCGGCCCTGGTGTCGGCCGTCGATGGCAAGGCCGAGCCCAGCGTGGGCCTGCTCAATATCGGCGAAGAGGTCATCAAGGGCAATGAGACCATCAAGCGCGCCGGCGAGTTGCTGCGTCAGGCCGCGGCCGCGGGTCAGCTGAACTTCTACGGCAACGTGGAAGGCAACGATATTTTCAAGGGCACGACCGATCTGGTGGTCTGCGATGGTTTCGTCGGCAATGTGGCGCTCAAGACCGCCGAAGGCCTGGCCACCATGATGACCACCTTCATCAAGCTGGAGTTCGGCCGCAACCTGCTCACCAAGCTGATTGCGCTGCTGGCGTTGCCGGTGTTGCAACGCTTCAAGAACCGCGTCGACCATCGCCGCCTGAACGGCGCGGCCCTGCTCGGTCTGCGCGGCTTGGTGTTCAAGAGCCATGGCTCGGCCGACGCCCTGGCCTTCGAGACGGCCTTGAACAGGGCGTATGATGCCGCCCGCAACCGGTTGCTGGACCGGGTTCACGACCGCATCATCGCCACGCTGCAAGCCATGCCCGCACAGACGGGCGAGCCCGCGCCCGGCGATGCAGGAGACAAGGTGGCCAGCGCCGCCCAAGCTGCATGACGACTACTAGCGCCACCCCCATCGGAACATCGGCCCCCCGCTTCGCCCGCATCCTCGGTACGGGCAGTTACCTCCCTCCCAAGCGCCTGACGAATGCCGAGCTGGCTGCGCAGCTGGCCAAGGATGGCATCGAAACCTCGGATGAGTGGATCGTCGAGCGCACCGGCATCCGGGCGCGCCACTTTGCCGACGCGGGTGTTGCGGCCAGCGATCTGGCCTTGCCGGCGGCGCGCGCCGCGCTCGAGGCGGCCGGCATCGCCGCCAGCGAGATCGATCTCATCATCGTCGCCACCTCCACGCCGGACATGGTGTTCCCGTCCACCGCCTGCCTGCTGCAGCACAAGCTGGGCATCGCGGGCGGCGCGGCCTTCGACGTGCAGGCGGTCTGCTCGGGCTTTGTCTATGCCCTGACGGTGGCCGATTCGATGATCAAGACCGGTGCTGCCAACAAGGCCCTGGTGATCGGCGCCGAGGTGTTCTCGCGCATCCTGGATTTCAAGGACCGCACCACCTGCGTGCTGTTCGGCGACGGTGCCGGTGCCGTGGTGCTGGGCGCCAGCGCCACCCCCGGCATCCTCGCCAGCGAGCTGCATGCCGACGGCAGCCATGCCAACATCCTGTGCGTGCCGGGCACCGTCGCCGGTGGCCAGGTACTGGGCGATCCGCTGCTCAAGATGGACGGCCAGGCCGTGTTCAAGCTGGCCGTGGGCGTGCTCGAGAAGGTGGCACGCTCGGTGCTGGCCAAGGCCGGCCGCAGCGATGCCGACATCGACTGGCTGATCCCGCACCAGGCCAATATCCGCATCATGCAGGGCACGGCCAAGAAGCTGAAGATGCCCATGGACAAGCTCATCGTCACCGTGCACGAGCATGGCAATACCTCGGCGGCCTCGATTCCGCTGGCGTTGGACGTGGCGGTGCGCAGCGGCAAGATCAAATCGGGTGACACCGTGATGCTGGAAGGCGTGGGCGGTGGCTTCACCTGGGGCGCCGTGCTGCTCGACTTCTAAGAACTCAAGGAAACGAGACATCAAGATGAGTGCGAACTTTGCATTCGTGTTCCCCGGCCAGGGCTCGCAGGCCGTGGGCATGCTGGACGCCTGGGGTGATCACCCCGCGGTGAAGCAAACGCTGGACGAGGCCTCGGCCGCGCTGGGCGAAGACATCGCCGCGCTGATCAAGCAAGGCCCCAAGGAGCAGCTGGACCTCACCACCAACACCCAGCCGGTGATGCTCACCGCGGGCATTGCCTGCTACCGCGCCTGGATTGCCGAGACCGGCCTGACCCCGGCCGCCGCCGCCGGCCATTCGCTGGGCGAGTACACCGCGCTGGTGGCTGCCGGCGCCCTGAGCCTGGCGCAGGCCCTGCCGCTGGTGCGCTTCCGCGCCCAGGCCATGCAGCAAGCCGTGCCGGTGGGCGTGGGCGCGATGGCCGCGATCCTGGGCCTGGAGGCTCAGGCCGTGCGCGAAGGCTGTGCCCAGGCCGCCGCCGCGGCGGGCGAGGCCGTCGAGGCGGTGAATTTCAACGACCCCAAGCAGACCGTGATTGCCGGCACCAAGGCCGGCGTCGAGAAAGCCTGCGAGCTGCTCAAGGCGGCGGGCGCCAAGCGCGCGCTGTTGCTGCCGGTGTCGGCGCCCTTCCATAGCAGCCTGATGAAGCCGGCCGCCGAGGCCTTGAAGGCCAAGCTGGCGGCCACCGAGTTCGGGGCCCTGCAGTTCCCCGTCATCAACAACATCGACGTCGCCGCGGCCGGCGATGCCGAGGCGCTGCGCGACGCGCTCTACCGCCAGGCCTTCGGTCCGGTGCGCTGGGTGGAGGTGGTGCAGGCGCTGAAGGCACGCGGCCTCACGCACATCATCGAATGCGGCCCCGGCAAGGTGCTGGCCGGCATGTGCAAGCGCATCGATGCCGAGATCCTCAGCGCTACCGTGCTGGACCCGGCCTCGCTGGCGGAAGCCAAGACCCTGTTGGGCTGATCGAATCATGAGTGAACCAAGCAAGCAAGTTGCCCTCGTCACCGGCGCCAGCCGCGGCATCGGACGCGCCATCGCGCTGACCCTGGCCGAGCAGGGCTATACCGTCATTGGCACGGCCACCAGCGAGTCCGGCGCCGCCGCCATCACGGCCGCCCTGGCGCCCCTGGGCGGCCGCGGCATGAACCTGAATGTGAACGACGCGGCGGCGGTGGAAGCGGCCGTGGACGAGATCGTGAAGGCGGACGGCGGCCTGCAGGTGCTGGTCAACAACGCCGGCATCACGCGCGACACCTTGTCGATGCGCATGAAGGATGAGGACTGGGATGCGGTGCTGGACACCAATCTCAAGGCGGTGTTCCGCATGAGCCGCGCGGTGATGCGCACGATGATGAAGCAGCGCTACGGCCGCATCGTCAACATCACCTCGGTGGTGGGTGCCTCCGGCAATGCCGGTCAGGCCAACTATGCCGCCGCCAAGGCCGGCGTGGCGGGCATGACGCGTGCGCTGGCGCGCGAGCTCGGCAGCCGCGGCATCACGGTGAACTGCATCGCCCCAGGCTTCATCGCTACCGACATGACCGAGGTGCTGCCCGAGGCCCAGAAGGCCGCCCTGCTGGCCCAGATCCCGCTGGGCCGCCTGGGCGAGCCCAAGGAAATCGCCGATGCGGTGGCCTTTCTGGCCTCCAAGACGGCTGGCTACATCACCGGCACCGAGCTGCATGTCAACGGTGGCATGTACATGAGCTGAACTGTTTAGCGGCGCGACACCCTGTGTTGCGCCCACCGGATTCGCCCGGCCGGTGAGGGCCTGCTAGAGTGCGGGTCGCAGTGCTGTCAGCCTGCGTCCGCCACCCCGCGCTAGGGGTGGCACTCTAGAGGCCTTAGAATCCCGGGCTGTTCCTTGCAATCCACTCCTGGAGGAGTCATGAGCGATATCGAAGCACGTGTCAAGAAAATCATCGCCGAGCAGCTCGGCGTGCCTGAAGCCGATGTGACCAATGAGAAGGCCTTCGTGGCCGATCTGGGCGCCGATTCTCTGGACACCGTGGAACTGGTGATGGCACTCGAAGACGAGTTCGGCATCGAGATCCCCGACGAAGAAGCCGAGAAGATCACCACGGTGCAGCTGGCGATCGACTACGCCGTCAAGCACCAGAAGGCTTAAGGGCTCAGGCCCTTCAGCGTTTCTTCCTCAACCGATCCCCGTACCGCATGAGCCGTCGTCGCGTCGTCGTCACCGGTCTCGGTCTGATCAGCCCCGTGGGCAACACGGTGGCGACAGGCTGGGCCAACATCCTGGCCGGTCAGTCCGGCATCGACCGCATCACCCGCTTTGATGCCTCGGCCTATGCCTGCCAGTTCGCAGGCGAGGTCAAGGGCTTCGACGTGGCTGAATACATGTCCACCAAGGAAGCGCGGACCATGGACCGCTTCATCCACTACGGATTGGCGGCATCGATTCAGGCGGTGCAGGATGCGGGCTTGCCGACCGGCGACGCCCTCACCGAAGAGCAGGCCGAGCGCATCGGCGTGCTGGTTGGATCGGGCATCGGCGGCCTGCCGATGATCGAGGAAACGCATGCGGAGTTGACGGCGCGGGGTCCGCGCCGCATCTCTCCGTTCTTTGTGCCGGCCTCAATCATCAACATGATCTCGGGTCATGTGTCGATCAGGTTCGGTTTCCAGGGACCCAACCTGGGCATCGTCACGGCCTGCACCACCGGCTTGCACAGCATCGGTGAAGCCGGGCGGCTGATTGAATACGGCGATGTGGACGTGATGGTGGCCGGCGGTGCCGAGTCGACCGTCTCGCCGCTGGGCGTGGGCGGCTTTGCGGCCGCACGCGCGCTCTCCACGCGCAACGACGATCCCAAGACGGCCTCGCGCCCCTGGGACAAGGACCGCGACGGCTTCGTGCTGGGCGAGGGCGCCGGTGTGGTGGTGCTGGAAGAGTACGAGCACGCCAAGAAGCGCGGCGCCAAGATCTATTGCGAGCTGGTCGGTTTCGGCATGGGCGCGGATGCCTACCATATGACCGCTCCCAATGTGGACGGCCCCAAGCGCTCGATGCGCGCGGCGCTGCGCAATGCCGGGCTGAACCCCGACCAGGTCAACTACATGAATGCCCACGGCACCTCGACGCCGCTGGGTGACGTGAACGAAACCAATGCCATCAAGCTGGCCTTTGGCGACCACGCCAAGCAGCTGGTGGTCTCGTCCACCAAGTCCATGACCGGCCATCTGCTGGGTGGCGCGGGTGGCATCGAGTCGGTGTTCACGGTGCTGGCGGTGCGCGATCAGATCGCGCCGCCCACCATCAATCTCTTCAACCAGGATCCCGAGTGCGACCTGGACTACTGCGCCAACACCGCGCGGGAGATGAAGATCGAATATGCGGCCAAGAACAATTTCGGCTTCGGCGGCACCAACGGTACGCTGATCTTCAAGCGCATCTGAGGCCGTGGGCGATGCGGTCGGCCCTGCGCCATCCGCCCGCCTTCAGCGTCACGCTCAACCCAGATCCTGCTTGGCGGGCTCTGGGTTGCGTGCTTTCAGGGCTGGCTGTTGCGGGCCTGGTGGCGACGCTGCTGCAACACCTGACCCCGACCCTGGCTGCCTCGGTATTTGCCGCTGCGCTGCTGCTGGCGGCTGCCACCGCGGCCTGGCTGGCGCGCACCCTGGGCTGCCGGGACTACCGCTACCGCCTGCGCTGGGACGGGCAGGCCTGGTGGCTGGCCAGCGGCGAGCAGCCGGAATTGCCGGTACGCGTTAGTGTCGCGATGGATCTGGATCACTGGCTGCTGTTGCGGGCGCAGCGCCCCGGTTGGCGCCTCGCCTGGCGGCCGCTCTATCTGCCCCTGGCTGAGGTGGCGGCGCAAGCGCATTGGCCGGAACTGCGCGCCACGCTGTTCTCCGCCGGCCAGGCATGACTTCGGTGCACCGGGGGGTGAGTGCCGGCACAATCGGCCTACCAGTTTTTGCGAGGCCATGTGCCATGTTGCTCAGCCAGCCGGTCCGACGCTTTTTCCTTCTCCTGCCGCTGATGGCCGCCACCCTGCAGCTGCAGCCCGTGCAGGCGCAGACCGCGCCCGTCCAGCCGGCCTTGCCCGACTTCACCCAGCTGGTGGAGCGCGTGGGCCCGGCGGTCGTCAACATCCGCACCTCGGAGCGGCTCAAGGCCAACCCCAATATGCCGGAGCTGGACGAGCAGATGCTCGAGTTTCTGCGCCGCTTCGGCATCCCGGCGCCGAACCAGCGCCGCGGTGCGCCGCGCGGCGACGACGATCAACCGCAACGCCGCGGGGTCGGCTCCGGCTTTCTGATCAGCACCGACGGTTATGTGATGACGAATGCCCATGTGGTGGACGGTGCCGACGAGCTGCTGGTGACGCTGACCGACAAGCGCGAGTTCAAGGCCAAGCTGATCGGCACCGATGCCCGCACGGACGTGGCGGTGGTGAAGATCGAGGCCGCCGGCCTGCCGGCGGTGAAGCTCGGCGACGTCAGCAAGCTCAAGGTGGGCGAATGGGTGCTGGCCATCGGTTCGCCCTTTGGTTTCGACAACACCGTCACCGCCGGCATCGTCAGCGCCAAGGCACGCGACACCGGCGACTTCCTGCCCTTCATCCAGACTGATGTGGCCATCAACCCGGGCAACTCGGGCGGGCCGCTGCTGAATATGCGCGGCGAGGTGGTGGGCATCAACTCGCAGATCTACAGCCAGTCTGGCGGCTTCATGGGCATTTCCTTCGCGATCCCGATCGACGAGGCGCAGCGCGTGGCCGAGCAGCTGCGCAACGGTGGCCGCGTCATCCGTGGCCGCATCGGCGTCGACCCGGTGGATGTCAGCCGCGAGGTGGCCGAAGCCATCGGCCTTGGCAAGGCGACGGGGGCAATGGTGCGGCGTGTCGTCGAGGGCAGCCCGGCGGAGAAGGCCGGCGTGGAAGGCGGCGATGTGATCGTCAAGTTCGACGGCAGGGCGGTGGAGAAGGCTAGCGATCTGCGCCGCGTCGTCGGCGGTACCAAGCCCGGCAGCAAGGTCAGCCTGCAGGTATTCCGCCGCGGCGCTTACAAGGATCTGCCCATCGTCGTTGGCGAACTGGAGGACGAGAAGCCGCAGCGCGCCAGCGAGGCCGCCCCGAAAGTGGCGCCGGCCCTGGGCCTGACGGTGTCTGATCTGTCCGATGTACAGAAGCGCGAGCTGAAGCTCCGCGGCGGCGTGCGCGTGGATGCGGCCGAGGGCGCGGCAGCACGCGCGGGCCTGCGCGAGGGGGATCTGATTCTGGCCCTGGATAATGCCGAGATTGCCAGCGTCAAGCAGTTCCAGGCGGCCATTGCCAAGCTGGACAAGGCCAAGATCGTGAGCCTGCTGGTGCGGCGCGCCGATGCGGTGAATATCGTGCTGCTGAAGCCGGGGCGCTGAGTGCCGGCGTCCGAGTCTGGTGGCGGGTCTTTCCGTAATGTGGAAATTCAGCGCTGACGGCGGGGCTGGCGCGGCGGTTGCGGCAGGCCGGGTTGGGCCCGATCTGGCTTCACCGACTGCCTGAGACGGGCGATTGATTCATCGATCGGATAGAATCCTGGCCTTCCAGGGCCGCTTTGCACGCATCGGGACGGGACAATGCGGGCAGGCTCGGACCCCGCCTCAAACATCCACAGGAAATCCAGACGGAATTGTGGATAAGTTGTGCATAAGTTTGATGTTGGCGGCCCGCAACGACGGGAAATGCAGCAACGGTGCGGTTTCCAGGCGGGGGCTTTTGGCTACAATGAAGGCCCAACAAGCAGTTGCCATACGTTTTGTTGGAAGGCGCGTCACCGTTTCGACGTGCCTTTTTTTTATGTTCGGCACGGCCCTCCGGGCCTTCACATCGCTTCGCGATATGAGCCTTCCATGCAACGGCTTCGCCGTTGAAGATTCCGGCCGAACAGACCGCGATTGAGTCCATGAATCACATCCGCAATTTCTCCATCATCGCCCACATCGACCACGGCAAGAGCACGCTGGCGGATCGCATCATTCAGCGTTGCGGGGGGCTCTCTGATCGGGAGATGGAAGCGCAGGTGCTGGACTCGATGGACATCGAGCGCGAGCGCGGCATCACCATCAAGGCGCAGACCGCCGCGCTGCAGTACACCGCCAAGGACGGCAAGACCTACAACCTCAACCTCATCGACACACCCGGGCATGTGGACTTTTCGTATGAGGTGAGCCGCTCGCTCTCGGCCTGCGAGGGCGCCTTGCTGGTGGTGGACGCCAGCCAGGGCGTGGAGGCGCAGACGGTGGCGAACTGCTACACCGCGCTGGACCTCGGCGTCGAGGTGGTGCCGGTGCTCAACAAGATGGACCTGGCCTCGGCCGATCCGGAGAATGCCAAGGCCGAGATCGAGGACGTGATCGGCATCGATGCCACCGACGCCATTCCCTGCAGCGCCAAGACCGGCATGGGCATCGACGAGATCCTCGAGGCCGTGATCGCGCGCATGCCGCCGCCCAAGGGCGTGGTGGAGGCGCCGCTGCGCGCCATGATCATCGACTCCTGGTACGACGCCTATGTGGGCGTCGTGATGCTGGTGCGCGTGGTCGACGGCACCCTGAAGAAGGGCGAGCGCATCCGCATGATGGCCTCCAACGCCGTCTACCCCGCCGAGCACCTGGGCGTGTTCTCGCCCAAGTCCGAGCCGCGCGAGCAGCTGAATGCGGGCGAGGTGGGTTTCGTCATCGCCGGCATCAAGGAGCTGCAGGCCGCCAAGGTGGGCGACACCATCACGCTGGAAAAGAAGCTGCCCAACAACCTCGGCCCGGCCGAGGAGGCGCTGCCCGGCTTCAAGGAAATCCAGCCCCAGGTGTTCGCGGGCCTGTACCCGACCGAGGCGAGCGAGTACGACTCGCTGCGCGACGCGCTCGAGAAGCTCAAGCTCAACGACTCCTCGCTGCGCTACGAGCCCGAGGTCAGCCAGGCGCTGGGCTTCGGCTTCCGCTGCGGCTTCCTGGGCCTGCTGCACATGGAGATCGTGCAGGAGCGCCTGGAGCGCGAGTTCGACCAGGACCTGATCACCACCGCGCCCAGCGTGGTCTACCAGGTGGTGATCGGCGACGGCACGGTGATCGAGGTCGAGAACCCGTCCAAGATGCCGGAGCTGGGCCAGATCGCCGAGATCCGCGAGCCCATCGTCACCGTGCACCTCTACATGCCGCAGGACTACGTCGGCCCGGTGATGACCTTGGCCAACCTGAAGCGCGGCAGCCAGATCAATATGGCCTACCACGGCCGCCAGGTCATGCTCACCTACGAGATGCCGTTGGCCGAGATCGTGCTGGACTTCTTCGACAAGCTCAAGAGCGTGTCGCGCGGCTACGCCTCGATGGACTACGAGTTCAAGGAATACCGGGCCTCCGATGTGGTGAAGGTCGACATCCTCATCAACGGCGACCGGGTCGACGCGCTGTCCATCATCGTGCACCGCGCGCAGAGCCAGTACCGCGGCCGCGCGGTCGCCGCCAAGATGCGCGAGCAGATCCCGCGTCAGATGTATGACGTGGCGATCCAGGCGGCGATCGGCGCCAACATCATCGCGCGCGAGAACATCAAGGCGATGCGCAAGAACGTGCTGGCAAAATGCTATGGCGGCGACATCACCCGCAAACGCAAGCTGCTGGAAAAGCAGAAGGCGGGCAAGAAGCGCATGAAGCAGATCGGTACCGTCGAGGTGCCGCAGGAAGCCTTCCTCGCCATCCTCCAAGTCGACGATTGAACGAACCACAGGACTCCATGAGTGCGCTGACCGGAATTCTTTACGCTGTCCTGATCGCCTACCTGGGTGGCTGGTACACCGGCTACTGGAGCGGCAACTTTTCGCTGCTGCTCTTCATCCTGACCGCGGTGACGATGGCCTATTGGCTGGCGGAGCGCTTTCACTTCCAGCCGGCGCGCGAGCGCGCCGCGGCCGATCTGCTGGCCAGCGATACCAAACGCCGCGAGGCCCTGGCCGCGCAGGGCATTGCGCGTGTGGATGGCAATGTGGAGGGCGCGCGCGAGGAGATCCTGCGCCAGCCCTGGTGGCTGGACTGGACCGCCGGCCTGTTCCCGGTGATCCTGATCGTCTTTCTGCTGCGCTCCTTCCTGTTCGAGCCCTTCAAGATCCCCTCGGGATCGATGGTGCCGACCCTGCTGGTGGGCGACCTGATCCTGGTGAACAAGTTCCACTACGGCGTGCGCCTGCCGGTGATCAACAAGAAGATCATTGCCAACCACGACGTGGCGCGCGGCGACGTGATGGTGTTCCGCTACCCCGAGGACACCAGCATGGACTTCATCAAGCGCGTGGCTGCCGTCCCCGGCGACGAGGTCAGCTACCTGAACCAGCGCCTCTACATCAATGGCCAGCTGGTGCCGGTGCAGTCCCAGGGCGACTATTACGACGAAGACTCGATGCAATACCGCCAGCGCTTCAGCGAGAAGCTGGGCGAGAAGGAGCATCAGCTGCTGGTGAACACGCAGCGCCAGCCGCTGTTCCGCCCGGATCGCAAGGATGGGCCGTTCCCCTTCCAGGAGAATTGCAAGTACAGCCCCGAGGGCGTGACTTGCAAGGTGCCGGCCGGCCATTACTTCATGCTGGGCGACAACCGCGACAACTCGCGCGATTCGCGCTTCTGGGGCTTCGTGCCGGACGAGAACATTGTGGGCAAGGCCTTCTTTGTTTGGATGAATTTCGGTAATCTGAAACGCATTGGCTCCTTCAACTGAGCCGCATCAGCACAAGACGGGGGATGAGATCCATGAGGCCTATGCGCAGACACCAGCAGCGTGGTTTGAGCCTGCTCGGCTTGTTGTTCTGGGGAGCGTTGCTCGGCGTCACGGCCGTCGTGGGTCTGCGCGTCGTGCCCACGGTGATCGAGTTCTACACCATCCAGAGTGCGGTCGATCGCATCGCCAAGGGCAACCCGGCCACCGTGCCGCTGGCGCGCGCCGAGTTCGAGCGCATCAAGGAGGTCGAATACTCGATCACCAGCATTGACTCCAAGGATCTGGTGATCACCAAGGAAAACGACAAGGTGCTGATCAGCTTCGCCTATGCGAAGCAGGTGGAGCTTGGCGGCCCGGTCTCGCTGGTGATCAAGTACGAAGGACGTTCGCACTGAGCAAGCTCATGAAGACGCCGCTGGATTCCCTGCAGCAAAGGCTCGGCTATCAGTTTGCCGATCCGGGCCTGCTGGTGAGGGCGTTGACGCATCGCAGCTTTGGCGCCGATCACAACGAGCGCCTGGAGTTCCTGGGCGACGCGGTGCTGAGCCTGGCGGTTTCGAGCCTGCTGTACGCGCGTTTCGCGGGCTCCGACGAGGGCGACCTGACGCGCATACGCGCCCATCTGGTGCGCGAGGACAGCCTGCACCGCCTGGCCCTGGGCATAGGTCTGCCCGAGGTCTTGCGCATGAGCGAGGGCGAGGCGCGCGGCGGCGGCGCCCAGCGCCCCTCGATCCTGGCGGATGCCACCGAGGCCATCATTGGCGCGGCCTTTCTGGACGGTGGATACGCCGCCGCGCTCGAACTGGTGCGCGGCCTGCTGGGCGATCTGATCAATGGTTCGGTGAGCGACAACTGGGCCAAGGATGCCAAGACCGCGCTGCAGGAGTTGCTGCAATCGCGCCGTCTGGCGGTGCCCACCTACCGCATCACCGAGACCCGCGGCCAGGCACATGCCCAGACCTTTGCGGTCGAATGCGCGGTGCCGGCGCTGAATCTGGCCAAGAGCGGCGAGGGCCGCTCGCGGCGCGCCGCCGAGCAGGACGCGGCACGGCGTATGCTTGATGAATTGATGGCGCGTGACAAGCCCGGCACCGGCTTGCGCGACTGAGACCCTGACGACTCCTTTTTGCCTGGGGCGGCCACCAGCCGTCACACCATGAACAACATCACCAACACCCCCGAGTCCGAGCAGGGCGCGAGCCCGGCGCAACGCTGCGGGCTGATCGCCATCGTCGGCCGCCCCAATGTGGGCAAGTCGACCCTGCTGAACGCGCTCGTCGGCCAGAAGGTCAGCATCACCTCCAACAAGGCGCAGACCACCAGGCACCGCATCACCGGCGTGCGCACCGTCGACGAGGCCCAGTTCGTGTTCGTCGATACGCCCGGCTTCCAGACCAAGCACAACGCGGCCCTGAACCGCAATCTGAACCGCACCGTACATGGCGTGCTGTCCGATGTGGACCTGGTGCTGTTCGTGGTCGAGGCCGGCCGTTTCGGCCTGGACGACGCCAAGGTGCTGGCCCTGCTGCCCGATGACAAGCCGGTGGTGCTGATCGCCAACAAGCTCGATGCCGTGCATCGCCGCGCCGAGCTGGCGCCCTGGCTCAAGGGCATGCAGGAGCGCCGCAACTTCAGCGAGTTCGTGCCGCTCTCGGCCAAGAAGGAGGCCGACGTGCAGCGCCTCTTCAAGATCCTCAAGCCTTATCTGCCCGAGCAGGGCTGGTTCTACGACGAAGACGCGCTGACCGACCGCAGCGAGAAATTCCTCGCCAGCGAGATCATCCGCGAGAAGCTGTTCCGCCTCACCGGCGACGAGCTGCCCTACACCTCGACGGTGGTGATCGACAAATGGGAAGACGAGGGCGAGCTGCGCCGCATCTCCGCCTCCATCGTGGTCGAGCGCGATGCCCACAAGGGCATGGTGATCGGCCAGGGCGGCGAGTTGCTCAAGCGCATCGGTTCCGAATCGCGCCAGGAGCTCGAGCACCTGATGGACGGCCGCGTGTTCCTGGAACTGTGGGTCAAGGTGCGCTCCGGCTGGGCCGACAGCGAGGAACACCTGCGCTCCTACGGCTACGAGTGAGTTCGTGAGCCCCCCAGTCACTTCGCTCCTGCCCCCGAGGGGCGCCGCCCGGCTTGGGGCGGCCCGGCGCCGGGCATGAACGCACGTGCCACGCGTGCTCCCGCCGCGCAGCTGGCCTATGTGCTGCACCACTACGACTGGAGCGAATCCAGCCTGATCCTGGACCTGTTCACGCGCGAGCAGGGCCGGCTGGCGGTGGTGGCCAAGGGTGCCAAGAGGCCTTACTCGCAGCTGCGCGCCGTGCTGCTGCCCTTCCAGCGCATCCAGGTCAGCCTGTCCAAGCCCAGCAAGGGCGATGGCGGCCCCGAGGTGCAGACGCTGCGCGGCGCCGAATGGGCCAGCACCCACGCCATGCCGGCCGGTGCGGCGCTGTTCTCGGGCTACTACCTGAACGAGCTCTTGCTCAAGCTGCTGGCGCGCCAGGACCCGCACCCCCAGCTCTTCGATGCCTATGCCCAGACTCTGCCGCTGCTGCACGCCAGCGAGGATGCGCAGTCGCAGGCGGCCCTGCGCGCCTTCGAGCTGCGCCTGCTGAACGACAGCGGCCTCCTGCCTGATCTTAGCGTCGTCACGCCCACCCAGCTGCCGCTGGAGCTGGAGCGCAGCTATGTGCTGACGGCCGAGTCCGGTGTCGTGCCGCCCAGTCATGCGGGCGCGCACTTCAAGGGCGCCGAGCTGATACAGCTGCAGGCCGCCTTGCTGCATGGCAGCGTCGAAGCTCTGCAGCAGGCCTGCATGGGGGCGCTGCCCGCACTCAAGACGGCGCTGCGCGGCCTGCTTCACTATCATCTGGGCCACAAGCCCCTGCGCACGCGTGGCGTGATGCTGGATGTGCAGAAACTCCTCGCCTGAGTCGATCCGACCATGAACCCTTTGGTGGCCCCCGAGGCCTCGCGTCATCGCGACGCGCGCTGCGCCCTCTCCGTCAACGTCAACAAGGTGGCCCTGCTGCGCAATACCCGGCATCTGGGCATTCCCAGCGTGATGCGCGCCGCCGAGCTGTGCCTGCTGGCGGGCGCGCAGGGTATCACCGTGCATCCGCGCCCCGATGCCCGCCATATCCGCAGCGAGGATGTGCATGAGCTGGCCGCCCTGCTCAAGACCTGGCCCCAGGCCGAGTACAACATCGAGGGCAACCCGACGCAGAACCTGATGGATTTCGTGCGCGCGCTGCGTCCGCAGCAGGTCACTTTTGTGCCGGACAGCGAAGACCAGTTCACCTCCGACCATGGCTGGAACTTGCCCGCCGATATGGCGCGGCTGCGCCCGCTGATCGCCGAATGCAAGGCGCTGGGCGTGCGCGTGAGCCTGTTCATGGATCCGCTGCCGCTGGCCATGCCGCTGGTGGCCGAGCTTGGTGCGGACCGCATCGAGCTCTATACCGAGACCTATGCGAGCGCCTATGGCACACCGCGCCAGGCCGAGGTGCTGGCCGGCTTCACGGCCACCGCCAACGCGGCGCTGGCGGTGGGCCTGGGGATCAACGCCGGCCACGACCTGAGCCGCGACAACCTCACGACCTTTTTGCGCGAGGTGCCCGGTGTGCAGGAGGTCTCGATCGGCCATGCCCTGATCGCCGACGCGCTCGAACTGGGCTACACGGAAACGGTGCGCGAGTATCAGCGCGCCATTCAACGCGCTTACAGCCTGTGATCTACGGCATCGGCACCGACGTCTGCGACATCCGCCGCATCGCCGACACCCTGGCGCGCCGCGGCGAGCGTTTCGCCGAGAAGGTGCTCGGTCCGCACGAGCTGGAGGTCTTTCGCGCGCGCCGCGCCAAGGTCGAATCCCGCGGCATTGCCTACCTGGCCACGCGGTTCTCGGCCAAGGAGGCCTTCTCCAAGGCCATCGGACTGGGCATGCGCATGCCGATGAGCTGGCGTGCCTGCGAGATCGTCAAGGCGCCCAGCGGCAAGCCCGAGCTGCGGCTGCATGGTGCACTGGCGCAATGGTTCGAGGCCAAGGGCCTCAGGGCCCATGTCAGCGTCAGCGACGAGACCGACTACGCCACCGCCTTCGTGGTGGTGGAAACCAAGGAATGAACAAGAAATGAACAATCAATGAACGATATGCCGCACGCCCCCGTGGTGCTGGACATTGCCGGCACCCAGCTGAATGCCGACGACCGCCGCCGCCTGGCCCATCCGCTGGTGGGGGGCTTGATCCTGTTCGCGCGCAATTTCGAAAGCCGCGACCAGCTCACCGGGCTCACCGCCGAGATCAAGGCCATACGCCCCGACATCCTGATCGCCGTCGACCAGGAGGGCGGCCGCGTGCAGCGCTTCAAGACCGGCGGCTTCACCCATCTGCCGCCGGCACGCCGGCTTGGCGAGCTGTGGATGGAAGATGCGATGCAGGCCACGGCGGCCGCCACGGCCACCGGTTATGTGCTGGCCGCCGAGTTGCGCGCCTGCGGCGTGGACCTGAGCTTCGCGCCGGTGCTGGACCTGGACCATGGCGAGAGCAGCGTGATCGGTGACCGCAGCCTGCACCGCGATCCGCGCGTGGCGGCCCTGCTGGCCAAGAGCCTGGCCCATGGCCTGCTGCTGGCCGGCATGCACAGCTGCGGCAAGCATTTCCCGGGGCATGGCTTCGTCACGGCCGACAGCCATGTGGACGTGCCGGTGGACAAGCGCAGCCTCAAGGCCATCCTGGCCGAGGATGGCCAGCCCTTTGCCTGGCTGAGCCTGAGCCTGGCCGCGGTGATGCCGGCGCATGTGATCTATCCCAAGGTGGACAGCCGCCCGGCGGGCTTCAGCGCGCGCTGGCTGCAGGAGGTGCTGCGCGAGCGCCTGGGCTTTGGCGGCGCCATCTTCAGCGACGACCTGGGCATGCGCGGCGCGCGCGTGTTGGAAGGCCGCGAGATCGGCTACACCGAGGCCGCGCTGGCGGCCCTGCAGGCCGGTTGCGACATGGTGCTGCTGTGCAACCAGAGCCTGGTGGATGCCGGTGCCGCGCTGGACGAGTTGCTCGACGGCCTGGTGCAGGCGGCCGCGCGCGGCGACTGGCTGCAGGAGCCCGACAGCGAGTCGCGCCGGCTCGACCTGCTGCCGCAGACCGTGCCGCTGACCTGGGACGAGCTGATGCGCAATCCGCGCTACCTGGCCGCGGTGGAGCAGCTGGGCTGAGCCGCAAGACCTGACCCCGCCAAAAGAAAACGCCGCTGAGCGCAAGCCCAGCGGCGTTTTTGTCGTTGCGGGGCCGCGCGGGGCTTTAGCCCCGCCTGCCATCAGCGCTGCTCGAAGGGCAGGGTGATCTGTGCCAGATCCTTGCGCGTCTCCACCAGCACCAGCGGGCCTGCGTCGATCTCGACCAGAGGCGGGCGCTCGCGCGGCACATGCACGGGCTTGGGTTCGGCGGCAATCGCCTCCTGCACCACACGCACCTTGTCTGCGTCGGAATTGACCCATTGCAGGCCCGCGCCCTCGGCGATGGCTTGCAGATCGTTCACCGGCAGCTCGAAGGCCGGCACCACCGGCGCGGCGAGCGGCGCCACGGGTGCTGCGACCACCGGCGTTGCCGGGGCGGCGATCGCTGCGGGAGCGGGTGCCGGCGGCGGTGCGGCGGGTTCGGCCGGCGCGGCCAGTTCCATCTGCTGCGGTGCCTGGGCGGCCGGGCCCGGCTCGGCCATGCCTTCGGCCTGCGCCTCATCGGCCGCCATGCCTTCGCCGCGCTCGCGGCGGTTGCGGCCACCACGGCGGCGGCGGCCATCGCGGGCCTGGGGTTCACCGGCCTCGTCGGCAGCGGCGGGGGCCTCGGTGCCTTCGACGGCTTCGGCCGGCTCGGCAGCAGCGGCTTCGGCCTGCTCCTGGTTCAGCTCGGTGCCCTCGACGCCTTCGGCGGCGCGGTCATCGCGGTCGCGGCCACCACGGCGGCGGCGGCGGCGGCCCTGGCGCTCTTCGCTGCCGGCCTCGTTCGCTGCCAGGCCTTCGGGCAGTGTGTCCTGGAAGGCCGGGTTGTCGAGTTGCGCATCGCTGGGCTCGGCCTGCAGGGCCGCGCTGTCCACACGAGCTTCTTCGTTGCGCTGCGGGCGCTCGGCACGCTCGCCGCGCGGGCGACGGCCTTCGCCGCCACGCTCGCCGCGCTCGGCACGTTCCGTGCGCTCGGGGCGCTGCTCGCCAAGCGCCAACTCGGGCTTGTCGTTGCCGCGCTCATTGCGGCGGCCGGCGCGCTCCTGGCGCTCGGGGCGCTCGCCACGCTCCTGGCGCTCGCCGCGTTCGGCGCGCTGGCCGTCCTGCGGCTTGCCATCGGCGCGGGCCTCGCCGCGCTTGCTGCGCTCGCCACGTTCGGCGCGCTCGCCGCGTTCGCCACGACCACCGCGGTCGCCGCGATCACGGCGGCCATCGCGGCCACCTTCGCGCTTGCCGTCCTTGCGGCCTTCGGCAGCCGGCTTGGCTTCCACGGCCGGGGCCGGAGCCTCGGCCGGTGCAGCCACGAACAGCTTCTTGATCCAGCCGAAGAAGCCACCGCCGGCGGCCGGCGCGGCCACCGGTGCAGCCACGGGCTCCACCGCCACGGGCTTGGGCGCCGGTGCGGTGGGCATGGGTGCGGCGCCTTCGGGCATGATGCCCTTGACCACCGGCTCCTGCTTGCTCTTGCCCTTGTCGTCGCTGCCGCGGCGGGTGATGCCCACCTCGTCCTGCGGCTCTTCGATCATGGTGTAGCTGGCCTGCAGGTTTTCCAGGCGCGGATCGTCGTGGCGCAGGCGCTCGAGCTTGTAGTTGGGCGTCTCGAGATGCTTGTTGGGCACCAGCAGCACGGTGACGCGCTGCTTCAGCTCGATCTTGGTGATCTCGGTGCGCTTCTCGTTCAGCAGGAAGCTGGTCACTTCCACCGGCACCTGCACATGCACGGCGGCGGTGTTGTCCTTCATCGCTTCTTCCTGGACCATACGCAGGATCTGCAGCGCCGAGGACTCGGTGTCGCGGATGTGGCCGGTGCCATTGCAGCGCGGGCAGGTGACGTGGTTGCCTTCGCTCAGCGCCGGGCGCAGGCGCTGGCGCGAGAGCTCCAGCAGACCGAACTTGCTGATGGAGGCGAACTGCACGCGGGCGCGGTCGCTGCGCAGGGCGTCGCGCAGGCGCTGCTCCACCTCGCGGCGGTTCTTCGACTCTTCCATGTCGATGAAGTCGACCACGATCAGGCCGCCCAGATCGCGCAGACGCATCTGGCGCGCGATTTCGTCGGCGGCTTCCAGATTGGTGCGGGTGGCGGTTTCCTCGATGTCGCCGCCACGGGTGGCGCGCGCCGAGTTCACGTCCACCGAGACCAGGGCCTCGGTGTGGTCGATCACGATCGCGCCGCCCGAGGGCAGGTTGACGGTGCGGCTGTGCGCGGTCTCGATCTGGTGCTCGATCTGGAAACGGCTGAACAGCGGCGCGTCGTCGCGGTAGCGCTTCACGCGATGGCCCTGGTCGGGCATCACGTGGTTCATGAACTGGTGAGCCTGCTCGAACAGGTCGTCGGTATCGATGAGGATCTCACCGATGTCGGCGGTGAAGTAATCGCGGATGGCGCGGATCACCAGCGAGGATTCCTGGTAGATCAGGAAGGCGCCCTTGCCACCCTTGGACGCGTCGTCGATCGCGGTCCAGAGCTTGAGCATGTAGTTCAAGTCCCACTGCAGCTCGGCGGCGCTGCGGCCGATGCCGGCGGTGCGCGCGATCAGGCTCATGCCCTTGGGGTACTCGAGCTGGTCGAGGTTTTCCTTCAGCTCTTCGCGGTCCTCGCCCTCGATACGGCGGCTCACGCCACCGCCGCGCGGGTTGTTGGGCATCAAGACCAGGTAGCGGCCGGCCAGCGAGACGAAGGTGGTGAGCGCCGCACCCTTGTTGCCGCGCTCTTCCTTTTCCACCTGCACCAGCAGTTCCTGGCCTTCCTTGATGGCGTCCTGGATCTTGGCATTGCGCACATCCACGCCGTCGCGGAAGAACTGGCGCGAGATTTCCTTGAAGGGCAGGAAACCGTGGCGGTCTTCGCCGTAGTCCACGAAGCAGGCTTCGAGCGAGGGCTCGACCCGCGTCACCACGGCCTTGTAGATATTGCCCTTGCGCTGCTCGCGGCCTTCGATTTCGGTTTCGAAGTCCAGCAGTTTCTGGCCATCAACGATTGCGAGGCGCCGCTCTTCCGGCTGCGTCGCATTGATCAGCATACGTTTCATCAGTACTCCTCACGCACCCCAGGCCTTCCAGGCCATCAGGGCGCGCAGCATCACGACGTCCACTGGCTGTGACACCAGCGGGCGACCCATAAGCTGCACGAGAAACGCGGTGGAACCGAGGAAGGAATCGCCCTGGACTGCTGGAGATCTGCTTTGCTAAGCGATCAGCCCTGCAGCGTTGGCGCGTGCCCTCGGGTAGGCGGCGCGGCGAACTCCATCCCCGCTGCGCAGGCGTGCCATGACGCCTGCGGCCCGTTCGCGGCTGTCTGCGAGGGCCCGACCGGCATCAAACCGGGGCTGCGCTCGCGAGCGGCAAAGGGTGGGGGGATTGGTGGAGATCATCCGCGAGGAACTACCGAGTGCTGGCATGAGGCGCGCCGACTCTTGATCGGATCGCCTCACGCGATGAAAACCTTATTCGTGCCCGTCGTGGCCCCATACAGGCCACGCCAGGCGTGGTTCGAACTGCGTTGCTCTTCCGCACTGCAGCGCTGGCCGCCCGGTCACTTGGGGACAGGGCCCGCCCGCGTCGCAGACGCGTTGCATCACCGTTTGTGGATGCCTTGAAACCCCTGTTCGCACATGAGCTTCACGCATCCGCCTCTCTTGCGCCTTCGGCTTACCCCGGCTCAGGCCCGGGTAAAATCTGAAAAATCAAATACTTAGAGCGCAATCGTGGCAAGCAGCATTATACGGGCTAAAGGCCGCCCCAAGGTCGGGGGGGGCGCCCGCAGCGCGGCGCGCTCGCCAGCAAGGCCCGCCCAGCCCGTACCCGCGCCGAAACCGAGCGCGGCGGCGCCCGCGCCAGTAGCGGCACCGGCGCCGGCGCCGGCCGTGCGCCTGCTCACCATCGACGAAGCTTCGGAAGGCCAGCGCCTGGACAACTTCCTCTTGCGCGAGCTCAAGGGCGTACCCAAGACCCATGTCTATCGCGTCATCCGCGCCGGCGAGGTGCGCGTGAACAAGGGCCGGGCGCATGCCGATACGCGCCTGAACTTGGGCGATGTGGTGCGCGTGCCGCCGGTGCGCCTGCCCGAGCGCGTGGTGGACGAGGCCGCCAAGTTCGTGCCGGCCAAGGAATTTCCGATCGTGTTCGAGGACGAGCAGTTGATTGCCGTCAACAAGCCCGCCGGCGTGGCGGTGCATGGCGGCTCGGGCGTGAGCTTCGGTGTCATCGAGCAGCTGCGTCAGGCGCGGCCGCAGGCCAAGTTCCTGGAACTGGTGCACCGGCTCGACAAGGAGACCTCGGGCCTGCTGCTGATCGCCAAGAAGCGCAGTGCGCTCACCAAGCTGCAGGACCAGTTCCGCGAGCGTGAAACGGGCAAGACCTATGCGACGCTGGTGACGGGCGAGTGGGCGGCGAACAAGAAGGTCATCGATGTGGCGCTGCTGAAATTCACCGGCGCGGACGGTGAGCGCTGGGTGAGGGCGGTGACGAACTCGCACGATCCGCAGGCCGAGCAGGCCAAGCGCTCCGTCAGCCTGGTCAAGGTGGTCGAGCGTTTGCCGGGCCACAGCCTCTTGGACGTGACCATCAAGACCGGCCGCACCCATCAGATCCGCGTACACCTGGCGCATGAGGGTCACCCCATCGTGGGCGACCCCAAGTACGGTGACTTCGAGGCCAACCGCGCGATGGCGCGCGGCGCGCTGCGTTTCGACCGCATGTTTCTGCACGCCAAGCGCCTGCGCTTCATCCACCCCGCCAGCGGCGCGGAGATCGAGTTGCTGGCACCCTTGCCGCCTGAATGTGAGAACTTGATCGCGGCCCTGCGCGCGCAACCATGACACCCAAGCAGTTTGATTTGATCGTGTTCGACTGGGACGGCACCCTGTTCGACTCCACCGCCCTGATCACGCGCTGCATCCAGGCCGCGGCGCGCGACCTGGGGCTGCCCGTGCCGGAAGCCGCCGATGCCGCCTATGTGATCGGCCTGGGGCTCTACGACGCGCTGGCGCGCGTGGTGCCCGATCTGCCGCGCGAGCGCTATGCCGAGCTGGGCCAGCGTTATCGCCACCATTACTTCGCCGCCCAGCATGAGGTGGTGCTGTTCGAGGGCGTGCTTGAGCTGCTGGCGGCGCTGAAGGCGCGCCACCACTGGCTGGCCATCGCCACCGGCAAGAGCCGCCGGGGCCTGGACGAGGCACTGCAATCGGTGCAGCTGCAGGGTGTGTTCGACGGCAGCCGCACCGCCGACGAGACCGCCGGCAAGCCCGATCCGCGCATGCTGCACGAGCTGATGCGCGAGTTCGGCGCCGCGCCCGAACGCACCCTGATGATTGGCGACACCACCCACGATCTGCAGCTGGCCTTGAACGCCGGCGCCGCACGGCTTGGCGTCAGCTATGGCGCGCACGATCACGCCAGCTTCCATGCGTTTGAACCCCTGCACATCGCCCACGATGTGCCCGACCTGCAGCGCTGGCTGCTCGAACATGCCTGAGACCGACGACATCCAACCCATCCCCCTGTGCCCCTCGGCCGAGCTGCAGGAGCGCGGTCGCGCACACAGCTTCGACGTGCTGCAGTACCGCCAGCCGGCGCGCGCCTTTGCGCTGCGCTTCGAGGGCCAGGTGGTGGCCTATCTGAACCGCTGTGCCCATGTGCCCACCGAGATGGATTGGCAGGAGGGCGAGTTCCTCGACAGCGACAAGCAGTACATCATGTGCTCGATCCACGGCGCGGTCTACGACCCACTCTCCGGACGTTGCGTGACCGGCATGTGCGGCCGCATCGGACTGACCAAGATCGAGGTGCAGGAGCGCGAGGGCCAGGTCTATTGGTATCCTTCCCGCGACACCAAGCCGGCCTTTGAAGACTGAGCCCTATGAATCCCAATGATGAACTGCCGCGCCCCGTGCCGGATGCCACCGCCAATCCCGAGGACATCCTCAGCACGCTGGACGCGCCCAGCGCCGCCGCCGCGGCACGCCCGGCGGCGCCGAATGCCTACGAGAAGCTGCTGGAGCATTTCGCCACCGAGTACCTGAAGGACCGGCGCAGCGATCGGCGCTGGAAGACCTTCTACCGCGTGGCCTGGCTGGCCTTCTTCGTGTTCGTGGCCTGGAGCCTGTTCTCGCAGCGCCACCATGTGAGCTCGACCAATACGCCGCACACCGCCCTGGTGGAGGTGCGCGGCGAGATCGCGGCCGATACCGAGGCGAGCGCCGAGCTGCTGCTCTCAGCCATCAAGAACGCCTTCGAGGACCACGGCGCGCAGGCGGTGGTGCTGCGCATCAACTCGCCCGGCGGCAGCCCGGTGCAGGCCGGCATCGTCTATGACGAGATCAAGCGCCTCAAGGCCAAGCATGGCAAGAAGGTCTACGCCGTGGTGGAGGAGATGTGCGCCTCGGGCGCCTACTACATCGCCGCGGCCGCCGACGAGATCTATGTGGACAAGGCCTCCATGGTCGGCTCGATCGGCGTGCTGATGGACGGCTTCGGCTTTGTCGGCCTGATGGAGAAGCTGGGCGTCGAACGGCGCCTGCTCACCGCCGGTGAGAACAAGGGCATGCTGGACCCCTTCACGGCGCAGAACGCCAAGCAGCGCGCCTATGCCCAGGCCATGCTGGACCAGATCCACCAGCAGTTCATCACGGTGGTGAAGGAAGGCCGTGGCGCACGCCTGCACGAGACGCCCGAGATGTTCTCCGGCCTGTTCTGGAACGGCGAGGAGGCCGTCAAGATGGGCCTGGCCGACGAGTTCGGCAACCTCGACTACGTGGCGCGCGAGGTGGTCAAGGCCGAGGAAGTGATCGACTACACGCCGCGCGACAACGTCGCCGAACGCCTGGCCAAGCGCTTTGGCGCGGCCATGGGCGAGGGCGCGGTGAAGGCGGTGCGCAGCCTGGCACCGCTGCGCTGACCGGCGCCCTCAGCTGCAGCCTCCTCAGGGCTGCAGATAGCTGGTCTTGACGCTGGTGTAGAACTCGGCCGCGTAACTGCCCTGTTCGCGCGAGCCCATGCTGGAGCCCTTGCGGCCGCCGAAGGGCACGTGGTAGTCGACCCCGGCGGTGGGCAGGTTCACCATCACCATGCCGGCCTGGGCATGACGCTTGAAGTGGCTGGCATGCTTGAGCGAGCCGGTGCAGATGCCGCTGGCCAGGCCGAAGGGCGTGTCGTTGGCCAGTTCGAGGGCATGTTCGTAGTTCTCGGCCGGGATCAGGCTGGCCACCGGGCCGAAGATTTCCTCGCGGCAATGCTGCATGGCGTTGTCGCAGTCGGCGAACAGGGCCGGCTGCAGATAGTGGCCAGGCGCCTCCAGGCCGAGTGCCTCGCCGCCCGCCACCAGGCGCGCGCCCTCGGCGCGAGCGATGGCGATGTAACGCAGATCCTGGGCCAGCTGGCTTTCGTCCACCACCGGGCCAATCTGCGTGCCTGCGGCCAGCGCATGGCCCACGCGCAGCTCGCGCGTGGCCTGCGCCAGCGCCTCCAGCAGGCGCGGGTAGATGCCCTTGGTGACAATGATGCGCGAGGAGGCCGTGCAGCGCTGGCCGGTCGAATAGAAGGCGCCCTGCACGATGCAGTTCACCGCGGTGGCTAGGTCGGCATCGTCCAGCACGACTTGCGGGTTCTTGCCGCCCATCTCCAGCTGGAACTTGGCGCCGCGCATCACCGCGGCCTGGGCCACGCGCTGGCCGGTGCCCACCGAGCCGGTGAAGCTCAGCGCCTGCACGCGCGCATCGTTCAAGAGGGCCTGGCCCACCACGCTGCCGGGGCCCATCACCAGATTGAAGACGCCCTCGGGCAGGCCCGCGCGGCTGATGATCTCGGCCAGCGCCCAGGCCGAGCCCGGCACCAGTTCGGCCGGCTTGAACACCACCGTGTTGCCGAAGGCCAGGGCCGGCGCGATCTTCCAGGCGGGAATCGCTACGGGGAAATTCCACGGCGTGATCAGACCCACCACGCCCACCGGCTCGCGCGTGACCTCGATCTCCACCCCCGGCCGTACCGAGGCCAGCTTGTCACCACGCTGGCGCAGCGCCTCCTGGGCGAAGAACTTGAAGATCGCACCGGCGCGCGCCACCTCGCCCACGCCCTCGGGGCGGGTCTTGCCCTCCTCCCGGCTCAGCAACTCACCCAGCTCGTCCTTGCGGGCCAGGATCTCGCTGCCAATGCGGTCCAATGCGTCGGCGCGCTGTTGCGGGGTGGAGAGGCCCCAGGCGGGCGCAGCGGCGTGGGCGGCGGCGATCGCCAGCTCGGTCTGGGCGGTGTCGGCCTGGGCATAGCGGCCGATCTCGTCGCGCGTGTCCGAGGGGTTGATATTGGCGCGGCTGCTGGCGCCGGTCAGCCATTGACCGGCGATGAAATTGGCGTGCGGGGTCGGGGTCATCGGAGCTCCTTTTTGGGATATTGTAGATATATCTAATCGCCAGAGCCGAACGCTATTTGGTCAAAATCAGCTTGCCCAGCGAGGTCAGGCGCAGACGATAGACCTGATCGCCATGGGCGATCTCGAGTTCGCGCGCGTCGCCCAGCAACTGCCTGCTGCACAGGCGCCGCAAGGGCGGGGTAGTTGCATCCTTGGCGGGCGCGCCGCCGCCTTCTTCCGGGGCGAGGGGGCTTGGGCGGTGTTGCTTGACCTTGATCATGGCAAGCATGATAAATGCGAACCATTCGCAATAGTGAATTTGCCGGGCGCGGGTCAACCGGGAGACTTCCCGTCGCCGGCCGGGGCCCGCACAATCGGTGCCTGCCCGGTGCAAGGAGAGCGATATGAAAGGCGATGCCAAGGTCATCGAATACCTGAACGCCCAGCTGAAGAACGAGCTGACCGCGATCAACCAATACTTCCTGCATGCCCGCATCCTCAAGAGCTGGGGCTACGAGGGGCTGGCCAAGCATGAGTACCAGGAATCCATCGAAGAGATGAAGCATGCCGACAAGCTGATCGAGCGCATCCTGATGCTCGAAGGCCTGCCCAATCTGCAGGACCTGGGCAAGCTCCTCATCGGCGAGACGGCGGTGGAGGTGCTGCATTGCGACCTCAAGATCGAGATGGGCTCGCACCCCCTGCTCAAGGACGCCATCGCCTATTGCGAGAGCGTGCGCGACTATGTCTCGCGCGAGGTGCTCGAGGCCATCCTAAGCGACACCGAGGAGCATATCGACCATCTGGAAACCCAGATCGCGCTGGTGGGTCAGGTGGGCGAGCAGAACTGGCTGCAGAGCCAGCTTGGCAGCGCAAGCTGAGGGCGTGCAGGGGTTTTCAATCATGTATTGAGAACCGTTCGCATTTGCGATAGGATATGAGCCATTCGCCGCAGCTCCTGTCGCAAGCCATGATCATCTGTCTGTGCCACCGTGTTTCCGACCGCGATATCCGCCGGGCCGTGGATGCGGGCCTGCGCAATTTCGAGGTCTTGCAGGACGAGACCCGGCTGGCCTCGGGCTGCGGGAGTTGCCATGACTGCGCGCGTGCGGTGTTCGACGAGGCCCTGGAGCGGCAAGCCTGCCCCTGCGCCGCGGCACGCGAAGCCCAAGCGGCCTGAGCCATGAGCAGCGGCAAGGCACCCGAACTCGGACAGGTCGCGCAGACGGTCAGCAACGTCGATGCGGCGCTGGGCTTTTATCGCGACGCCCTGGGCCTGCCCTTTCTTTTTGCCGCCGGGCCCGAGCTGGCGTTCCTGCAGATGGGCAGCGTGCGGCTGATGCTCAGCACGCCCCAAAGGCATGGCGCGGTGGGTGCCAACTCGGTGTTGTATTTCCGCGTGGACGCGCTCGCAGAACGTTATGCCGAGCTGCTGGCGCGCGGCGCCCGCGCCGAGTCGGCCCCGCATCTGGTGGCGCGCATGCCCGACCACGAGCTCTGGATGGGCTTTGTGCGCGACCCCGACGGCAATCTCGTCGGCCTGATGGAAGAGCGCCGCTAGAACGACCAGCTGCTGGCCAGATAGGCCAGGCGGCGCTGTGGCAGCTGTGCGATCACGCTGGCAGCCGGCCCGCCCCAGCTGCGCAGGCCGGCGTCGATGCGCCAGCGATTGCCGGTCCAGGCCAGCGAGGCGGTGACGATGCGGCCGCCGTCCTCGGGCGTGTAAAGCAGGTCCAGCGCCGGTTGCCAGGCCTCGTGATCCCAGGCCAGGCGCACAAACACATTGCGGCGGCGCAGGCTGCTGTTGCCAAAGGCCTGGGCCTGCCAGGCCAGGTTGCCGGCCGCGGCACCCTGCAGCGGCGCCGGCAGCTGGCTGGCGATGGCCCTCAAGCCCCCGTTGAGGTTCGCCCAGTCGCGCCATTGCGCGGCGCTGAGCGCGTTGCCGTCCCACCAGGCCTCCGCCATCAGGCTGAGGCGGTTTTCGCCGGTCCAGCTGGCGCCAAGCAGGGCCTGCTGGCGCCGCCCCAGCGCTTCGACCTGCCACGGGGAGGCGGGCAACAGCGCGGCCGTGCCGTTCCGGTTGCGCCAGACCTCGTTGCGACGCGCGTAGCGCCAGGAGGCATGCAGCTCGATGCTGTCGCTGGCCACCCAGGCCGCGGCGGCCCCCAGGCTCTCATGGGTGTGCTCGCCCAGGCGTGCGAAGCCGTGCAGGTCCAGCGCGCCGCGGCGTTGGTAGACGCGCAAGGCCAGCGCCTGCTCGTCGCCGAAATGCGCCTGCTGCCTGGGCTCGGGGTTGACCCAGACCAGGCTCCAGGCCGTCTCGGCGCTGAAATACTCGGCCTGCAGCAAGGGCCGGCCGCGCGGCATGTTGGAGAGCAGGGTGCGGCGCTCTTCCTGCGCCACCACGTCGTTGGGCCGGAAGGCGTAGCCCACGTCCCAGGCGACGAGCTTGCGCCCGGCGCTGAATTGCCAGCCCAGGGCCTCGCCGGACAGGTAGAGCTCCTGCAGCGCCGCCGTGGAGCGCGGCGGCAGGCCGTCGAGGCGGCTGTGCTGCAGGCTCAGCGCCGCCGTCAGCGGGCCGGCCGAGGCGCGCAACTCCGCATCCAGCAAGGCGCCGCTGCCGGCTTGCGGGGCGGTGCCCGCCTGCAGCGCGTTCGCCGCGGCCAGCGGGCCTAGCGCGGCCGCACTGCGCTCCTGCCATTGGCCGCGCAGCTGACCAGTCAGTTCGGCACGCGCGCTGCCGGTCAGCAGGGCCAGCGCGAGCAGGGCGGATGGGATCACGGCCCTCATTCCAGACTCGGGCTGCGCGCCAGGAACATCGGGTTGAACCAGGCCTCGGGCACCTGCCGTGGCTTGCGTGCCAGGTAGCGCACATGGGTCAGCTTCTTGTTGCTGAGCGCATCCTGCAAGGCCATCTCCAGCACCATGGACTGGGCCTTGTCCAGCACGAAGCTCGCTTGCTTGGCGAGCTTCTCCGACTGCACATACAGCTCGGCCCGGAGCGGCTCGTGGCGCTGCTTGCCTACCCACAGCTCGATGCGCTGGTAGCTCACGCTCTTGCGCCTGGCCTTCAGGCTCAGGTGCAGGCAGGCGGCCTCGCCGCAACGCTCTTCGCCCAGCAGCTCGCCTTCGTAGTCCTCGGCCCAGGAGAGCGTGGCGATGTCGCCGGTGGAGGCGTCGCCCAGCAGCTTCTGCGTCGGCGTGATGCGCATGGGGCGCTGGCTGCCTGGCATCAGCAGCCAGAAGTCGTCGCCCAGCATCAGCACCTTCTGGCCCTTCTCGGCGGGGCTTTGCATCAGCACCAGCGAGCGGTGGCCGGGCTGGCTCAGCACCGTGTAGCGGCGCTCCTTCTCGATGCTGCCGTCGGCGTTCAACACCTCCACCTGGGTGTCGATCTGCTGCTGATCGGCGCCCGCGCGGTAGCGGTCGGCATCGCGCAGCAGCGCAGCCACATCGGCGGCCTGGGCTGTGCCAAGGCCCAGCGCAAGCGTCAGCAAAACTATGGTCTTTATCTTCATGGCCAATCCTTCAGGTATGGGCGAGGGCGTCGACGATGGGCTTGGCCACGGTCTTGCGGGCCACCGCGGCGGAGGCAAGCATGGCCAGGGTTAGCATCGCCAGCAGGGTGGCGGCATAGAGGCCCGCATCGATCGCCACCTGCAGCGGGTAGCCGCGCGAGTAGCCGGGGGGCGGCGGCATTTCCACCGGCAGCACATAGAGCAGCAGGCTCAAGCCCAGCGCCAGCAGGGCCCCCAGCAAGGCGCCGCCGCCGCCCAGCAGCATGCCCTCCAGCGCCAGGCTTTGCAGCAGCTGCGAGGGCAGGGTGCCGAGCGCGCGCAGGGTGCCGATCTCGCGGGTGCGTTCGATGATGGCCATGGCCATCGCGTTGCTGACCACGAACACCACGATCACGCCGATGATGACGCCCAGCGCGCCGAAGATGCGGTTGTAGAGCTGCTTCACGCTGCGGTAGAAGCTGGCCTGTTGCTCCCAGGTGCGTACTTCCAGCTGCGGCGCCAGCGCCTGCATGCGTGCCTGCGCGGCCGGCGTGCTTTCCATGCGATCGAGGAACACGCCCAGCGAGGAGACGCGCTGCGTCGCCAGCAGAGCCTGGGCGCTCGCCAGGTCCAGATAGAGCGAGCGCTTGTCCATCTCGGCGATGCCGGTGGAGAAGATGCCCACCACCTGCACATCGATCGCGTTCAGCGCGCCCTCGGTGGTGCTGGCCAGCAGCGTGAGCGCATCACCGGGCTTGGCCTTGAGGCTGCGCGCCAAGCCCTCGCCCAGCATCACCGCGCGCTGCTGGGTCGAGCTCAGCACCTGGCCGGCCCGGATCTGCAGGAACGGGCCCTTGATGGCGAACTCGGCGTCGGCGTCGATGCCGGCCGCCATCATCACGGTGGACTTCTCGCCGTTGGAGATCAGGCCGCTGAACTCGACGCGTGGCAGCACCTGGCGCACCTGCTCGTCGGCCAGCATCCGCGTGCGCAGCCGCTGCCAGTCGTCCAGGCCGTATTGCAGCGGGGTGTCCTCGTCCTTGTTGAACTGCGCCGGGCTGGCCACGACAAGATGGCCGGTGCCGCGCGCCGCCGCCTGGGCCAGGCTCTGGTAGGTGAAGATGGCAAAGCCGCCCGCCAGCAGGATGGCGGCCGTGCCCAGTGCGGCAATGCCCAAGGTGACGAGCGAACGCCGGCGGTTGCGCAGGCTGTTGAGCCAGGCGAATTTGAGCCACTTCATTGCAGGGTCTCCGTGGTCTTGCCGTCCAGCAGCGCCACCACGCGGTCGCAGCGGCGCGTCAGGCGGGCGTCGTGGGTGGCGATGATGAAGCTGGTGCCCTGGCCATGGGCCAGCTCGCGCATCAGGTCCACCATCGTCTCGGCGGTGTGTGAATCGAGGCTGGCGGTGGGCTCGTCGGCGATCACCAGCGCGGGCCGCTTCACCAGCGCACGCGCGATCGCCACGCGCTGGCGCTGGCCACCCGAGAGCGCGTCCGGCCGGTGCGCCGCATGCTCGTGCAGGCCCACCGCGCGCAGCGCCTCGGCCACCCGCGTGGCGCGCTCGCCGGCCGCCACGCCGGCGAGAAAGAGCGGGTAGTCGACGTTCTCCGCCACCGTCATCACCGGCACAAGGTTGAAGCTCTGGAACACGAAGCCGATGGCATCGCGGCGCAGCAGCGTGGCGGCGCGCTCGGCGCGCGCATCCACGGCGTGGCCGCGCAGCAAGACCTGGCCCTCATCGGGGCTGTCGATCAGGCCGCAGAGATTCAGCAAGGTGCTCTTGCCGCTGCCCGACGGGCCGGTGAGGGCCAGCAACTCGCCCGCCGGCACATCCAGGTCCACGCCCTGCAGGGCCGGAATCACATGCTCGCCGAGGCGGTAGGTCTTGCGCACGCCGCGCAAGCTCATGATGGGATCGCGGGTGGCGCTCATGGCTGCGCCGCCTTCGGCTCGGCGCCGGCCTGCTTGGCCGCACGCGCCCGCACCGCCGCCTGGAAGCCCGCCGGGCTGCTGGCGAACAGCGGGTCCTTGAGGATCTCCTGCAGCAGCAGGCTGCCGCGCGCGCCGCGGTTGAACATGCCGGGCAGCCCCAGAAAGGTGTTGGCGGCGACGAAGCGCGTCTCCAGGCTCACCGGCGTGCCGCGCACGCGCTGCTGCTCATGTTCCTTGCCGAGCAGGGCCAGGCCCTTGTCGATCTGCGCCAGCCCATCCTCCGCATAGCTCATCTTCTTCCAGGGCAGCAGGGTGGTGGTGGCGCGCAGCGAGGTGGCCGCGCCGGCATAGGCGCGCAGCAGCGGATGCGCGGGCTCGGCCTTGGAGAGCGTGGTGAAGCGCTCCGCCGATGCCTCGATCAGCTCGCTGTGGCCTTGGGTGGCCTGGTTGAATTGCTGGAAGGCCTCCTGGAACTCGGTCTCGCTCAAGGCGCGGGCCGGCCCATGCAGCAGGGCGAGCGTGGCGGCGAGGCTCAGCAGGGTGGTGATGGCTGGGTTGGGTCTCATGATGGCTGGTGGCTGAGTGAAAGTGCGCTCAGCCTAGGCAGCCAGGCCCGGGCGCCCCAGCGCGATGCGACCGGACCAAGCCGCGCGGCGCGAAGCGACGGTTTTGCGGCGCCAAAGAAAAGACCCGCCACCAGGGCGGGTCTCGCAAACGGGGGGCGAGTGGTCTTACTTCTTGGGCGCTTCGGTCTTGGCCGGCTCGGCCTTCACCGCGGGCTTGGCGGCGCTGGCTGCATGTGCTGCCTTGGCCTCGGCCTTGGCAGCGGAAGCGGCCGGGGTTGCGGGTGTGGCGGCGGTCGCTGGCGTGGCCGGCGTGGCGGCGGTTGCCGTGGCGGTGGCCGCCGGTGCCGGCATCTTGGCGGGGGCTGCGGCCGGGGCCGGCGTCTGGGCTTGGGCGACAGCGGCGCAAACAGTCAGCAGGCCGGCGATCAGGGTGGTCTTGTTCATGGTGTGTTCTCTTTCCGTCTGGTTCAGGATGTCAACAGGGCTTGAAGTCCGGGCGCGGCCCAGCTCAGGAGTTCTTGGCCGGCGCGTCTGCCTTGACGGCATCGGCCGCGGCTGGCTTTGCCGCGTGCTTCTTCGCATGCTTCTTGGCGTGCACGGCGGGCTTGGCGGCTTCGGCGGTGGTCGCAGCGGCGGTCTTCAACTCGGCCTTCAACTCGGTTTTGGCCTCGGCCTTCACCGCGGCGGGTGCCGTGGTGGCGGCGGGAGCCGCGGTCGTGGCCGCCGTCGCGGGCGTTGTGGTCGGCGCAGGAGTTGCCGTGGCTCCGGGGTTTTGCGCCATCGCCAGGCCGGTGGACAGGGCCAGCAGAGCAGGGATCAGGGCGGTCTTCAGAGCATTCATTTGGATCACTCCAGGGTTGTTGAACTTGCCACTCCACAACGAGGCCCTGACCCCGGCAGTTGACGTTAACCCTAGGCGTTGCAAAGCGTTACACCGCACACCCATCGCACGGTCCGCCTGGGGTCAGGTCTTGCCTGGCACGCCGATGAGGCAAGATGGCGCATCGTTCCATCCACCAGCAGTGCCATGAGCTCACACTTCAATTGGTCCGCCGGCTATCCCAGTCAGCGCAGCCCGCTGTTCGCGCGCAACGTGGTCTCCACCTCGCATCCGCTCGCCGCGCAGGCCGGTCTGCGCATGCTGGCCCAGGGGGGCAACGCGGTGGACGCGGCGATCGCGACCGCCGCCTGCATGACCCTGGTGGAGCCCTGCAGCAATGGCCTGGGCTCGGATGCCTTCTGCATCCTCTGGGATGGCAAGGAGCTGCACGGCCTGAACGCCTCGGGCACGGCGCCGGCGGCATGGACGCCCGAGTACTTCTTCAAGACCTATGGCGCCGATGCCAAGGTGCCGCCCAAACGCGGCTGGGGCGGCGTGACGGTGCCCGGCGCGGTGGCAGGCTGGGTGGCCTTGAGCGAGCGCTTTGGCAAGCTGCCCTTCGCCGACCTGATGGCACCGGCGATCGAGATTGCCGAGCGCGGCTATGCCGTGCCGGTGATCGTGCAGAGCAAATGGGCGATGGCCGCGGCCGTCGACGAGCTCACCCGTCAGCCCGGTTTTGCCCAGGCCTTTCTGCCACGCGGGCGCGCGCCCGCGGTGGGTGAGCTGTTCAAGTTCCCGGACGCGGCGCGCACGCTGCGCCTGATTGCGGCGAGCAAGGGCGAGGCCTTCTATCGCGGCGAGGTGGCGGCCGCCGTGGAAGCCTTTGCCAACGAGACCGGCGGCGCGATGACGGCGGCCGACTTCGCGGCCTACCGGCCCGAGTGGGTCAAGCCAATCTCGCAGGACTATGCCGGCCACACCCTGCACGAGATCCCGCCGAATGGCCAGGGCATCGCGGCGCTGATCGCGCTGGGCATCCTCAAGCACCTGGACCTGCCAGCGCATGCGGTGGACGGCGTGGCCTCGCAGCATCTGCAGATCGAGGCCATGAAGCTGGCCTTCGCCGATGTCTATCGCTATGTGGCCGATGCCAGCGCGATGCGGGTGACGGTGGAACAGCTGCTGGACCCCGGCTATCTTGCCGCGCGCGCCAAGCTCGTGCGCATGGACTTGGCGCAGGACTTCAAGGCCGGCAACCCGGTCAAGGGCGGCACCATCTACCTCACCGCCGCGGACGAGAGCGGCATGATGGTCAGCTTCATCCAGAGCAATTACATGGGCTTCGGCTCGGGCCTGGTCGTGCCCAGCTACGGGCTCTCGCTGCAGAACCGCGGCCATTGCTTCACGCTGGAGACGGGCCACGCGAACGTGGTGGCGCCCGGCAAGCGCCCCTTCCACACCATCATCCCCGCCTTCCTGACCAAGGACGGCCAGCCGGTGATGAGCTACGGCGTGATGGGCGGCAATATGCAGCCGCAAGGCCATATGCAGACCCTGGTGCGCATGCTGGACTATGGCCAGCAACCGCAGGCCGCCTGCGATGCGCCGCGCTGGCGCTTCAACGAGGGCCTGTCCATCAACGTCGAGCCGCACATGCCGCCGGTCACCATCGAGGGCCTGCGCGCGCTGGGCCACCAGATCGGCGACATCCACGACAGCTACCAGGACTTCGGCGCCGGCCAGTTCATCTGGCGCCTGGGTGATCCGGGCGTGGAGGGCTATGTGGCCGCCAGCGACCCGCGCCGGGATGGCGCCGCGGTGGGCTATTGAGCGCGCACGCCCAGCGCACCGCCCATACTTCTGGGACTTGCTGGGCGTCAAGCCGCGCTGCTACCATGCTCCGCAATCCCCTGCACTGAAACCCATGACCAAGCTGCTGGACCGCACCCGAACGCGCACACCCCGTGCCGGCGGCGTGCGCGCGCGCCGGTCTGGGCACTCGCCCGCGCCGCATTGATAGCAACAACGCGCGCCGCGTGGCCCGCCGGCTCCTGACGCCGGCTTCGCGTTTTCCGTACTTATGCCCGCTGCGCGGGCCCGGCGTAGCGCTCACAAGGCGCGGCGCCTGCTGTTGGAGTGATTCCCATGCAAACCCAGGCCATCTCCTGGTTTGACCGGCTCAGACTTGCGCTCACCCTGCCACCCGGGGATCTGCTGCGCGACATGGTCTACCGCCGGCTCTGGACTTCGATACTGATCAGCTCGCTGGGCGGGCAGATCACCATGCTGGCCCTGCCGCTCACCGCGGCGGTGCTGCTGCATGCCAGCCCCACGCAGATGGGCCTGCTCACCGCCATGGAGATCGTGCCCTTCGTGCTGTTCTCGCTGCCCGGCGGCGTGTGGCTGGACCGCGTGCGCAAGCTGCCGGTCTATGTGGTGGGCGAGTCCATCCTCGCGGTGGCGGTGGCCACCGTGCCGCTGGCCGCCTGGATGGGCTGGCTGTCGATGACCTGGCTGTATGCGGTGGGTCTGGTGCTGGGCACGGTCTACACCCTGGCCGGCAGCGCGGCGCAGATCGTGCTGACCCAGGTGGTCTCGCGCGACCGCCTGGTGGAGGCGCATGCCAAGAACTCGCTCGCCTCATCGGGCGCCGAGGTGGCCGGGCCCGGCATTGCCGGCCTGCTGATCAAGCTGCTGGGCGCGCCCATGGCGCTGGCGGCCGATGCGGTGCTGGTGCTGGTCTCGGCCACCATCCTGCGCGGCATCAAGGTGCAGGAAGAGGTGCACAAGACCAGCGGCGCGGATTTCTGGCGCGACCTCAAGGCTGGCGTGGCCTTTGTGCGCAACAGGCGCCTGCTCATCAGCCTGGCTTGCACGGTGGGTGGCTGGCAGCTTTTCAACAACGCCGCCCAGGTGGTGCAGATCCTGTTCGCCACCCGCGTGCTGGGGCTGTCGGCCCAGACCGTGGGCCTGAGCTATGTGGCACTGGGCGTGGGCACGGTGCTCACCAGCATATTCGGCCATCGCATCTCCAAGGCGATGGGGCCGGGCCCCTGCCTGATCCTGGGCCTGGCGGTGTGCGGCCTGGGCTGGCTGACGCTGGGGCTGGCGCCGGCCAATGAGCTGGGCATCGCGGCCTTTGCCTTCATGCTGTTTGCCTTTGGCGTCGGCGCGGTGCTGATCTTCATCAACTTCCTTTCGCTGCGCCAGGCGGTCACGCCCGGGCCGATGCTGGGCCGCATGACCAGCACGATGCGCTGGTTGATCCTGATCCCTGCCGGCCCCGGCGCCCTGATCGGCGGC
Source organism: Paucibacter sediminis (assembly GCF_030254645.1). Classification (NCBI taxonomy): domain Bacteria; kingdom Pseudomonadati; phylum Pseudomonadota; class Betaproteobacteria; order Burkholderiales; family Sphaerotilaceae; genus Roseateles; species Paucibacter sediminis. The sequence goes on from NZ_CP116346.1 coordinate 2,996,104, forward strand.
TGGCTGGGCGAGTATGTGGACCTGCGCGCCGCGCTCTTGTTTGCCGGCCTGGGCGCGCTGGCGGTGGCTGCGGTGGCGCTGCGCGTGCCCGCCATCCGCGAGGTGCGCGAGCTGCCTAGCATCGATAGCGGCGAGCCTGAGCCCGCGCTGGGCGCCGAGGCCCAGCCGGGCCGCATCGACCCCGACTGGGCCCCCAGCAAGTGAAGACGAAGAATGATCGAACCCCTCCCGCATGACAACACCTGACCCCATCCTGATCAAGGTTCCCGAAGAGATCGTCACCGAGCGGCTGGTGCTGGCGGCGCCGCGCGCCGGCCTGGGCCAGGCCCTGGCGGCGGCCGTCACCGAATCGATCGAACACCTCAAGCCCTGGATGCCCTGGGCCCAGCTCGCGCCCACGGTGGAAGACAGCGAGGCGGTGATGCGCCGCATGCAGGCCGACTTCATCCTGCGCCGCGATCTGGTCTACCAGATCTACCGCAAGGGCGAGGATGGCCGCGCCGGCCGCCTGCTGGGCGGCACCGGCCTGCATCGGCTCGATTGGGAGGTGCGACGCTTCGAGATCGGCTACTGGATACGCAGCAGCGCACTCGGCCAGGGCTATGTGAGCGAGGCGGTACAGGCGCTCACGCGCATGGCCTTCGAGAGCCTGCGTGCACGTCGGGTCGAGATCCGCATGGATGACCTGAACTTGCGCAGTCGCGCGGTGGCCGAGCGTTGCGGCTATGAACTCGAGGGCGTGCTGCGCCAGGATGCGCTGACCGTGAACGGCGAGCCGCGCAATACCTGCGTGTACGCACGCATAGCGTAGGGCGGCTGGCGGCAAAGCCCTGGGCAGGTGGCCGCTGCGGCCCGGATGCGCAGGCCCTCGCGTCGCTCGGGCTCCCCTGCGGTGCTCGGCCCTCGCGGCCCGGCGCACAACTCACTGCGCTCACCTGCGGCTCGCTCCGTTCAGACAAGCTGCGCCAATCCAGTGCTTGAGGCGCGCGAGTACGCGCGCGGCCACAAGGTCCTGTGCTCCTCGGCAGCGCAAGAGGGCCACCGCAGCCACCCGCCCAGTGCTTTGCCAACACCGCTGCTTGTGCGCGCCCCTCATGCCACGGGCGTACTCCGAGTGCCTGCCGGCCTGGGTCGCGCGCGCAAAGACCTGATGCGGCACTTGGTGCGTGCTCGGTAAATCGGCGCTACCTCTGCGCTTCCGATCTTCCACGCTTGCACTTGAACTTCCGCTTGATGCCGTTTGCCGCCTCAGCCCACCGGCGAAAACTTGTCCACCGCGTCGGTGATGATGCCGTCCACGCCGTTGGCGCGCAGCCATCGGACGGCGGCCTCGTCGTTCACCGTGTAGACCAGCGCCCGCATGTCGGCCCCATGAATGCGCGCCACCGTGGCGGCGTCCATCAGGTTGTAGTTGCTGATCACCGCCTGGCAGCCCAGCGCCTGGGCTTCGTCCAGCCAGCCCGCGCGCAAGCCGTCCAGCAGCAGGCCGCGCGGCACCTCGGGGGCGCTCGCGCGTGCGCCACGCAAGGCCTCGGGCTGGAAGGAGCTGAACACCGGCAGGCTGGTCTGGCCGGCCCACAAACGCAGCACCTCGCGCCCCACCACCTCGCCGGTCTCGAACTCCTGACCGGGCGTGGGTTTGATCTCGATATTGAGCGCAAAGCGATTGGCGAGGATGAAGGCGGCCAGCGCCTCCAGGCTCATCAAGGGTTCACCGGCAAAGGCGCGGCTGTGCCAGCCGCCGGCGTCCAGGCGCGAGAGCTCGCTCCAGTCGCGTTCGGCGGCGCGGCCGCGCGCCGAGGTGGTGCGGTTCAGCGTGCTGTCGTGCAGCAGAAAGGGCACGCCGTCGCGGCTCAGCTTCACATCGCATTCGAAGGCGCGGTAGCCGTGCTGGGCGCCAAGGCGGAACGCAGCCAGGGTGTTCTCCGGCGCCAGCTTGCCGGCGCCGCGGTGCGCGATCCAGAAGGGCAGCGGGAGCGTTCTTTTCATACGCGTTGCGTGCTCTGGGCGTCGAACCAGTGCAGATGCTTGGCGCTCAGCTCCAGCATCAGCGTCTCGCCCACCGTGGGCGGCACGTGGGTGGCGTCGATGCGCAGGGTGAAGAGCTCGCTGCCCAGCCGCCCGTAGACCAGCCGCTCGGCGCCCAGCATCTCGATCATCTCCACCGTCAGCGGCCAGCCCTGACTGGCATTCCAATGGTCCAGGTGCTCGGGCCGCAGGCCCAGGATCAGCTCGCCATCGCGCGGCGCGGCGGCCGGCAGCGGCAGGCTGATGCCGCCAACGTGGAACATCGTGCCCTCGGCGCGGCCCTTCAGCAGATTCATCGGCGGCGAGCCGATGAAGCCGGCCACGAAGGTGCTGGCCGGTCGCGCATAGACCTCCTCGGGCGTGCCGATCTGCTCCATGCGGCCGCCGTTCATCACGATCATGCGCTGGGCCAGGGTCATGGCCTCCACCTGGTCGTGGGTCACAAACAGCGAGGTCACGCCCAGCTCGCGGTGCAGCTTCTGGATCTCCAGCCGGGTCTGGGCGCGCAGCTTGGCGTCGAGGTTGGAGAGCGGCTCGTCGAACAGGAACACCTGCGGGTTGCGCACGATGGCGCGGCCCATCGCCACGCGCTGGCGCTGGCCGCCCGAGAGCGCGCGCGGCTTGCGGTCCAGCAGCTGGCTGAGCTCCAGGATCTTGGCGGCCTTGTCGACGCGCGCCTTGATCTCGTCAACCGGCACCTTCTTGATCTTGAGCCCGTAGGCCATGTTGTCGAACACGCTCATATGCGGATAGAGCGCGTAGTTCTGGAACACCATGGCGATATCGCGGTCCGCCGGCTCGACCTGATTGACCACGCGCGGCCCGATCGCGATCTCGCCGCCCGAGATTTCCTCCAGCCCCGCCACCATGCGCAAGAGCGTGGACTTGCCGCAGCCCGAGGGCCCGACGATGACGATGAACTCGCCATCGGCGATCTCAGCATCCACGCCGTGGATGACCTGGTTGGCCTTGGGGCCGGTGCCGTAGCGCTTCACGACCTTGCGCAGGGAAATGCTTGCCATGTTCTTTTCTCTTTACTTCTCGGCGTCGACCAGGCCCTTGACGAACCATTTCTGCATCAGGATCACCACCAGCGCGGGCGGGATCATCGCCAGCATGGCGGTGGCCATGACGATGTTCCATTCGTTGGCCGCATCGCCGCCGGCGATCATGCGCTTGATGCCTATCACCACCGGGTACATGTTCTCCTCGGTGGTGACCAAGAGCGGCCAGAGGTACTGGTTCCAGCCGTAGATGAACTGGATCACGAACAGGGCGGCGATGCTGGTGCTGGACAGGGGCAGCAGCACGTCCTTGAAGAAGCGCATGGGCCCGGCGCCATCGATGCGCGCGGCCTCCACCAGCTCGTCGGGCACCGTCATAAAGAACTGGCGGAACAAAAAGGTGGCGGTGGCCGAGGCGATCAGCGGGATCGTCAGGCCGGCATAGCTGTTGAGCATCTTCAGGTCCGACACCACCTGGTAGGTGGGACCGATGCGCACCTCCACCGGCAGCATCAGGGTCACGAAGATGGCCCAGAAGAAGAAGCTCTTGAAGGGGAAGCGGAAGTAGACGATCGCAAAGGCCGAGAGCAGCGAGATGGCGATCTTGCCGATCGCGATGCCCAGCGCGCACATCAGGCTCACCCACATCATGCGGCCCACCGGCGCCTTCGAGTTCCCGCCGGTGGCGCTGCCCAAGAGCGCGTCGCGGTAGTTCTCCAGCAGGTGGCTGCCGGGCGTCATCGGCATGGGGGCCTGGACGATCTCCTGCGCCGTGTGGGTGCTGGCCACGAAGGTGATGTAGAGCGGGAAGGCGACGATCAGCACCCCCAGGATCAGCACCAGATGGGAGAGCAGGGTGAGGGCGGGGCGGCGTTCGATCATGTCAGTACTGCACCTTCTTCTCGACATAACGGAACTGCAGCACCGTCAGCGTGATGACGATGAACATCAGCACCACCGACTGCGCGGCCGAGCCGCCCAGGTCCATGGCCTTGAAGCCGTCGTAGTAGACCTTGTAGACCAGGATGGCGGTGTCCTTGCCGGGGCCGCCATGGGTGGCCGCGTCGATGATGCCGAAGGTGTCGAAGAAGGCGTAGACGACGTTGATCACCAGCAGGAAGAAGGTGGTGGGCGAGAGCAGCGGGAACACGATGGTCCAGAAGCGATGCCAGGGGCTGGCGCCATCGATGGCCGCGGCCTCGATGAGCGATTTCGGGATCGACTGCAGGCCCGCCAGGAAGAACAGGAAGTTGTAGGAGATCTGCTTCCACACCGCGGCCAGCACCACCAGGGCCATGGCATGGCGCGAGTTGAGCAGATGGTTCCACTCGAAGCCGAGCGCGCCCAGCGCGTACGAGACCACGCCGATGCTGGGCGCGAACATGAAGAGCCACAGCACGCCGGCAATCGCCGGCGCCACCGCATAGGGCCAGATCAGCAGCGTCTTGTAGACCGCCGCACCCTTCACCACCCGGTCCGCCATCACCGCCAGCAGCAGCGAGACGCTCAGCCCCAGCACCGCCACCAGGGCCGAGAACAGCGCGGTGGTCTGGAAGGACTCCAGATAGCTGGCGTCACCGAACAGCGCGCGGAAGTTCTCCAGCCCCACCCATTCGGTGGAGGTGCCGAAGGCGTCCTGCTGCTGCATCGATTGCAGCAGCGCCTGACCCGCCGGCCAGAAGAAGAACACGCTGATCACCACCAGCTGCGGCGCCAGCAGCAGCCAGGGCAACCAGGCGGATTTGAAGAGAACGCGTTTTTCCAGGGCCATGGCTCAGGTCTTGCTCAAGCGATCACAGCTTGGCCGTCTTTTGGAACTTTTCCAGTTGCTCGTTGCCGCGCTGGATGGCCGTGTCGATGCCTTCCTTGGGCGTCTTCTTGCCGGACCAGACGTTCTCCATCTCCTCGTCGATGATGGTGCGGATCTGCACGAAGTTGCCCAGGCGCACGCCACGCGACTTGTCGGTGGTCTTGCGGATCATCTGCGTCACCGCGACATCGGTGCCGGGGTTGGCCTTGTAGAAGCCGCTCTTCTCGGTCAGCTCGTAGGCGGCCTTGGTGACCGGCAGATAGCCGGTGCGCTTGTGGCTTTCCGAGGCCACCTCGGCCTTGGCCAGGTAGCTGAAGAAGGCCGCGATGCCCTTGTACTCGGCCGGCTTCTTGCCCGCCATCACCCACAGGCTGGCGCCGCCGATCACGGTGTTCTGCGGCGCGCCGGCCACATCGGGGTAATAGGGCAGGGGGGCGATGCCGCTGGCGAACTTGGCGTTCTTCTTGATGTTGGCGTAGAGGCCCGAGCTGCCGGTCAGCATCGCGCATTCGCCCGAGTAGAAGGTCGCGTCGCCGGTGTTGCCGCGGCCCTTGTAGACGAACAGGCCCTGCTTGGCCATGTTCGCCAGGTTCTCGATATGGCGCAGGTGCAGCGGGGTGTTGAAGGCCAGGCGCGTGTCGGTGCCGCCGAAGCCATTGTTCTTGGTGCTGAACTCGACGTTGTGCCAGGCCGAGAAGCTCTCGAACTGGGTCCAGCTCACCCAGGTGGTGGTGAAGGGGCACTTGTGGCCGCTGGCCTTGAGTTTGGCGGCCGCCAGGGCCACCTCGGGCCAGGTGCTGGGCGGCTTGTTGGGGTCCAGGCCGGCGGCCTTGAAGGCGTCCTTGTTGTAGTGGAAGACGGTGGTCGAGCTGTTGAAGGGCATCGACAGCATCTGGCCGCTGGGTGCCGTGTAATAGCCGGCCACCGCGGGCACATAGGCATTCGGGTCGAACTTGGCGTCGCCCATCTTCATCACCTCGCCCACCGGCACGATGGCGCCCTTGCTGGCCATCATGGTGGCGGTGCCGACCTCGAACACCTGCAGGATGTGCGGCGCATTGCCGGCACGGAAGGCGGCGATCGCGGCGGTCATCGATTCGTCGTAGCTGCCCTTGAAGGCCGGCACGATCTTGACGTCCTTCTGGCTGGCGTTGAATTCGCGGGCGAGGTCGTTGACCCAGTCACCCAGGGCCCCGCTCATCGAGTGCCACCATTGGATCTCGGTTTGTGCCTGTGCGCCGACGGACAGGCTGGCGATCAGGGCCGCGGCTGCGAGCTGATGTGCTTTCATGGACGTTGATGCTCCTCTCGAATGGGAAACCAGGCAGATTAGCCGCGCATTGTGACAGTTCACCAACTGGTAAATGTCATCCCGGGGTCAGTTCTTGCCCTGAATCAGAAGGCCGGCAAAGCGCCGGCGCGGGCCAAGGGTAATCGGGCTTGCGCGGGGCGTCCATGCTGCGCTGCGGTAGGATCAACGCCCTGCGCAGTCCGGGCTGCGGCGACTCGCTCCACGCCCTGCGCGCCACCCAGGCCACAAGCCAGCGGACCTTGCCTGCTCCTCGCTCTTTCCCTGCCCCCGCCGCCATGAATGCACCGCATCCCCTGATGCCCACAGAGTCCGCTGCTGCTGCCGCCGCGCACGAGGCCCCGCGCCTGCGCGAGATTCCCTACAACTACACCTCCTTTTCCGACCGCGAGATCGTCATCCGCCTGCTCGGCGCGCGCGCCTGGGAGCTGGCCAACTCGCTGCGCGACGAGCGCCAGACCGGCCGCTCCGCCCGCATGCTCTACGAGGTGCTGGGCGATATCTGGGTGGTGCAGCGCAACCCCTATCTGCAGGACGATCTGCTCGACAACCCCAAGCGGCGCCAGCAGCTGATCGATGCCCTGAAGCACCGCCTGCACGAGGTGGAGAAGCGCCGCAATCCGGCGCTGGACCCACAGCGCGACGCCTCGGTGGGCGAACTGCTGACGCTGGCCCAGGCCGCGGTGGCGCGCTTTGCCGCCCAGTTCGACGAGGTGGCCGAACTGCGCCGGCGTGCGACCAAGGTACTGGGCAAGCACACCGCCAAGGACAACATCAAGTACGACGGGCTTTCGCGCGTCTCGCATGTCACCGACGCCACCGACTGGCGCGTCGAGTACCCCTTCGTGGTGCTGACCCCCGACAGCGAGGCCGAGATGGCCCATCTGGTGAAGGGCTGCATCGAGCTGGGCCTGACCATCATCCCGCGCGGCGGCGGCACCGGCTATACCGGCGGCGCCGTGCCCCTGGTGTGGAAGAGCGCCGTCATCAACACCGAGAAGCTCGAGGCCCTGCGCGGCGTTGAGATGCTGGAGCTGCCCGGCGTGGGCCGGCCGGTGGCCACCATCTTCAGCGAGGCCGGGGTGGTGACGCAGCGCGTCTCCGACCTGGCCGAGCAGCATGGCTATGTGTTCGCGGTGGACCCCACCAGCGCCGAGGCCTCCTGCATCGGCGGCAATGTGGCGATGAACGCCGGCGGCAAGAAGGCCGTGCTGTGGGGCACGGCGCTGGACAATCTGGCCTCCTGGAAGATGGTCACGCCGGATGCCAAGTGGCTGGAGGTCATTCGCCTCAACCACAACCTGGGCAAGATCCACGACGTCGAGATGGCCAGCTTCGAGCTGCGCTATTTCGATGCCTCGGGCAAGAAGCTGGAGCGCAGCGAGCGCCTGGACATCCCCGGCCGCACCTTCCGCAAGGAGGGCCTGGGCAAGGACGTCACCGACAAATTCCTCGCCGGCCTGCCCGGCATCCAGAAGGAAGGCTGCGACGGCCTCATCACCAGCGCGCGCTGGATCGTGCACCGCATGCCCAAGCATGTGCGCACCGTCTGCCTGGAGTTCTTCGGCAACCCGAAGGACTGCGTGCCCTCCATCGTCGACATCAAGGACTACATGTTCTCGCTGGCCACCCAGGCGGGCGGCGCGAACACCGATGCCGAGGGTGCCGGCGCTACGCCGGTGCTGCTGGCGGGCCTGGAGCATCTGGACGACCGCTACCTGAAGGCGGTGGGCTATGCCACCAAGAGCAAGCGCGGCGGCCTGCCCAAGATGGTGCTGGTGGGCGACATCGTTGGCGACGACGAGGATGCGGTGGCGCGCGCCACCTCCGAGGTGGTGCGCCTGGCCAATGGCCGCAGCGGCGAGGGCTTTGTGGCCGTCTCGGCCGACGCGCGCAAGAAGTTCTGGCTCGATCGCAAGCGCACCGCGGCGATCTCCAAGCACACCAATGCCTTCAAGGTGAACGAGGACGTGGTGATCCCGCTGGAGCGCATGGGCGAGTACACCCTGGGCATCGAGCGCATCAATATCGAGCTAAGTCTGCGCAACAAGCTGGCCCTGGTGGAGGCCCTGCAGGCCTTCTTCACGCAAGGCAAGCTGCCGCTGGGCAAGAGCGACGACGCCAGCGAGATCCCCAGCGCCGAGCTGCTGGAAGACCGCGTGCAGCAGGCGCTGGCGCTGCTGAACGAAATCGGCCACCGCTGGACGCGCTGGAAGGACGAGCTGGATCTGCCGCGCCCGGAAGAGCGCAGCTACTTCGACCAGCTGCAAGACCACAGCCTGCGCGCCTCCTGGAAGACGCAGATCTTCAAGCCGCTGCAGGGCATCTTTGCCGGCGCGGCCTTCGAGGCCATCCTGGCCGAGTGCAAGCGCATCCATGGCGAGGTGCTGAAGGGCCGCGTCTGGGTGGCCCTGCACATGCATGCCGGCGACGGCAATGTGCACACCAACATCCCGGTCAACTCCGACAACTACCAGATGCTGCAGACCGCCCATGAGGCGGTGGCGCGCATCATGAAGCTGGCGCGTTCGCTGAACGGCGTGATCTCGGGCGAGCATGGCATCGGCATCACCAAGCTGGAGTTCCTCACCGACGAGGAGCTGGCGGGCTTTGCCGGCTACAAGCAGCGCGTCGACCCTGAGGGCCGCTTCAACAAGGGCAAGCTCTTGCGTGGCGGCACCGACTATGCCGACCTGACCAACGCCTACACGCCCAGCTTCGGGCTGATGGGCCACGAGTCGCTGATCATGCAGCAGAGCGACATCGGCGCCATCGCCGACAGCGTCAAGGACTGCCTGCGCTGCGGCAAGTGCAAGCCGGTGTGTGCCACCCATGTGCCGCGCGCCAACCTGCTCTACAGCCCGCGCAACAAGATCCTCGCCACCTCGCTGCTGGTGGAGGCCTTCCTCTACGAGGAGCAGACGCGCCGCGGCGTCTCGATCAAGCATTGGGAAGAGTTCGAGGATGTGGCCGACCACTGCACGGTCTGCCACAAATGCCTGAACCCCTGCCCGGTGAAGATCGACTTCGGCGACGTCACCATGAATATGCGCAATCTGCTGCGCAAGATGGGCCAGAAGACCTGGCGCCCCGGCAATGCCGCGGCCATGTTCATGCTCAACGCCACCAATCCCGAGACCATCAAGCTGGCGCGCACCGCCATGGTGGGCGTGGGCTTCAAGGCCCAGCGCCTGGCGCATGAGCTGCTGAAGGGCTTTGCCAAGAAGCAGACCGCCGCGCCGCGCGCCAGCGTGGGCGCCGCGCCGATCAAGGAGCAGGTGATCCACTTCATCAACAAGAAGCTGCCCGGCGGCCTGCCCAAGAAGACGGCGCGCGCGCTCTTGGACATCGAGGACAAGGACTACGTCCCCATCATCCGCAACCCGGCCAGCACCACGGCCGAGACCGAGGCGGTGTTCTACTTCCCCGGCTGCGGCTCCGAGCGCCTGTTCAGCCAGGTGGGCTTGGCCACCCAGGCGATGCTCTGGCATGCCGGCGTGCAGACCGTGCTGCCGCCCGGCTATCTGTGCTGCGGCTATCCGCAGCGCGGCTCGGGCCAGTTCGACCGCGCCGAGCAGATCATCACCGACAACCGCGTGCTGTTCCATCGCGTCGCCAACACGCTCAACTACCTGGACATCAAGACCGTGGTGGTGAGTTGCGGCACCTGCTACGACCAGCTGCAGGGCTACAAGTTCGAGGACATCTTCCCGGGCTGCCGCATCGTCGATATCCACGAGTTCCTGCTCGAGAAGGGCATCAAGCTCGACTCAACCCAGGCCTACCTCTACCACGACCCCTGCCACAGCCCGATGAAGCTGCAGGAGCCGATGAAGACGGTGAAAGCCCTGGTGGGCCCCGAGGTGGTGAAGAGCGAGCGCTGCTGCGGCGAGAGCGGCACGCTGGGCGTGACCCGCCCCGACATCTCCACCCAGGTGCGCTTCCGCAAGGAAGAGGAGCTGCGCAAGACCGAGACGATGTTGCGCGAGTCCGGCAAGGTGGCGGCGGCCGAGAACCTCAAGATCCTCACCAGCTGCCCGAGCTGCCTGCAGGGCCTGACCCGCTATGGCGGCGATCTGCAGAACGGCCTGCTGGAAGCCGACTACATCGTGGTCGAGATGGCCAACAAGATCCTGGGCGAGAGCTGGATGCCGGACTACGTGGCCAAGGCCAACAACGGCGGCATCGAGCGGGTGCTGGTCTAGCCCGGGCTAGGGCAGGGCGGCGGCAGCGGCTTCGGCACCGAGGTAGCGCTGCACGATGCGCTGCAGGCTGCCGTCGCGGCGCATCGCCTCGATGGTGCTGTTGTAGCGCTCCACGAAGCCCGGGTCGGTGCTGCGCATGCTGAAGGCGGTGGGGGCCGGTTCGTCCGACACCATCACCAGGGTCTTGAGCAGCTTGTCGCTCAGCTTCAGGCCCGCCAGCTCGAATTCGGCGGTCAGCTCGTCGGCAATCACGCCGTCGATGCGGCCGCGCTCCAGCATCTGCCACAGGCCGTGCCGATTGCTCACCTTGCTCACGCCGCGGGCAAACACCTCATCACGCATCAGGGCGGCGTAGTCGGGCCCGTAGACCACGCCGATCTGGGCGCCCAGCCTGAAGGGGCTGCCGCGCAGCTCGAGCAGGCTCTTGAAGGGCCAGCGCGCCGCGTCGGCGCGGCGTATGTAAAGCATATTGCGCGAGTGCAGCGCCGGCGTCGAGAACCAGGCATAGGCCTCGCGCTCGGGGCGCCTGAAGGCGCCGGCCAGCACATCCAGATCGCCATGCTCCAGCTCCACCAGGGCGCGCGCGAAGGGCATCTCCACCAGCTTCACGCCGCAGCCCATGCGGCGCAGCGCCTCGACGTTGATGTCGATCTGCACGCCGCCGATCGCGCCGTCGGGCAGGCGCATGGAGAAGGGCGGGTCGTCGTTCCAGCGCAGCTTCTTCTCGCAGGCCGGCGCGGCCGCCCGGGCCAGGCCGGCCAAGCCGGTCAGCGCGAGCAGCAGGGTGGCGGCGACGGCGCGTGGGTTCATTCCGCCGCCAGTTTGCGCTCCTTGATCAGCGCATGCCAGGTCTGGGTCTCGGCCTGCACGAAGCGCGCCAGCGCGGGGGCGTCGCTGGGCGCCAGCTCCAGGCCGAAGTCTTCCAGCTTGCTGCGCACCTCGGGCAGCTGGATCGCCTTCTGCATCTCGCTGGAGAGCCGCGTCACCGCCTCGGCCGGCGTGCCTTTGGGCACGAACAAGCCCTGCCAGGCCGCCACGTCCACGTTCTTCAGGCCCAGCTCCTCGAAGGTCGGCACGTCCGGCAGCTGCGGGATGCGCTTCTTCGTCAGCACTGCCAGCGGCTTGATCTTGCCGGCGCGGATATGCGGCAGGCCGGCGGCGGTGTCGAGGATGGCCATCGGCACCACGCCGGCCATCAGGTCCTGCACCGCGAAGGCGGTGCCGCGGTAGGGCACGTGCACGATGAAGCTCTTGCTGCGGTCCTTCACCAGTTCCATCGCCAGATGGTGCGGGCTGCCGATGCCGGGCGAGGCATAGCTGTAACGGCCCGGGTTGGCCTTCACCTCGTCCAGCCACTGCTTGCCGCTGCTGAAGCCGGCGCCCGGGTGCACGGTGAGGATGAGCGGGAACTTGGCCATCAGCCCCACCGGCGCCAGATCGGCCGGCGCATAGGGCAGCTTCTTGTACATGGCGCTGTTGAACACCAGCGCGCCGTTGTCGCCGCTGAGGATGGTGTAGCCATCGGCGGGCGCCTTGGCCGCGGCGTCGGTGCCTATCATGCCGCCGGCGCCGGGGCGGTTGTCGATCACCAGCGGCTGGCCCAGCTGCTTGCCGAGCTGGGGCGCGAGCTGGCGCGCCAAGAAGTCCGAGCCGCCGCCGGCCGGGTAGGCCACCACCCAGCGGATCGGCTTGGCCGGCCAGGTTTCGGCTTGGCTCGCATGACCGGCCAGCGCGGCCAGGGTGGAGATGGCGATGAGACAGACACGGCGAGCAAGCATCGATGCGTTCCTTCCACGGCAGGCGGCTACAGTCGCGGCATCTTAAGCCGCCCGGAACGCCTGCCATGAGCAACACCACCCACGCCTGCCCCCTGTGTGCCGAAGTTGGCGGCCTGCTCATCGTGGAGCGCCCGCAGTGGCGCGTGGTGCGCGTCGCCGACGCCGACTTCCCGGCCTTCTACCGCGTCATCTGGCAGCCGCATGTGGCCGAGTTCAGCGATCTCGACCTGGCGGCGCGCAGCGCCTGCATGGAGGTGGTCTACCGCATTGAGCAGGTGCTGCGCCAGGCGCTCGCGCCAGCCAAGCTGAACCTCGCCAGCCTGGGCAATATGGTGCCGCATCTGCACTGGCACGTGATCGCCCGCTTCGACTGGGACAGCCATTTCCCCAACCCGATCTGGGGCGAGCGCCAGCGCACGCTGGCCACGCCCGCCGAAGCCCGGCTGCCCCTGCCGCTGGCGCAGCTGGACGACCAGCTGCGCGCGGCGCTGCTGTTCACCACACGGTGATCGGGAGGGGCTCAGGCGGCGCCCCGCTCACCATACGGTGATCGGGTCGGTGCTCACCATGCCATCGCCCGGCTTGCAGTCGAAGGCCTTGGCGAAGGCCGGCGAGTTGGACATCGGGCCCAGCACGCGGAACTTACCGGGCGAGTGGCCGTCGGTGCGCAGCTGGTTGATGAGGAACTCGGTGCGCACCTTGCCGCGCCAGACGATGGCGTTGGAGAGGAAGAAGCGCTGCTCGGGCGTGTAGCCGTCGATCTTCTCGGTCTTGCCGCTGCGCTTGAGCGCCAGCTGCAGGCCCTCGTAGGCGATCGGCAGGCCCGACATGTCGGAGATGTTCTCTCCCAGGGTCAGCTGGCCATTGATGGCCATCTCGGGCAGCGGGCGGTAGCCGCCATACAGCGCCACCACGCGTTCGGCACGCGCCTTGTAGGCGGCGGCGTCCTCGGCGGTCCACCAGTCCTTGAGCCGGCCCTGGCCGTCGTACTGGCGGCCGCGGTCGTCGAAGTGGTGGGTGATCTCATGGCCGATCACCATGCCGATGCCGCCATAGTTCACCGCATCGTCGGCCTTGGCGTCGAAGAAGGGCGGCTGCAGGATGCCGGCCGGGAAGGTGATCTCGTTGAGGCCGCCCGCGAAGGCGTTGACGATGTGCGGGCTGGTGAACCAGCGCTTGCGGTTGGTCGGCTGGTCCAGCTCATTCATCTGGCGCTGCGTGGCCCAGGCATTGGCGCGCAGCAGATTGCCGGCGTAGTCGTCCTTGGCCAGGCTCAGGCCCTGGTAGTCGGGCCATTGCTCCGGCGCGCCGATCTTGGGCACCATCGCGTCCAGCTTCTCCAGCGCGCGCTGCTTGGTGGGCGCGCTCATCCAGCCCAGCTCGCTGATGCGGCGGCGCATCGCGCTCTTGATGTCGGCCACCAGCGCGAGCGCGCGCTGCTGCGCCTCGGCCGGGAAGGCCTTCTGCACGAACAGCTCGCCCAGCGCCTGGCCCAGCGGCGCGCCGCCGGTGCGCCCGCCGATCGCCAGGATCACCTCCTCGTTGCGCGGCGCGGGCGCCTTCAGGCCCAGGATGGTGGCGCCGTAGTAGTCGTAATGGGCCTGGGCAAAGGCCTTGGGCAGGCGGTCGGCGCTGGCATCCAGCAGGCGCAGGCGCAGGTAGTTGCGCCAGGTCGACGCGGGCGTGCCGGCCGCCAGCTGGCCGACGCGCTTGGCGAACTCGGGCTGGCTGACGATCAGGCGTTCCACCCCACCCTTGCGCGT